>CACDFC010000043.1 GCA_902552035.1 uncultured Pelagibacteraceae bacterium | reverse complement strand
CTAAACGAACTTTAATATGTGTTTTTTTTGCCATTAATTAATCTTTTAATTTCTTTATTAAACTTGAAATATTTTGTATTTTTAATTTCAAGTTATTTTTTGTGTTTATATGATTTTTATTTAATTCGTCAAGATCAGATTTTTCATCATTCAATTGCTTTTTAGCACCTTTTAGTGTCAGACCTTTTTCTTTTAGCAAAAATTTTATTTTTTTCAAAATCAGTACATCCGAATTATTATACAGTCTACGTCTTCCAGAAAATATCTTAGGTTTAATTTGTTTAAAGTTTTTTTCCCAAAATCTTAAAGTATGAGTATTAATCTTTCCTGTTTTATTATCTATGAGATTAAGTATTTTAGCTACCTCACTAATTGAATAATATTTTTCATTATTTTGACTCATGATTAATATTAACAAATTTTTTGAAATCTTTCGATGGTTTAAATAGCACAACTTTTCTTTCCTTAACAATTCGTTCCTCTTTGGTTTTTGGATTTCTGCCAATTCTACTCTTTTTTTCTCTTAAGATAAAAGTTCCAAAATTTGTTATTTTAAGTTTTTTATCCTTTTTGATCCCATCTATAATTAAATCCATTAAATCATTTATTATTTCCTCAATTACCTTTTTCGGAAAACCAATTTGCATATATATACTTTTAATTATATCTTTTTTTGTAAGGTTGTCTCTCATTATAGATTTTGTTTTATTTTATTTATCAATTGACCTCTTATTATTTTTTCACATACTAAAAGTGAATTTGAAAAACCAATATAATCAGTTGCACCATGACTCTTAATTACTGGTGAGTCTAGACCTAATAAAATTGCTCCGTTATAGAGTCTTGGGTCTAATCTTTTTTTAAATTTTTTAAGATTTTTAATATTTATTATACTTGAAAGTTTTCCCATGAAGTTATTGCTCATAATGTTTTTTAACTCTGTAGTAATAAAATTTGCCGTACCTTCAGCAGTTTTTAATGCAACATTACCTGTAAATCCGTCTGCTACGATAACATTTACATCGCCATTCATTAAATTGTTACCTTCAATAAATCCTTTAAATTCAAAGTCTTTAGAATTTATTTGATTCAATTTATGATATGTATTTTTAATTATCTCTTTTCCTTTAATTTCTTCTGAGCCTATATTTAACAATGCTACTTTTGCATTTTCATCTGGATATAGTGATTTAAACAGTGAAGACCCCATTATTGAAAAGTCTATTAAATTTTTTTCACTACAATCAATGTTAGCACCTAAATCTAACACCACACTCATACCTTTTTTATTAGGCCATATTGCAGAAAGAGCTGGCTTATCTATATTTTCAATCATTTTTAAATTAAGTTTAGCTATTACAAGTAAGGCGCCTGTATTTCCAGCTGAAATTACTATATCAGCTTTTTTATCCTTTACACTTTGAATTGATAACCACATACTTGTTTCCTTCCCTCTCTTTGCACCTTCTAATGGTGTATCTTTACCTTCAACAATTTTTTCTGTGTGAAAAATTTGAAAAGTTTGCGATGAGTATGATTTCGGTAATAATTTTTCAATCTGGTATTTATTACCAAATATTAAATATTTAACATTTTTGGTTTTATTACAATGATCTAAAATTCCATCTATAATTTTTTTGGGCGATCCATCACCACCCATTGCATCAACAGCAATAGTCACAAGATTATTCATTAAGTTTTTATTATAAATTATTTAATCTTTTGGATCTAATATTTGTCTTCCTTTATACATACCAGTTTTTGGATCTAAGTGGTGTGATAGTCTATATTCGCCACTTTTCTTATCTTCAATTATATTTTTTGAAGAGATTCTGATATGCGACCGTCTTTTTCCAGATCTTGATCTACTTGTTTTTCTTTTTGGTACAGCCATAAGCTTAAAATTTTATGCTTATTACACCTTTTGTGAAATAATTTAAAGACTTATTTCTAGAGAATTTAATAAATAGATCAAAATATTTGATTAATTCATCAATAGAGGTATTTATATTTAATACATTTTTAATTACCTCTGATTTTTCCGATATAATTAAGTTATCCCAATTATGAATTTTACCTAAAATATCGTAGAACTTATTTAAATAATCTT
>CACDFC010000042.1 GCA_902552035.1 uncultured Pelagibacteraceae bacterium | reverse complement strand
AATGGCTTCATTTTATGAAATTTTAAGAGTTTTATCTAATTGGTTAATTAAAAAAGGTTTAAAAAGAAAACAAGCTCAACAGTATGTTACTTATTTATATTCTGCTTTAGCTGAGCTTTCGAAAGCTAATTCAAAAAAAAATTTAAAACTTTTAGTTAAAGAGTCTCAAACACCAGGTGGTCTTAATTGGCAAGGACTTAATGAATTGAGAAAGTCTGGATATTTTAAAGTTTTAGAAAAATCTATTAATAATATTCTTAAAAGACTAAATAAAGTATAGTTTTTAATGCATCCAGATTCGAATATTTTAAAAATTGATAATCTTTCAAAATTTTTTGGAGGTTTAGCTGCAGTAGACTCATGTTCTCTAAAAATAAAAAGAGGTTCAATTACTGGCATAATAGGACCAAATGGATCAGGTAAAACAACATTATTTAATTTAATAGCAGGCAACTTAAAACCAAACGATGGAAAAGTAATTTTTAATGATGAAGATATAACCCATGTTCCATCTTATGAATTATTCTCAAAGGGAATACTTAGAACTTTTCAAATTGCACATGAATTTTCTAATTTGACGGTTCTTGAAAATTTAATGATGGTCCCTGGAAATCAATCAGGAGAAAATCTTATAAACGCTCTTTTAAAACCATCAATAATTAAAAAAGAGGAAGACGAATTAAGAAAAAAAGCTTATGAGGTTGCAGATTTTTTAAATTTAAAATATCTAGCTAATGAACTTGCTGGCAATCTATCTGGAGGTCAAAAAAAACTTCTAGAACTCGGAAGAACAATGATGGTTGATGCCAAATTAGTATTATTAGACGAAGTAGGTGCTGGCGTTAATAGAACCTTATTAAAAGATTTAGGCACCGCAATTTTAAGATTAAATAAAGAAAAAGGATACACATTCTGTATGATAGAGCATGATATGGATTTTATTAGTAGAATGTGTGACCCTGTTATTGTAATGGCCGATGGTTCAGTTCTTTTCGAAGGGACTTCAGATGAAGTCAAAACCAATGAGAAAGTTATAGAGAGTTATTTGGGTAAGGCTAACAAAAATGTTGGAGACTAATTGAATGGCATTTTTTGAAGGAAATAAAATGACAGCCGGGTACGGCAATGGTCCAGATATAATTAATAGTTGTTCTATCAATGTTAACAAAGGAGAAATTGTTGCAATTCTTGGTCCCAACGGTGCAGGCAAATCTACAGCAATGAAAGCTATGCTCGGTTTACTTAATTTAAAATCTGGAAACATTTTAATTGATGGAAATGACATTTCAAATTTAAGCCCTCAAGATAGAGTAAAGCGTGGCATCTCTTTTGTACCACAGACTAGAAATGTTTTTTCAGAACTAACAGTAAAAGAAAATTTGGAAGTTGGTGCTTTTTTAAGAAATGACAATATAGATGATGTTATCGAGGATATCTTTGAACTTTTTCCTATTTTAAAAGAGAAAGCCTCTCAAGTAGTAGGAGAACTATCAGGAGGTCAAAGACAACAAGTTGCACTTGGTAGAGCATTAATGATCCAGCCGTCAGTTCTTATGTTAGACGAACCAACTGCTGGAGTTTCACCTATAGTTATGGATGAATTGTTTCAGCATATTATTAAGGTAAAAGAAAAAAATGTTGCAATTATAATGGTTGAACAAAATGCAAAGCAAGCTCTAAGTATTTCTGACAGGGGTTATGTTTTAGTTACAGGTGAAAATAAATTTCAGGGATCTGGAAATGAATTATTAAAAGATCCAGAGGTAAGAAGATCTTTTTTGGGAGCATAGATGGATATTTTAAATGCAATAATTGTTTTATTGAATTATACAATAATACCTGCTCTCTCATATGGCTCTCAATTAGCTTTAGGTGCAATTTTTGTGACGCTAGTATATGGTGTGCTTAGATTTGCTAATTTTGCAACCGGAGACATGATGTCTTTTGGAACAATGGTTGCTGTTTTATTTACTTATTACTTTCAATCCATCGGCATTAATTTTGGTATCTTACCAACTGCATTATTAACAATCCCTTTTGCAATTTTAATTATGATTTTGTATATGTTGACGATAGACAAATTCGTTTTTAGTTACTATAGAATTAAAAAAAGCCC
>CACDFC010000041.1 GCA_902552035.1 uncultured Pelagibacteraceae bacterium | reverse complement strand
TTGGAAAAAAAGGAATTAAACTCGAAAAAAAATGGAATGCAGCCAATAAAAATAATAAAAATAAAATTCAGAAAATTTTTGAAACTAAATTTATTAATAATTTAAAAAAAGAAAAAATTGATGCCATAAAAAATCCAAAAGATCTTGCTACAAGAAAATCATCTGAATTAGCTCTTATTGCAATCACAAAAAACAACAGAGTATTAATTGGTGGATCCGCTGACCTTGCGGGCTCAAATAATACAAAAACAAAATTTCAAAATATAATTAAGCCGAGTCAATTTAGTGGAAATTATATACACTATGGTGTTAGAGAGCATGCAATGTGTGGAATAATGAATGGTCTTTCTCTTCATAGTAAATTAATACCTTACGGAGGAACATTTTTAATTTTTTCAGATTATTGCAAACCATCAATAAGATTATCAGCAATAATGAAACAAAGGGTTATTTATGTGATGACACACGATTCTATTGGGCTCGGAGAGGATGGACCAACTCACCAACCTATAGAACAACTTTCTGGTTTAAGATCTATACCTAATTTAAATATTTTTAGACCTGCAGATAGAGTTGAAACAATTGAATGTTGGGAATTAGCTTTAAGAAACTCTAAAACACCGAGTGTTTTATCTCTAACTAGACAGAATTTAAAACCTATAAGAAATAAATACTCAGTTTTAAATAAAAGTTCTTATGGAGCCTATGAAGTTTTAAGAACGAGAGGAAAGATCAGTTTAACAATTTTGGCGAGTGGATCTGAGGTAGGAATAGCTATAGAAGTTAGCCATAAATTGGCCAAAGATAATATATATTCAAAAATAATCTCAATGCCATGCCAAGAAATTTTTGATAGCCAAAAAAATTCATATAAAAAAAAGATTATGAACGAAACAATTTATAAAGTATCCATAGAAGCATCTACTACAAACAATTGGGATAAATATTTTAGCAAAAATGGTAAAAAATTTGGTATTAATGATTTTGGTAAAAGTGCACCATATAAAGATATTTACAAACACTTTGGTTTAACTAGCGAAAATATATACAAAGAGATAAAAAAATTTGTAAAGAAATGAAAATTAAAATTGGAATTAATGGGATGGGAAGAATTGGAAGGTTAGTTCTTCGTTCAATTATTGAAAAAAATAATAAAAATTTTGAAATTAAACACATAAATAATAGAGCGAGACTTGAGGTAGTTTCCTCATTAATTAAATACGATTCTATTCATGGTCCTCTAAATGTCAAAATTAACAATTCAAAAAATCGATTGATAATTAACAAGAAAAAAATTTCTTATTCTCAAGAAGCTAATATTGAAAAAATAAAATGGAATAAATATGGTGTTGATATTGTTTTTGAGTGCACTGGAAAATTTAATTCTAAAGATAAAGTCTTAAACCATATTAAAAATGGTGCTAAAAAAGTAATAGTATCTGCACCATGTAAAAATGCTGATAAAACTATAGTTTATGGAGTTAATGAAAAAAAAATTACTAAAAATGATAAAATCATTTCTGCAGCTTCATGTACAACTAATTGTCTAGCTCCAGTAGCAGATGTTCTAAATAAAAATTTTGGGATTAAAAATGGATTTATGACTACAATTCATGCCTTTACAAGCGATCAAAGAATTCTTGATAATTCTCATAAAGATCCCCGACGAGCAAGATCAGCTGGCCAATCTATAGTACCTACAACGACTGGTGCTTCTAAAGCTCTAGCTGAAATTATTCCATCTCTTAAAGGCAAAATTGGAGGTATTGCAATGAGAGTGCCTACTCCAAATGTATCTTTAATCGAATTGGTATTTAATACAAATAAGAAATTGAGCGAAAAGTTAATAAATAATGCATTTAAAAAAGCTAGCAAAAAACAATTAAAAGGAATTTTAGAGATAACTGACGAAAAATTAGTATCTGTTGATTTTAATCATAATTCTTCATCAGCAATAGTAGATAGTACACTTACAAGTGTTGTTAGTGATAAAATGGGTAAAATTTCTGCTTGGTATGATAATGAGTGGGGTTTTTCAAATAGAATGTGTGATCTTGCTAAATATCTTCAAAAAATTTCTTGATGAAAAAAATAAAAGATTTGGAAGATCTAAATCAAAAAATAGTCTTACTTAGAGTTGATCTTAATGTACCTATTAAAAATGATAAAATTTTAGACAACACTAGAATTAAGAAGATAATTCCTACTATTTCACATCTTTTGAATCATAATGCAAAAATAATTATGATTACTCACGTAGGTAGACCGAAAGGCAAAAAAATAGCAGAGCTATCTTTAAACCCAATTTGTAAATATTTAAAAGATGAATTGAGCACTGGAATAAGATTAATTACTAAAAATATAAAAAATTTAAATAAAAAAGAAATTTTTCATAATTCTGATGACAAGATTGCATTGCTAGAAAATATAAGGTTTTATCCTGAGGAAGAAAATGACGACATTGAATTTGCAAAAAATTTAGCAAATTTAGGTGATATTTATGTAAATGAGGCTTTTTCCTGCTCACATAGAG
>CACDFC010000040.1 GCA_902552035.1 uncultured Pelagibacteraceae bacterium | reverse complement strand
CATAGATGGTCATTATGGATAAGCCATCCTCAGTTATTAAATCAAATCCTATGTTTGCCCTTATATTTTTTGAATCTTGGTCTATAGACTTTGTGTATTCTGTAGTTTCCGATAGGTAACGATAAGTAGCATCTGAAGACGGACTAAAATCTACTCCAAGCTCTAATCCACCATTTGGTTTAAACGTAAAAGAATTATAATCTAAAATATCACTGATGGTAAAACCAGCAGATATCATTCCAGTTTCAATTATTTGAGATTTGTAAACTAAAGCTGCAGTACCTTTTTCTCTATATTTGGACAATTCTGTATAGCTTAAATCAATTCTTAAATTAGGGGTAATATTAAAATCTTCTTTTTTATATGTTGTTAAGTAGTTAAGTGAACCAAATATTTGAGCACCATCTCTCTTTCCTATTCTGGTGCTACCTCCCCCTTTTCTAACATGATCAGTCTTTAAATTGCTCACTCCAATGATACCTTCAGTAAATTTTTCATCACTATGAGGAAAAGTTCCATAAACAGATAAACTAAAAGACTCAGTATCTAAATTAGTTCCAGATGTGCCGACATCGACTTCATCATTACCAAATCTAAGAGCATAACCATATAATCTATTTTTGCTTATCTTTTTGTCCATGCCAAGTGTAATACCTTTGGTATTAATTTTTTTAGATGATGAAGTAGATGTATCTCCAGTTCTACCAATACTTACACTACCCTCACTCCAAAATGACCAATTATCTGATAATTTGTCTAGAACTTCATTTGTTTTATTTGATATAGGAATAATGTTAGAAAGAGATGCCATCATTGAATTTGAAAAGTTAAATTTAATATTTTGATTACTTAATTTATCATTAGCTCTATGTCTTCTTAACCAATACATACGGTTAAGAACTGGAGTGCTTGCTTGAATAGCAATTTGTTTTGCTGTTGCAGTTTGAGACTCGATTGAGCTTAAAATATCTTTACCTTCATCAGAAGTAGTTATTGGATCATCACAGGCACCATCAATTACACTCCAATTACAACTTAGGTTAAATTCATGAATTTTATTATCGTCATTATCAATGATAAACATTTTACTTCCATCATTACTAAACACAACTTCTCTTGGCTCTTCACTTACAGAACTTACATCAAAAGTACCTTCAAGGGATAAAGTAGAAACATCATAAGGTGTAGTTAATTCAAACTGAAAAATCTTATCTTCATCTTCTTTACTATTAATGGTATACATTTTAGTACCATCGTAATTAAAAGTAACTCCATCTATGTGATTTTGAAAAGAAATTAGGTCTTCAGTATTAAGTTGAGTAACTCCTGAGCTAAGATCAAATGCTGTATCTAGTGAAAATTCATGAACACGCACTTGTAAATTATTTCCTACACCAGCAATAAACATTCTGGTACCATCATTATTAAATGCAATTGAATTAGCTCTTTGTTCTTTACCAATGAGACTATATTCGCCATCAAATGTAGCAGTTGAAACATCAAATGCAGTACTTAGTGACCAGTAATCTACTGTCCTTCTACCATGATGGTTAACAATAAACATTTTTGTTCCATCGTTATTGAACACTACTTGTGTTGGTAAATGAGAGGCATCACCTCCACTTACATGTACTACTTTAGTATTATTTACGGTTGCCGTTGAAATGTCATATGCGGTAGTTAATATATGTTCGATAACTGCATCGACTTCTAATTCACTTCTTAAAGTATACATTTTTGTTCCATCATTATTGAACGTTAATCCAAAATAATCGGATGCCTCGATTGATTTGCTTTGCACAAAGGTTGGCTCCGCCATAGCTTTAGAAAAAAAAAGTGAAAAAGAAAAAAGTAAAACTATAAAAACTGAACAAAGTTTTTTTAAAGCCATTAAATACTCTCAACATTATTTTTTACAATTTATGGATGATTTTTTTTAAATGTAAAGTTTTAATGACAACTAATATTGAACTTCTTTAATCTCCAATAATTATAAGGCCAAGGGGTTATAAATCCTACTATAAGCATAATTGGTACGACCCACCATGTAAGTATCGCACCACCAGTAATTAAATAATCAGTTAAATTCATTGCAACTTCCATACTGATCATAGAGATAAAGCTCATTCCCAAAGCTGTTTTTAAAGCATTAGAAAATTTAAAATTTTGTTGTAGTAAAATTAAAGTTTCTAAAATAATACTCGTTATCAAACCATTAATAATTGCAAGTATCATAATTCCTAGAACAGGAAATGGTATTTTTGTAATTTGAAAAAATAATATTGTTCCAAAGTCTCCAATTGCACAACCTAATAAACACCAGGCAGTATTTTTTGCACTTCTTCTCCAAGTATTTTTACAATTCCAATTAAATTTTATTGTTTCACTGCTCATTTGTTACTCAGATTAATTTAATATTCATTAATTTCCTCTAAATTATTAAAACTTATTTTTTAAATTTTTTGCTAAATTATAAAGAGCCTTATGGTTCTTTAATTTTTTTCTAATTATGCTCTCTGACTTAATTTTTAAAAATTCAAGCCAAAAATCTGCAGATTTTAGTCTGTAATAATCAAAATATTCCTTAAGTTCATCTTTAGATCTCGCGCCACCATTATCACCATATTTAGCAACATAAGGAGTAAAATCTGGGTAAAGACTATCAACATC
>CACDFC010000039.1 GCA_902552035.1 uncultured Pelagibacteraceae bacterium | reverse complement strand
TTAATCAGTTCTTCATTGTTTTTTTTTATTTTCTTTTATAAAATTTTCAATTTTTGAACTTGTTTCTTTTGGAAATTCGATAAGATTAATACTATTTTTATCTGAACTTTTTATTTTTAAATAAAACTTAAAAAACAAAACTAGTGATAATATCAATAAAATTAACAAAAGGGCATAAATTGATATATGTAACAAACTCATATAGATTAATTATAAATGATTAAACCATATAAATTTATAGCTTGTCTACTAATAATTTTTTTAACTTTATTTACAACAACCAATTCGCAAGCTGCTGTAAGGCCTTTTGTTGAACTCTTTGAACAGATTTTTAAATTTTTTGGAAAACGAGCTGATGACGTGCCTCTTCCAGATGCTGGTAAAAAATTAGAAGACTTAAAAGGTTTTGGTAAATCAGATGAAATAATTCAAACTACTGAGACAAGTAAAAATTTTACCAATGAAATTGCAAATTTTAAAATAAATAAAGTTATTGAATTAAAAAATTCTTCTAATGATAATCTTTTAGAAATGCACGGTGTTAAGAATGCTGATAAAATTGCTGATGTTGTTGATCTAAGTGAAATTGATATTTCTGATTTTTTTGAAGATAAAGCAGCAATTAATACTTTTAGGGTTTTTATATGGAGCGGAAGAGTATTTAGAACATCTAATAGCTTCAATAAACCTGATACTAATCGTATAGTCACAGAATGCAGAGACAATAGAGAAGTATTTTATTTTACTGCTCTGTTAGAAAAGAAAAAGAAATGGCTCTTATTAAGTGGAAATATAAAAAATACAAGTAGAGACAATGCCGATCTAAAAAAGCAAAATCTTTATGTATTAACAGACATTGATGAATATATCATTTTTTCTACGCAAACACCAAAAAATAAGAAATTTCCACTTCATTATTTTATAATTTCTAAAGAAGGAAAATTTTATCATTTTAATAATGTTTACGGGACCGAAAGTCCTGAATACATCATTGCGAATGCAAAAAAAAAAATTGATGAAACTAAATTTACTTGTTTAAAACTTTAATTAGAAAAATTCTGCAAATTTTCTTATTATCGAGAGAACAATGCTGATCTGGCCGAGATAACCCCAAATTAGACTTTGCTTTAATTTTTTCTTTTGAGCTTTGTAAAATTCTGCACTTCTCCAGGTGCCAACAATTAAATAAATTTGAGAAACTATGATAAACAAAGCATATATCATAATAAATAAAAGAACTAATTCACTTGCACTATCAATAAATTGATCGGTAAAAAAATATAGAGCTGGCAGTGATATGATTGTCCCTATTATTGTAAGACAAACCCAGTAACTAAAACCATATGAAACTTTTCCTTGCCAATAATTAATTAGATCTTTTTTGAAACCAGTAGGCTTACTTTTAACTATCCTTTTAACTTTTTTTGGTTTTGGAACTGTTTTTGTATAAAGAAAAAAAGCACCTAAAGCTAAAATAATTACAACCCACCAATAATTTTTATAATTTTTATTTGATGACACTGTCTCATTTGATGATTTAGTTTCATCAGTAGAAGTAAGTTGACTGGGATCTTTATCTGCCTCATATTTTTTGGGCTTAGGTTTGCTTACTAATTCAAAGTTATTATTACACTGATAACCAGAGTCTATTATTAATTGACTAACATCATTTGTTTTAAGTTCTTTATTAAAAGCATTTATCATAAAGTCTTCTGATAAAATCATACAAAAAGTTCTAGAATTTTTAAGACTTAAATTTTTTAAAGTATTGATATTTTTTACAGGTGTCCAAGTCCCAGCATACCATGCTTTTTCAGGCTGAAGAGTTGCTAATGAAAATCTTTTTCCCCGGGTAATATATCCTTCAATTTCATTGATTGCTTGTGAAGATAAAAAATTTATATATTGATCGTCTCCTCTTGTCCTAAATTCAAAATAAAAATCATCTATTTCATATCTTTGCAACATCCAACTTTTCATATCCCCAGAAACACCAAATTTAGCTGGTTGTATAAAAGTTTGCTCATTATTCGTGCGACTTTTATAAACTTCTTTAAACCATTTATATCCTCCGTAAGAAATGATTATACCATCACTTCCTGAAGGATACCTGTAAATCACCATGATACCTTTATGATCTTTCTCTAAAAGAATTGAAACACTTTCTTTAGCGAAAGAGTTAGAAAAATTAAGTATTACAGAAAAAAATAATATTATGCTAAATAACTTTTTTTTCAAATTCATTTTTTTTAAGTTTTTGAGAGTCTCTAACATTTTTATATAAAAATATACTAAAAATTAAGGCTATTAGTAAAACACCTAAAAAATAATAGTTTGGAAAAGAAACTAGAAAATTGTATGAACCATGAATTATATAGGGAACTATTAAAGCTAAACTTAAATTTTTACCTCCTGAAACGAATGTATACATTCCAAAATAAAAACCCATTATAACACCACAAAGAGCATGCAAAGGTATTGCCGTGTATGATCTTACATATGCTACCTCTATTGGCTGTAATTCATAATATTCGGCAAGTCTATAAACGTAATCATAATTTTCAAGAGTAGCAAAACCTAATGAAACAACAATTCCATAAACTATGCCATCCATTGGTTCATCAAAAGCTTTTTCTCTTAATATGTAAAAATATAATACTAAAAATTTAAGAGTTTCCTCAACAAGCCCACCCGCAAAAAAACCACCTAATAATGCGTTGTTCACTTCGTTGTCTGTTTCAAAAGTATTTAAAATAAAATCATTCATATATCCTGCGGGAATAGTGATTAAAATTCCAAATAAAAAAGTAATAATAATAATCT
>CACDFC010000038.1 GCA_902552035.1 uncultured Pelagibacteraceae bacterium | reverse complement strand
TTGCATATATTAATAAAATTTATATAAAATTTTGGAGAAAAATAATTATTTTTAAAATCATTGTTAATTAATTCGTAAATATTATTTTCGAAATAATTGTCAATAATAGTAGATAAAAATTCATTCTTTAAAAAAAGCTTGAATTCGATGCATCTAGATTTTATAGTTTTAATGATTTTTTTACCTCTTGAATGAATTAAAATAAAAATTATTTTATCATTAAGATCTTCTAAAATTTTTAGTAAAGCATTAGCTGAATTTTGATTAAGATGCTCAATTTGATCAATAAGAATTATTTTCTCATTGTTATCAAAGCTTGTTTTTTGACTAAATTTAATCATTTCTCTTATTTGTAATATATCAATTGAGTTCTTTTCTCTGCTTAAACAAATTTTATAAAAGTTTGGATGTGAATTATTTTTTATAAGCTTAAATGACTTCGAATTTATATTTATAATATTTTTATCTAGATTGTATGATTTATCTGGTTTTTTATTGAATATATAATTAATAAGATGGTATGCAAATGTACATTTGCCAATACCTTCATTTCCAGATAGTAAAATTTTATTAGGCAAAATTCCATTATTATACATAGTAGAGATTTTTTTAAAATCATCTTTATATCCATACAAATTAGTCTGTTCTTCAGGTTTCATTATTTTATTAATTGATCAATTTTTTTTAATATTTTAAGCTTATTGTATGATAGTGGTTTATTAGAATCTACTATCATATATTTCTTTTTTTTTACAATTTTCAAAAAGCCTTTTTGTACTTTATCATAAAATTTATAGTTAAAATTATCATACCTATTTTTATTATTTCTTTTTTTTAATCTTAAAATTAGATTTTTTTTGTTGACCACATTTAAAAAAGTAAAATCTGGTGTAATTCTATTTAGTAAAAAATTATTGATATTTTTAATTATTTTAATATCAATTCCCATTCCATAATGCTGATAAGCAATTGTAGAATCAATAAATCTATCAATGATAATAATTTTTTTCTTATAATTGTGTTTGATAATTTTTTCGATATTTTCACTTCTCGATCCAAGCATTAATAATAAATCTGTTTTTTGATTAAAATTTGATTTGTTATTTAGTATTATTTTTCTTATCAACTCTGCATTTTTTGATCCACCAGGTTCGCGGAATTTTATAAATTTTTTATTTTTTTTTTTTAAGTATTTATTTACAAGATTTACGTGTGTAGTTTTACCAGAGCCTTCAATCCCTTCAAAAACGATAATAGGAAATTTAGACATCACCCCAAATTAAATAATTTATAGATCTTAAAATTCTAGATATAATATTTACCTTTTTTACTTCTGATGATGCATGAAGATTATGTTCACTTAACAATTCATTTTTATAATATATTTTTAACTTTGCTAAAACTTGATCTTTTATTATAGGTGCTGCAATCGGTCCGGTATAATTTATAATAGATTTTAAATATTTTTTTTTTGCTTTAGGAATTGTTTTATATATATCTTCTTTTAAATGTACATCAACATTTGTTGATTTACCTAACCAAACATTAAGTACAGAAAAATTTGTGTTTTTTTTGGCTATTTCGATCGTGTCAAAATTTGTAAGTCCATAAGTTAAAAGTTTAAGCGATTCTTTTGATCTTGTTTTTTTGGTATCAAATCCGCTTCCTACCGCAATTAGACGTCTCCCATTTCTGTTTAAACTTGATGCTAATGAATATTTTTCCACGGCTAAATAACCAGTTTTTATTCCATCTGCGCCAATATTTTTATATAACAAAGGATTTCTATTGCCTTGTGTAATTGGATCACCTCCTGTTCTGTCCCATGTAAATTCTAATTCTTTAAAATATTCATAGTAATCAGGGAAATTTCTTATTAAATAATCGGACATAATTAGAATATCTTTAACCGTTGAATAATTATCGGGATCATTAATTCCTGATGAATTACTAAAGTTTGTATTCTCCATACCTATTTCCTTAGCCATGGATGTCATAATAATTGCAAATTCTTCCTCTGAACCAGCTATTCCCTCAGCAAGTGCAATGCAGGCATCGTTACCAGATGCTACAATTATGCCTTTTAAAAGATTTTCAACTGACACTTCATCGCCAACCATAATAAACATTGAGGAGTAACCAGACGTAGATAATCTCCATGCTTTTTCAGAAATTATAAACTTATCATCTAAACTTAAATCTCCTTTTTTAATTAAATCAAAAGCAATTATTGATGTCATAATTTTAGTCATTGACGCAGGATAAATAGACATATGAGGTTCTTTTTCGTAAAGAATTTTGCCAGATAGATAATCTTGGAGGATTGCCGTTTTAGCTTTAACATTAAATGATGCTAAAGCATTACTAAAAAATAAAGATAATAGTACAGCAAGATAAATTAATCTATTTTTCATAATTTAATTATTTCAATATTTTCGAAATTTAATTTACTTATATCATCAAATGCTCTTTTTAATGAATTTAAGTTTTTATAAGGTCCAATATAAACTCTATATTTAGTATCAGAAATTTTTTCTATTTTTGCTTTTTCGTTGATTATTTCGTTACTTAATCTATTTATAAGTGATTCAGCTGAACCTCTATAATAAAAATCTACTAATTTAATTATATAATTAAATTGCAAATTTAATTTTTTAACTTCAGTAGATGAATCATTTATACCTATAGTTTTAATTTATAATGAGGATTTAAAAAAACAAAAAATTATAACTAAAAAAATGAATAATAGAACTTTGCAAATTTATCAAAGAAATTTAAAAAAAAATAAAATTGTAAAGGTAACAAATTTAATAAATAATAAGTCAGTAATTGCTGTTGTTGGATCTAATAGTAAATATCCATTTTTTTATAATTCTGTAATATCAAAA
>CACDFC010000037.1 GCA_902552035.1 uncultured Pelagibacteraceae bacterium | reverse complement strand
ATTTACTACACAAATCTATAACTTCATTACGTACTTCTTCTTCAATTTTACTATTATCAGAAGGGTTCTTTTCAAGACCCTTAATAGTTTTTGTAATTAGTTCACCAATTTTTTCAAATTCTTTTAAACCGAAACCTCTTGTTGTAGCAGCTTGTGATCCTAATCTTATACCTGATGTAATCATAGGACTTTCAGTATCAAATGGAATGCCATTTTTGTTACATGTAATATTTGCTCTTGATAAGCTGTCTGATGCAATGTTACCTTTTACACCGAATGGTCTTAAATCAACTAACATCAAATGAGTATCTGTACCACCTGAATATATTTTAAATCCGTTATTTTTTAATGTTTCAGATAAAATTTTAGCATTTGCTAATACAGACTTAATATAATCTTGAAATTCTGGTTTTAGTGCTTCTAAAAATCCAACTGCTTTTGCAGCTATTATGTGCATTAAAGGCCCACCTTGATATCCTGGAAAGACTGCAGAATTAAACTTTTTTGATAAATCTTCTCTATTAGTTAAAATTATTCCACCTCTCGCACTTCTAAATACTTTGTGAGTTGTTGATGTTACTACATCTGCAAATTTAACTGGATTTGGATAACCTTTGCCCGCTACTAATCCGGAGAAATGTGCCATATCTACCATAAAGTAAGCTCCGATTTTGTCAGCAATATTTCTGAACTTTTCAAAATTAATAACTCTAGAATATGCACTTCCTCCTGCAATAATTAATTTAGGCTTATGCTCAATAGCTAATTTTTCAATTTCATCATAATTGAGTAATTCAGTTTCTTTATCAACTTCGTATGCAATTGCATTAAACCATTTACCAGAAACAGCAGCTTTTGAGCCATGAGTTAAGTGACCACCTGAATTTAAACTTAAACCCATTATGGTGTCACCTGGTTTTAGCAATGCTAGAAATACGGCTCCATTAGCTTGGGCTCCTGAGTGAGGCTGTGCATTTGCAAATTTACAGTCAAATAATCTTTTAAGTCTTTCGATTGCTAGACTTTCAGCCACATCAACATGTTCGCAACCATTATAATATCTTTTGCCAGGATAACCTTCAGCATATTTATTTGTAAGAACAGAACCTTGTGCCTCTAATACAGATTGTGAGACAATATTCTCAGATGCAATTAATTCTATATGATTTTGTTGTCTTTTTAATTCATCATTAATTGCTTTATAAATATCAGGATCAGTTTCAGATAACTTTTTTTCAAAAAAGTCTTTATACTCAGAATTTATATATTTACCTTCACTAGACATAATTATTATATTTTCTTAACCCTTCTAAGATGTCTTCCTCCTTCAAATTTTGTACTCAAAAAAATACGTACATAATTAAGTGCATTTTTTTTAGAAATCAATCTTGATCCTAATGTAATAATATTTGCATCATTATGCAATCTAGATAATTTAGTAGATTTTACACTAAAACACTGTGCTGCTCTTATATTTTTGTGCTTGTTTGCAACGATATTCATTCCTGTTCCCGATCCACAAATCAAAATACCAAAGTTGTTTTTTGATTTTTTAACGTTCTTGGCAAGTTTATGAGCATATTGTGGATAATCAACTGATTTTGTACCAAAAGGCCCGAGGTCAAAAATTTTATTTTTTTTGGTAATATTATTTTTTATATAATCTTTAAGTTTATATCCAGCGTGATCTGAAGAAATAAATATCTTTTTCAAATTAATTAAATTTATAGTCTAAAACACATGCAACTAAATGCACTCTATTTTCTTCACCACCATTAAAAGCGTTGTGATATTTTAGATTATTTGTAACCCATACAGATCCATCTGCAGGCATGTGATGAGCTGCTTTATCAATTACCATGATAGCACCTGGGTTTGTATAAATTGGTATATGTAATCTAGGTTCAGGATCTCTGTGCCAACTTAACGTAGATCTAGGTTCTTTTAGAAGAAGTCTAACTCTACCTAATTTATAATATTTTGATAGTTCATCATAAACTTCTTTAAAATATGTATGCTCAAAATCTTTAACAAATTCTGTATATTTACTTTCATCAATTTTTACATCTCTTGAAACTTCCACTCCAGTAGAATCTGGTTTGGTCCAATAAACACCTCTAACTTTACTTCCCTTTATTGAGTCTGGATCACCAGGTATTTGATTAAGTGATATACCAGCAAAATGTGGGATACTGGTATCAAAACCTTTAATTTTTAAAACTTCATTGCAAGCATTCCTTAATTTATTAATGTCAAAACCTATACTTTGTTTCTGAAAATCAGATGTTATTTCAGGAGAATTAATTTTGTTAATAGATGTTACGTTGTTCATACGTTTAAATAAATACTTTATTTATTACTATAATACATATAACTATTGTCGCATATATAATATTTTTTGATAATGATTATCACGGGAAAATACCCAAATTTAAGGATGAGAAGAAGCAGAAAAGCTAATTGGTCAAGACGACTCATAAGTGAAAATAACCTCTCTGTTAATGATTTGGTTTTACCTATTTTTGTAATTGAAGGAAAGAACAAAAAGATTCCAATTAGTTCTATGCCTGGCGTTTATAGGTACACAATTGATAGATTAAAACAAATTGTTGATAAAGCAATTTCACTAAAAATTCCTATGGTAGCAATTTTTCCCTATGTTAATAGATCATTAAAAAATAATTTAGGATCAGAGTCATTAAATAAAAATAATTTAGTATGTAAGGCAACATCATTTATTAAAGATAAATACAAAGACAAAATCGGAATAATGTGTGATGTTGCATTAGATCCTTATACAATTCACGGTCATGATGGGATACTTAAAAATGGAAAAATTTTAAATGATGAAACAATTAAAATATTAGTTGAACAATCAATAATACAAGCACAAGCAGGTTGTGATGTAATAGCTCCATCAGATATGATGGATGGTAGAATTGGCGTTATAAGGAAATCTTTAGACAAAAATGGTTTTAAAGATGTTCAGCTTTTATCCTATGCTGCAAAATATGCATCTAACTTCTATGGACCCTTTAGAGATGCGGTTGGATCAAAATCTCTACTAAAAGGAGATAAAAAAACTTATCAAATGGATTATAGAAATTCAAACGAAGCTTTAAGAGAGGTTGCGCTAGATATTAAAGAAGGTGCAGACATGGTTATGATTAAACCTGGACTCCCCTATTTAGATATTATCAAAGAAGTAAAAAATAATTTTAAAATACCAATAATTGTTTATCAAGTTTCAGGCGAATATAGCTTGATTAAAAATTCTATAAATCGTGGAATTATTAATGAAAACGCAATTATAGAAACTTTATTTTCATTTAAAAGAGCTGG
>CACDFC010000036.1 GCA_902552035.1 uncultured Pelagibacteraceae bacterium | reverse complement strand
ATATGGTGCTACTATTTTTTGGATTAATTTTTCATTCATTTTGAAAGAAAAACTTAAATTAAAATAAATGAAAACTAATTAATTATTAGATATCTTCCTTTATAAATTTCTTTAATTTTTTTTGTTTTATTTTTTATAAGCTTTTGTATAAAATTTTTGTATTTAAAAGATTGGTCTACAAATCTATAAGATGAATTTTTTAAAGGATTATATGAATATTTTTTATTCTCATCTATTAATCTATCAATATTTCTAACAAAAAATATAGAAAAAGTAATGAATATCATTATGGAAATCTTTTTTTTTAATTTTACCTTATTCTCTAGGTACTTCTGAATAAAAATAGATAGTGGTAAAAAAATTGAAATAAAAAATAAATGATAACCTCCATATCTTAGAGCGGGATAGTAACAAAACCAAATTATTAAGAATGAAATAATAATAAATAAAATCATCTTATATTTAATTTTTTCATTAAAATTATTTTTTTTTCTCTTAAAAATTAAAAACAACACAAAAGCTAAAAAAATTAATGAAAAAATTAAATCGCTAATTTTATTAAAAAAATACCTATCTATCCAGTTTGGTAACCAGTTAAAATTTTGTACATAATTAATTTTATCAAAATTTGAATAACCAGCACCAGCACCAGCTTTTGCCCAGTTTTCATAATGAATTTTGTACTCTTCTATCTTATCAGTTGGAAACCCCCAAGATGTATTTTGAAAACATGTCATTGTTTCAGGAAATAAAAAACAACCTGAGTTCAAAAAATTTGTAAAAAGAACAAGAAAAAATAATGAAGAACTTAGAAAAAAGGAATAATTAATAAATGATTTAAAAAAAAAATCATTTTTATAAATTTTAAGTAACAATGGAAAAAAAAGTGCTAAATACAAAATATATAAACCTTTTAAAGAAATTATTAAAACTGATAATATAAATAAAAATTTTAATTGGTTATAATCATCATTTTCAAATTTCCTATTTAGAATTATTAAGATTTGAATTATCATAATTAAAATTAAAATCATAGCAGATCTATCGGTGCCATGTTCAGCAAGTCTATAAAAAAAAATATTTGAAAACATAAAACAAGAAGTTAAGAAAAATAATATAAACAGATTTTTTTTTGAAAAATTATTTTTATAAATTATTGTTAAAAAAAATATATTTGCAAAAAATAAAATAAAGGCAGCAGGTAAATGAAATAAAGTATAATTTGCTCCAGGAAGATGTAATAGTGATGCTAAATAAAAAATCGATGAGTGGGTGTTAAACCCTATGTTAAAAATACCCATTCCAATAGGATGAGAATATTCAGTTAAAATGTAAGTATATGGAAAATGATAATAGTGAAAGTCGTCATGATTCTTATAAATAAATATAAATATTATTGAAATAAAAAATAGAAATAAAGGAATTTTAAATTCTACAATTTTAATTTTTTTTTTAATTAAAAAATATATAAACGAAAAAATTCCTAGTAATAAAACTATAAAATTAAAGTATTCAGTATGTGGTATAAATTGTGATGTTGAGTAAGAAATTAGTAAAAGAGAAAAAATTCCAATAAACCCGATTGAACCTAAATTATTAGTTTCATATTTAACAAATTTCTCGTTAATAAATAATCCATAACCAATAATAGACGTTAAAATTGTTATATAATAAAATATTAGCATAAATTAATTTTTAATAGTTTTATTATAATAATAGTTGGATATACATAACTTTTGAATTATTTATTCTTAACATTTTACATTGTGAAATATTAAATGAAACAAAAAAAACTCATTATTTTTTTTCCTTCAATAGAGAAAGGTGGAGTAGAAAAAAATTTATTTATAATTTCAAATTTTTTCTCAAAAAAAATAAAAAACATTGCAATTATCACATCAAACCCGAATGAAATACTTAATAAAAAAATAAATATAATAACTAATAGGATTAATATTTATAACAAAAGTAGATTTATTAAAAATCTATTTTGTTCATATTTGCTTATTAAAGAAATTTTAAAAAATAAAAATTTGATAATTATGAGTTTTCAATCGAATATATATGCAACTTTAATATCATTTTTTTTTGGTGTAAAAATTATTTGTAGGGCAAATGCTTCACCAAAAGGTTGGTTAAATAATCCTTTTAAAAAACTTATTTACAAAATGATAATGGGATTGTCTTCTAAAATAATAGTTAATAGCAGAGAAATGAAGTTAGAATTTAAAAGAGATTTAAATTTAAAATCTCTTTTAATTTATAACCCACTTGATAAACAGCAGATTATTAGAAAGTCTAGAAAAAAAGCTAAAATTAATTTTTATAATAAAAAAAATCATTTGAAGATAATCAATATTGGAAGATTTACTGATCAAAAAGATCAAATAACTTTATTGAAAGCTTTGGTTTTATTAAAGGATCAACTTAAATTTCAATTAATTTTGTTGGGTCAAGGGTCAAAAAAAAAAGAATTAAAGAATTTTATAGAGAATAATGACTTAAATAAAAATGTAAAAATTATAGATTATATAAAAAACCCATATCCAATATTAAAAAAGTCAGATTTATTAATATTAACCTCGAAATATGAAGGTTTACCGAATGTGTTGCTTGAGGCAATTACTTTAAAAAAATTAGTAATTTCTAGCGACTGTCCAACTGGACCAAAAGAGATACTACAGAATGGTAAAGGTGGGGTTTTATTTAAGACTGGAAATTATTTCGATTTGTATAAAAAAATACTCGATTTAAAACAAAAAAATAAATCTAATAAAAAAAAAGTTTTATTTGCTTATAATTCACTTAAGAAATTTGATATTAATTTCAACTTGAAAAAGTATTTAAAATTATATCACACTTTAAACTAAAATTATTAAATAAAAAAAATTTAAGATTTAATTTTATAGTATTTTTTGTACCAATTTATTGTATTTAATATACCAATTTCAAAACTTGTATATTTTTTATAATTCGTAACTTTAGAAATCTTTAGGTTGCTCCCATGAGTTTTTATAACATCTGCTTTCTGCATTTTTCTTTTAACAATCCTTGGTAAAGTAATAAATTTATTAATAATTTTTAACAATTTTTTTAAATTTATGGGTTTATTTGAACAAATATTATAAACTTCATGCTTTGATTTTTGAAATTTTAATTTTAAAATTACATTAACTACATCTTTAATATACGTGAAATCTCTATCGTGATTTCCATAGTTATTTAAATAAAATATTTTTTTTTTAAATGAACCATTGATTATCTTAAAAATTGACATATCAGGTCTTCCCCACTCACCATATACAGTAAAAAATCTAAGTCCAACTATACTCATTTTATAGTTATTTGAATAGTTTTGAGCCATCTGTTCGTTTATTTTTTTTGTTAAACCGTAAAAATTTTTTGGATTTATTTTTTCTTT
>CACDFC010000035.1 GCA_902552035.1 uncultured Pelagibacteraceae bacterium | reverse complement strand
AGATGTACGACTTATTAATATCTTTTTACAAATATGGATTTGTTGTAATCAAAAATGTACCAACCGATAATAATTATCTAGTTAAATTTGCAAATAATATTGGAAGTGTAAGAAGAACAAATTTTGGTGAACATTTTAACGTAAGATCAATTCCAAATCCAAATGACTTAGCTTATACAGCACTAAATTTAGCACCACATACTGATAACCCTTATAGAAACCCTGTGCCATGTATACAATTATTACATTGTATAATTAATGAAGTTTCAGGAGGTTATTCAACAGTAGTTGATGGTTATACTGTAACTGAGGATTTAAAAAAAGAAAATCCAGAGTTTTATGAAATCTTAACTAGAATAAAAGTTAAGTTTAAATTTATTGATAAAGATGTTGTTCTAGAGGACTGGTCAGAATTGATAAAATTAGATGAAAGAAAAAGATTTAAACAAGTAAGATTTAGCCCTCGTTTAGATTATGTTCCAATATTAGAAAAGAATGAATTAGATATGTATTACAGAGCAAGAAAAAAATTATCTGACATGTATAATTCAGAAAAGTATAGAATTGAATTTAAATTGGAACAAAAAGATCTTTTAATGATGGATAACTATAGACTATTACATGGGAGAACTAGATATGACCCAAATGAAGGTAATAGATTTCTACAAGGATGTTATATTGATTATGATAGTACAGAGGGAAAATTAAGACATTTAAAAAGAAAATTTAACCTTTGAACCTCAAAGATACTTTAATTGCATCGCTAGTCCCAATTTTTTTGGGATTTGGTTTTGTTATTGCTAAACCAGCAATGGTTGATTTTCCTCCTATTCTTTTGATGGGATTAAGATTTACATTCGCTGCATCAATTCTAATTTGGTGGTTCCCAATCCCAAAAAAATATTTAAAAAAAATATTTATTGCAGCTTTGATTGCTAATGTTTTACAATATAGTTTAACATACTCAGGATTAAATTTGATAGATGCTTCTGCTGCAGTTTTGCTTGTACAAACTGAGGTTCCTTTTGGAGTTTTATTTGCTTTCTTTATGCTTAAAGAAAAACCAAATCTTAGGAGTATTATTGGAATAAGTATTGCATTTGCAGGTGTTTATATTCTTACTGGCTCTCCTAATCTAGATGGAAAGATAGTTGGAATAGGATTAACAATAATTGGTTCTGCTGTTTGGGCTCTCGGTCAAGTTTTAGTTAAACCATTAAGTAAAGAAATTAATCCTTTGGCACTTGTTGCATGGTTAGCTTTATTTTCAGGGCCAATATTAATAATTATATCTTCAATTTTAGATGGAAATACTTATGAGAATATAAAAACGGCAAGCATGAATAGTTGGATAATTGCAATTTATTTAGGATTTATTATGCAACCAATAACATATGGATGTTTTTATTACGTTTTAAAGAACAATCCAATGTATAAAGTTTTACCTATAGTAACAATGGGTATACCACTTACTGGCTTATTAGCGGCTGTATTCCTTTTAGGTGAAAAACCTACTGTTGAGTTATTTATAGGAGGTCTTGTAATTCTTATTGGGGTAGTGATGATTGTTTTGAAAACTTCAAAAAAAAGTGCTTAACCAAATCTTTGTAAAAAAGGTAAATACTCCAAAATATAAAAACCAATTGCTTGAAGATCATTTGTTAAAATTAAAATACCAGTTATTAATAATAATGATCCACCAATTTTTGAAATTAGGTTCATTTTACTTTTAATATTTTTAGACACTGCAATGAACTTTTGAATTAAGTAACCAGATAAAATAAATGGGATAGCTAAACCAAGTGAATAAAAAGATAAAAGAAGCATACCCTTCAAAATTGTTTGCTCAGTAGATGCTAAAGCTAAAATTGATCCTAAAATTGGTCCAATACAAGGTGTCCAACCAAATCCAAATGCCATTCCAATAATAATTGAACTAAATAGGTTTTTATTTGTATTGGTGTAAATTCTTTTTTCATAATTTAAAAATTTTAAATTAATGATTCCAATTATGTGTAGTGAAAACAATATTATTACAGAGCCTGCCAAAATTCTTAGAACATTGGAATTTTTTAATAAAAATTGACCAATGAAAGTAGCAGCGGCACCAAAAATTATAAATACAAGTGAAAACCCTAAAGTAAAAAAAATAATTGGTGTTAAATTAACCTTCTGCTTTTCAATAAGTTCATTCAGTGAACTTCCTGATATATATGAAATATAACCAGGTATTAGAGGTAATACACAAGGAGAGAGGAAGCTTATTAAGCCTGCTCCAAAAGCAATAAGAAATTCAATCATATTATCCAGTATTTTTAATAGCAGCAGAAATTCCGGCTATCGATGTCATCATTGCATCGTTTAGATTTTTCTTG
This sequence comes from uncultured Pelagibacteraceae bacterium, assembly GCA_902552035.1. Taxonomy (GTDB): domain Bacteria; phylum Pseudomonadota; class Alphaproteobacteria; order Pelagibacterales; family Pelagibacteraceae; genus Pelagibacter. The sequence goes on along the minus strand of CACDFC010000035.1, from coordinate 1,062 downwards.
GTATTTTTTTTAAGGTTTTTTTTAGAAAGTTTATTCATTACAACGGCTTGTAGCACATTCAAAACCTCAGAGTAAATGTTCCTTATGATAGCAGGCCCCCTAAAATTTTTTCTTTGTTTGTGTATTTCTTTAGGCGTTATCTGATTATTCAATTTTTTGATTGTCTCAAATTGAAATCTTAATTTTTTACCAACTCTTTTTAACTTTTCATCTCCAAGGGCTTCTTCGTAAATCTTTGAAATATCCGGATCTACTTTTGATATAACCATGTCTAATAAATCCATAGTCGAATTAAAAAATGGCCAATTCTTTTCCATTTCTATTAGAGTTTTACGTAATTTTTTTATAGATGAATATCTTAAAGCTTCGCCAGTTCCTAACCAAGCAGGCAGCAATAATCTTATTTGAGACCAAGCAAAAACCCAAGGTATTGCTCTTAGACTCTTTATATTGTCTACATTTTTTCTTTTAGATGGTCTTGATCCAATAAATAATTTTCCAAGAGCCATGTGTGGAGTAACAGTTTTAAAATATCTTATAAAGTCAGTGCTTTGATTTATATTTTTTCGATAAGCGCTAGTTGATACCTCTGACATTTTTTGGATTAAATCCCTCCAACTCTTTTTAGGTTCGGGAGGCGGATTTAGTGTTGCTTGCATAACTGATCCTATGTAACTACAAAGATTATATTTAGCTAAAGGTTCATATCCATATTTTTGTTGTATTACTTCTCCTTGATCGGTTATTCTAATTTTTCCTTGAACTGTATTTGGTGGTTGTGATCTTAAGGTAGCTTGTATTGGTCCTCCGCCACGTCCTGCCGAACCACCTCTGCCGTGAAAAAATGAAACATTAATTTTAAATTTTTTTGAAAGTTTATGAATTTCCTCCTGTAATTTATATTGGTGCCAACTTGCTGAAAGTTTTCCAGCATCTTTGCTTGAGTCTGAGTAACCAATCATTATTTCTTGTTCATTTTTTATTAATTTTTTATACCATTTCAATGAAAATAGACTTTTCATAATTGGTTTAGCATTAATAAGATCTTCTAATGTTTCAAAT
>CACDFC010000034.1 GCA_902552035.1 uncultured Pelagibacteraceae bacterium | reverse complement strand
GTAAGATTATAACCAGCAGAAGTTTTTTTGGTTCTACTACCTGTATTTATAATATCACCATTAGACATAACAACTGTAAGACCTGTAATTACAGTTTTCATAGTACCATATTTCACAGCCATAGTTCCTGAAGCTGATGTTGATGCCATGCCTCCAATTGCAGCGTTAGCACCTGGGTCTATTGGAAAAAACACTCCATCTTCTCTTAGATGATCATTCAATTGTTCTTTTGTGACGCAAGCCTGAACTCTACAATCAAAATCTTCAACATTAACACTCAAAATTTTATTCATTTTTTCAAGAGAAATTGTTATGCCTTTTTCATTACCTACAACGTTTCCTTCTAAAGAAGTACCAGTTCCAAAAGGAACAACTGGTGTTTTATGTTCGTTACATAATCTTAATATTTTTGAAACTTCTTCATTTGTCTCTGGAAAAACTACAGCTTTCGACAAAATTGGATCATATGTATCTTCTCCTCTCGCATAATTTGCTCGAGTTGATTCAGATGTTGAAAATCTACTATTTAAAAGATTTTTTAATTCAACTTCAATTTGCTCATTCATAAATTTATACTACTAAAAATTAAATGAAAAAAATATAGAATAATCAACCTAACATTTTTTTGATATTTTCAAGAGCTTGCGAAATATTATCTCTAGATGCAGCAAAACTAAATCTTACATAGTCTTTGCAAGTCTTACCGAATGCAGTTCCAGGGACTATTGCAACACCCGCCTCATGCATAGCTCGTTTACAGAATTCCTTACCATCCATACCAGTCCCGATCACCTTTGGAAAAGCATAAAATGCTCCTCCAGGTAAACTACATTCAACACCTGGTAAACTATTTAATCCATCATGAATAAGTTTTCTCCTTTGAGTAAACTTATCCATCATCTCATGAATTGAGTCGTCTGGACCGTCAAGAGCAGCTATACCTGCAAACTGCGCAGCTGCATTCACACAGGAAACACTATTAATTAATAATTTATTAACATGCTCAACTAAATGTTCTGGCCAAAAACTCCAACCAAGTCTCCATCCTGTCATTGAATAAGCCTTACTCCAACCTTCAAGAACAATTAACCTATCTCTTAATTCTGGATAATTAAAGAAAGTTGGCATTTCTTTACCATCAAATACCTGTCTACTATAAATTTCATCACTCAGAATAGTAACATGCGGATATTTTTTTAATCCTTCTGCTAACTTGTCTATTTCAGGTCTATCAACAAAACTTCCAGTTGGATTGTTTGGGTTAATCAAAATTAGCAATCTTGTTTTGTCAGTAATTAATGAAAGAATTTTATCAGCCTTAAATTTTAAATCCTTATCTTCAGTCAAATCATAAGGAACCGAGGTTGATCCCGTATAATTGATCATTGACTCATAAATTGGAAATGCCGGTGTTGGGTGAATAATTTCTGCTCCAGGCTCACCAAAACACTGTATTGCATAACTCATAGTAGGCTTACCGCCTGGCATAATTAATATTCTCTCAAAACTAACTTCAGTATTATAACGTTTTTTAATCCATCTTGTTACAGCCTTTCTGCACTCAGGAATTCCGTTAGACATTACATATCCATGGTGACCATCATCTAAAGCTTTTTTTGCAGCTTCAACTACGTGCTTAGGAGTTTTGAAATCTGGCTGTCCAAGTCCAAGATGTATCATCGGTTTACCCTGAGCTTCTAATTTTTTAGCTTCCGCTAAAACACTAAAAGCTGTTTCTGTTCCAAGTCTATCTAAATTCTTTGCAAGTTTCATATTTCTCTCCAATATTAATTTCTATAAATTATTTTTGAACTATTTAATTCTTGTAAATTTTTACACCCCATAAGTACCATGTTTCTATTAATCTCATCATGCATGTTTTGCAATAAATGTTCAACGCCTTGCTGTCCACCTGCGGCCAAAGAGAACAAAAACATTTTTCCAAAACTACACGCTTTTGCTCCTGCTGCCAAGGCTTTTAGTACATGAGTTCCTCTTCTTACTCCTCCATCTAAAATAATTTCTAATTTATCACCTACAGCGTCTGATATTGCTTTTAATTGGTCAAATGGTGATCTAGAGCCATCCAATTGTCTTCCACCATGATTTGATATCATGATAGCTGTACATCCAATATCTATAGCTCTTTTTGCGTCCTCGATAGACATGACCCCCTTAAGCGCAAAAGGTCCATTCCACTTTTTCACACAGTACTCTGCATCTTTCCATCCCATAGCTGGATCATATTGTTCATTGATGTATTCAATAACCGATTTAGCTATATTTGTTCCTTTATCAGTTTTTTTTTTTACATTTGATAATTCAAATTTTTTACCAGTTAGATAATTTAGGACCCATCCAGGTCGTGATGCAAAACTTAATAAACTTTGGAAAGTTAATTTTGGTGGTGTTGTAAATCCTGTTCTATGATCCTTTTCTCTATTGCCTGCAACCAAAGTATCCACTGTCAAACACATTGCATCAAAACCAGATCTCTTTGATCTTTCAATTAAATCGTCGGAGATTGAACGGTCTTTATGAACATAAAGTTGAAATAACTTTGGACCGCTTGAAATATTTGAAATTTCTTCAATAGAATTATTGCCCATTGAAGACATGCTGTAAAAAGTGCCAAATTTTTCTGCAGCTCTTGCTGAAGCTTTATCTCCATCCGGATGATATAGTCTCTGCATTGCAGCAGGAGAAAGAAAAATTGGCATATCAATTTTTCTTCCGAACAATGTTGTTGTTAAATCAGGTTTGCCTACACTAGCCAAAATATTTGGGACCAAATCACAATCATCAAACGACTTTGTATTCCGTCTTAGTGTAGCTTCATCATCAGATCCACCATCTATATAATGAAAAATGGGTGATGGTAGTTTCTTTTTTGCAAGTTTTCTAAAATCTTCAAAATTGTGACAATTCTTAAGGTTCATTTAAGACCTAAATCTTAAATTACTTCTATTGAGATCGCTTATTTTTTTGCACCCCATAAGTTTCATGTCGCGTTCTAGCTCAGTCTTGTATTGTCCTAAAGCTCTTTCAACACCATCTTGTCCAGCAGCAGCCAAGGCATAAAGGTATAATCTTCCACCTGCACATGCTTTTGCTCCAAGAGACAGCGCTTTTAGCATATGAGTTCCTCTTTGGAATCCTCCCTCACAAATCACATCTAATTTGTCTCCGACAGCATCAACTATTTCTGCTAATTGATCAAAAGGTGATCTGGAACCATCCAATTGTCTTCCTCCGTGATTTGAAACCATTATTCCTGTACATCCAATGTCAACTGCTCTTTTAGCATCTTCAACACTCATCACCCCTTTTAGTGCGAAGTGACCACCCCATTGAGAACATAGTTTTTCAGCATCATTCCAATTCATAGATTGGTCTAGCATTGTTGAAAAATAGTTACCAATAGAAGTATTTGTGCTTGTACCTTCTTTGACATAGTCTTGAAGATGAGGTAATTCAAATTTTCCTTTTGTTAAATAATTTATTCCCCACATTGGTTTTGTAGCAAAACTGAATAAACTTGATAATGTAAGTTTGGGTGGAGATGTAAATCCAGTCCTTAAATCTCTTTCACGGTTCCCTCCGGTTATAGTATCAACTGTTAAAGCCATAACATCAAATTTTGCTGCCTTAGCTCGTTCTAAGCATGAATCGTTCAAACCTCTATCTTTGTGAAAATAAAATT
>CACDFC010000033.1 GCA_902552035.1 uncultured Pelagibacteraceae bacterium | reverse complement strand
TATACAATTTTTGTTTTTTTCTTAATATGACTTTAACTATCGTTGAACCACTTTCAGAAACTATTGCTCTTCCTGGTTCACAAATTACAATAGGTTTTTTATTTAATTTTAAATTGTCTAATCCTTTTTTAATTTCATTAAAATAGCAGTCTAAGGATTGAGGGATTAGATCGGGATATATTGTTGGAAAACCACCACCCACATTAATATAATCTGGAACTATCTTTGTTTTTTTAATTATTTTTCCAATCTCCGCAATTCCCTTTTCATAAGAAATAGGATGCATACATTGTGAACCAACGTGAAAACTCAAACCAATTTTTTTAGCATATTGATTTGTTAGCCTAAATAATCCTATAGCTTCAGAGGTTATAGCTCCAAATTTTTTTGATAAATCAATTTCTGCATGTTCATTTGATACTGAAACTCTTACAAATAATTCTAAGTCTTTCGCACTATCAGTACTCTCAATAATTTTAATTAGCTCATCTTTAGAGTCTAGTGAAAATGTTTTAACATTATGTTTGAAATATGCCTCCCTTATACTCTCTCTAGTTTTAACTGCGTGCATGTAAGAGCATTTTACGTTTGGGTTGATATTTTTAATAATTTCAATTTCTTTAGTAGAGGCAACATCAATATTATTTATACCGCTTTCAATGATACTTTTTAAAACTATAGGGTGTGGATTAGCTTTCATTGCGTACAATATTTTACCTGGAAACTTGTTTTGAAAATATTTTGAGGCAACTTGTATTGAATTTTTTCTAATACAATACACAGGACCATTTGGCTCCAGTTGACTTATCATCTCATCAACTGATTTAAATTTTTGCATAATTTCCTCTAAAAAAAATTTAACAAAAAAAATTTGCGTAATAGTTACGCAAATTTCATATAAAACCAGCATTTAGGGGATATGATCAGTAATGTAAAGTAAATTATGCTATTGAATTTAGTTTATTAGTACACATATACATGTCATGATTAGAGAGCAAACAAATGTAAGAAATATAGGCGAATTTGACGATAAATCCTTATTAATCGTAGATGATGATAATCCTTTTAGGGAAAGATTAGCAAGAGCTATGGAAAAGAAAGGATTTCAGGTTGCTCAAGCAGAAGGTGTAAAAAAAGGCATAGAATCAGTCAAATCAAAGAAACCAGCTTTTGCAGTTGTTGATCTTAGGTTGAATGACGGAAATGGACTTGAGGTAGTAAAGGAAATTCAATCAACGAATTCAAATAGTAGAATAGTTATGTTGACTGGTTATGGAAATATTCCAACAGCAGTTGCAGCTATAAAGCAAGGTGCAATAGATTATTTGGCTAAACCTGCTGATGCAGATGATGTTGAAAAAGCTCTTTTGGCAGATCCTAATAAAAAAGCATCTCCTCCAGAAAATCCAATGTCTGCAGATAGAGTTAAGTGGGAGCATATTCATAGAGTATTTGAGCTTTGCAATAGAAACGTATCTGAGACAGCTAGAAGACTAAAAATGCATAGAAGAACTCTTCAAAGGATTTTATCTAAAAGATCCCCTAAATAAACTTTCTAAAACTAATTAATTTTTTAGTTAACATTGTTAGTATTAATATTTTAAAAAGTTCGGCTAATAAAAAAGGCTTTGCACCTATATCAAAAATTGGTTTTTCCCAACCTATTAAATTTCCAAGCCAAAATAATCCAAAAATATAAATAATTGAAACGGATAAAATCAGTTTTATAAATATGATTAAGATATTTTTATTTAAATTAAAATAACCCGATAGAAAAGTTGCAAATAAAAAACCTATTAAATAACCCATTGTCGGTCCAGTGAAATAAATTAATCCCACCCCTTTTTCTGGTGAATTAGAAAATACAGGTAATCCAAGAATTCCTTCAATCAAGTATAGACTAACAGTTGCAACACCAATTTTGTAACCAAAAGATATTCCTAATGCAATTACTACAAAAGTTTGCATTGTCATAGGAACTGGATAAAAAGGTATTTTTATTTTTGCAGATATAGCAAGAAGAATTGTGCCAAGAAAAGTTATTAAAAAATACTTTGTTATTTTTTGGTACTTAAATAATTTAACATATTCCATATTTATACTTTACTACTTTATTAGGTTATTATCTACTCATTTGTAAGCTTAAAAAAAACATCTTCTAAGCTACCATCGTCTGAAATTATATCAATAATTTCAATATTTTGTGATTGAATCAAATTGATTATTTTATCTAACTTAATTTTACTTTTATCATAAGAAATTTTTAATTCATTATCTGTGTTAGACAAAATATTTAAATCACTTAAAATACTTTTATTTAAAGTAATTTTTTTATTTATTAAAAAAGTAACCCGTTTAGACTGAATCTTATCAAGTAAATTCTTTGTGCTATCTAAAGCTACCAATTTACCATTATTTATTATTCCTATTCGATTACACATTTCTTCAGCTTCAATAAGATAGTGTGTTGTTAGAATAATAGTTACTCCTTGATTATTAAGTAATCTTAAATTATCCCATAAATCTTTTCTTTGTTGAACATCTACTCCAGCTGTAGGTTCATCCAATATAATTATAGGAGGTTGGTGAACCAATGCTTTTGCTATTAACAATCTTCTTTTCATTCCTCCAGATAAACTTCTCGTATAACTATCTTTTTGTTCTTTTAGTGAAACTAACTTTAAAATTGTATCAGTAATTCGATCTTCTTTTTTTACACCATATAGTCCTGCTTGAAGGTCCAAAAGTTTTCTTGGACTAAAAAATGGATCTACATTTATCTCTTGAGGAACTATTCCGATAGATGCCTTGCATTGTCTTGGATTTTTATCTAAATCAAATCCCCAAACATTGACTTTACCAGAAGTTTTTATGCAAGTTCCTCCAAGAATATTTATAAAAGTACTTTTTCCAGCCCCATTAGGACCTAGAAGGCCAAATATTTCTCCTGGTTTCACCTCTAAGTTTAAATTATCTAAAGCAATAACAGATTTTGAACTTTTTTTTTTATAAATTTTAGTTAAATTTTTAGCAGATAAGACGTAGTTTTGACTCATAGGAAAATATACACTTATAACATTAGATTAAATTAAGATAACATTATTTTATGAGTAAAATAAAAAAAGATAGTCACTATTATCTAATCGATGGATCTGGTTATATTTTCAGAGCTTATTATGCTTTGCCTCCATTATCAAGAAAGTCTGACGGGTTACCAACTGGTGCAGTAATTGGTTTTTGCAATATGCTTTTTAAATTATTAGAAGATTCAAAATCTACAGATAATAAAGAAAAACCAACACATTTTGCCGTAATTTTTGATTCTGCTAGAAAAAACTTTAGAAACGAAATTTATGCAGAATACAAAAGCAATAGATCAGATGCTCCAGATGATTTAATACCTCAATTTGAATATATTAGAAAATCTGTCCTAGCTTTTAACCTGCCATCAATTGAGCTTTTAAATTATGAAGCAGATGATTTGATAGCAACATATTCAGATCAAATCATAGCTGATGGGGGCAAAGTAACAATTGTTTCTTCAGATAAAGATTTAATGCAATTATATAAAAAAAATATCAGGATTTATGATCCTATGAAGAATAGATTTATTAACAATGATGATATTGAAAAAAAATTTGGTGTGCCGCCTAGTAGAGTAGTTGATGTTCAAGCTTTAGCAGGAGACTCTAGCGACAATGTTCCAGGTGTTCCAGGAATTGGCGTAAAAACAGCAGCTGAATT
>CACDFC010000032.1 GCA_902552035.1 uncultured Pelagibacteraceae bacterium | reverse complement strand
AACTAAAAGTGGTGTTCCTCTAAATACATAGGAGTAACCATAAGCAAATTTATTTATTATCGGGTTTTTGCTAATTCTTAGAATTGCAAATAAAAGTCCTATTAATAATCCAAAAAGTAATGATGCAGATAATAATTTTAACGTGATAGCAGTTGCATTAAATAATTTTGGAAAACTACTAATCATTAATTCAAAATCCATCAAAATCCCTTACTATATTTAATTTCTAATCTGTTTATTAACTTCATGCTTAAATATGTTAGCATCAAATATAAAACTGCAGCAAATGAATAAAAAAATAATGGATCTCTTGTAGATCCAGCAGCAATATAAGATTGCCTCATTATTTCTACTAATCCAGTAACTGAGATAAGCGACGTATCTTTTAAAGTTATTTGCCAAACATTACTTAAATTGGGAATTGCAAGTCTTAACATTTGAGGCATTATTACATTAAAAAAATAAACTAATTTTTTAAGGCCCAAAACTTGTGAGGCCTCAAATTGTCCTTTGTCAATCGATTGAATTGCTCCTCTAAAAACCTCTGTTGAATATGCACCAGATATAATGCCAATCGCAAATGATCCAGTTATAAACGCATTAATTTCAATATACTCATTATAACCAAATATAGACGCTACATACATAACAGCACCGCTTCCACCAAAAAAAAATAAATAAATTACTAATAATTCTGGAACTCCTCTGATAATCGTTGTGTACGAGTTACCGATAATATTTAAGAATTTGTTTTTAGATAATTTAAGTGGAGTAAATATAAGTGCAAAAAGAAAACCAATAAACATAGCTGTTATTGAAACAGCGATAGTCATTAAAGTGGCAATAAATAATTCATCGCCCCAACCAGTTTTTCCAAATGATAGAAGTTCCATAAAGACTGGCGACTATATATTATAGTCGCCAAATCTAAAATTAATTACATAGATGCGTCGAAACCGAACCATTTAGTAGCGATTCTACTAATATCTCCGTTCTTTCTCGCCTTATCAATTGCTTTGTTAAAAGCATTTAAAAGTTCAGTATCATCTTTTCTGATACCAACTCCTACACCATTACCAAATGCACCACCTGAAAAAGTTGGACCAACTAAAACAACTGGTTTACCAGATTTTTCTGCATAATCACTAAATGCAACTGCAGCAGCTAACGCTGCATCACATCTGCCTGATGCAAGATCTAAATTAACTTCATCCTGAGTTTTGTAAGTTCTTACATTTACTTTTCCTACATCACCTGAATCTAAAAAGTTTTGGTGAATTGTAGCTGTCTGAACACAGACTGTTTTTCCAGCTAATGCTGCAGTAAGTGTTTTTAATGCTTTTTTTGCTGCTGCGTTCGGCTTAGTTAAGTTTATTCCGGCTGGTGTATCCATACCTTCAAGACTTGAACCTTTCATAACAGCTAGCGAAGCAACCTCATCAGCATAACCTTGTGAAAAACTAATTGCTTTTTGTCTTTCAGCAGTAATTGACATACCTGCCATTATTGCATCAAATTTTCTCATAATTAGCGCAGGTATCATTCCATCCCAATCTTGTTCAACTATCTCGCACTGTTCACCGATGTATCTGCAAAGTGTCCATGCTAACTCTACTTCAAAACCTATAAGCTTACCTGAAGCGTCTTTAGAATTCCAAGGTGGATAAGCACCTTCTGTTCCGATTTTAATTTTATCAGCATTAGCAGATATTGTTAAAAATAAAGATATCAATATTCCTAAGCTGAATTTTTTAATAATATTCATTTACCCTCCAATATTTTTTTAAGAAGTATTTCACAAAACTAAAGATTTAAAAAGTAATTATTTATTTAGTGATGATGCAAAATTCCAAGAACAATCAAAGCTAGGAATATAAATTCTATCTAAAGATGTATTCCCAAAGTTTTTTTCAAACAAATTAAGCCATTTTTTTACCTGTTTTGGTTTTTTGTCCTGACTTCCTACTTGAGCTGTTATTGATCCATTTGGTTTTAGAATTCTCTTTAAAGAATTAATATTTTTTGCTGCTAAATCTATACAATATTGATCATCATTAAGGTCTACAAAAATTTTATCATATCTATTATCTTCAACCTTTTTAATACTTTCAAAAGCATCTCCCCAGATACATTTAATTGAATTTTTCTTAGTCGCTTTCTGCCCCACTTTGCTTAAATATTTCTCACAAACCTCAACAACCTGGGGGTCTAGTTCATACCAATCAATATAATTAAATTCTTTACTTATGCATTCTCTAGCAACTCCACCATCTCCTCCGCCGATTATTGCTGCATTAATTTTTTCTGGGTTTAATCTCAATCCAGAGTTTACGAACGTTGAGCTGTAAAGATGCTCATCTTTTTCTGCAACTTGAAGCTCATTGTCAATAAATAGAGATTTACCAAATTGTTCTAAGTCTAATATTTGTATATGTTGACCAACCCTAGATGTAAAATCTTCAAGAACATTTTTCACAATATAAAATTTTTTTAATCCTGGAGAACTGTATATATCATCATAATAATCAACTGTATCTCTATTAAATTCTTTTTTAACAATTCTTGAATGCTTAATATCTTTTTTTAAAATATCTAATGCAACATTGGGATTAACCTTTCCACATGTAAAAAAATCAAAACTTATAATTCCTTTTTCAGGAAAAGTATGGAAACTTATATGAGATTCAGCCAATAACGCTACTAAAGTAAAACCTTGGGGTTCAAATTTATATTTTGAAATTTCAAGAACAGTCACCTTTGCTTTTTTTGCAATTTTGTATACTAGTTTTTCGAAAAATTTTGGTTCATATTCTTTCTCTGTGCCTATTAAATCAAGGGTAATATGTTCACCAACTTTAATCATAAAAGTTAACCTTTTTTATAATTTTTAACTTTTTCTAGGATTACATCCATTTCACTTGATGAAAGAATCTTAGGTTCTCCTATTTTTATTGTATTTATGTATTGATGGCAAATATTTTCAACTTCTTGAGCAAGTTCAAAGGCTTGTTCCAAGTTATCTCCAAATGCTACTTGGCCGTGATTTGACATTAAGCATGCTTTTCTATTTTTAAGAGCATTAATAATATTATCTGACAATTCTTGTGTTCCAAAAGTTGCATACTTTGCACATTTCAAATCATTTCCACCTGCTAAGGCAACCATGTAGTGAAATGCAGGTACATCTTTATTGTGTGCGGATACAGCAGTAGCGTAGGTCGAATGTGCATGAACTATTGCATTAGCTTCATTCTTGGATGAATATATATCTTTGTGAAATCTCCATTCAGAAGATGGTTTGTTTTTTGTTTCATCAAATTTTCCATCTAAAGATACAAAGACTATATCATCTACCTTTAATGATGAATATTTAACACCTGACGGTGTAATTAAAAAACCATTTTTATACCTAAGGGACACATTACCAGATCTTAATGTTGAAAGTTTTTCACTATTCAACATGTTTGCATATTTAATTATTTGCACTGCTTCTATCATTAATTTTTTTTACCTTTTTAGTAAAAATATAACCAAATATAATTCCAACTAAAATCAAAATATACTGATATAATTTAAGAATAATAAAAACTATAGGTAAATCTTTTTCCTTAGGGTTTTTATTAAAAAAATTTGTGGTACCGTCCTCATATAAATCTACTGGACCTAAAATTAAATAAACACCGTAAATAACAATATAAATGCATGGAATAGTTGAAATGTACAACAACGTTTTGTTTTCTTTTATTAGACTTAAAAA
>CACDFC010000031.1 GCA_902552035.1 uncultured Pelagibacteraceae bacterium | reverse complement strand
AGGAAGGTTGGCTATTAGAACAAAGACTTTAGAAAATCCTTTAGAACCTCAGGCCCATATTTTTGTAAAAGATAAAGATCCATGGATAGAAATATCAAGAAAAGATATTTGTTATGAAAAAATGTATGACAGAGAAAAAATATGGCCTAATGAAAGTTTAGAAAGAATATGAAGTATTTAAAAATTTTTTTAATTTTTTTGTTTGTTACTCCTGCTTTTGCAAATCAAAGTCATGAAAAAAAATTAGATAATCTTTTTAAAAAATTAAAATCGATTAATGATATTACTTCCGCTCGAAAAATTGAAAACAAAATTTGGGATCTTTGGACTACCCATCCATCTGAAGAAAGTTTAACAGAACTATTAGATAAGGGTTCAATGTATATGTCACAAAATCAATTAACCAGTGCACACAATGTTTTTTCAAAAGCAATTGAATTAGATCCTAATTGGGCAGAAGCATGGAATAAAAGAGCAACAGTTTTATATTTAATGGGCAATTATGAACTTTCTCAAAAAGATATTGATATGGTTTTAAGTTTAGAAAAAAGACACTTTGGTGCCCTTTCTGGACAGGGTCTGGTTCAAATAGCCCTAAAAAATTATGAAAAAGCTTTAGATAGTTATATTGAAGCACATAAGATATATCCAAGTATGAAATCAACACTTAAGATGATGGAAAAGCTAAGAGTTTTAATTCAACAAGAAAGCATATAAATTATAATGGAAAACTTTAAAGCATATTTAATCTTACTTATTGCAGTTATTTTAGGAACAGCAGCAAATGGTTTTGCAAAAAGTGCACAAGGATTTACATTGTTAATACCAACAATACTTACTGCGATTTTTATAGTTGGATGTATGTATACTTTGTCAATTGTAATGAAAACTATCCCAGTAGGTGTAACATACGCTTCGTTTGCAGGACTATGCATAATAGCAACAATTTTTGTAGGTATTGTAAAATTTAACCAGATGCCAGATATGTTCACTATTATAGGAATGCTTTTGATAATTTCAGGAGTATTGATTGTTAATCTTGTTGGCAAAACTAGTTAAATGTTTCCCAAAAAATATTCGAATTTGATTTTCATTTTAATTATGGGTTTTGGTATGAGTTTATTAATGACTTTAATAATTACCTATATAAATACTGGAATGGATAGTGGTTATCTTGATAGATTTCTAAAAGCTTGGGCAGTAGGGTTGCCCATTGCAATTTCAACTGCTCTAATAGTTGGACCAATTGCAAAAAAGTTTGTTGATAAAATTACCAAATAAGAATTTTAAAGGATTGGATTTATTAGTGCAGGATCATTGTTGGTTGGTTTATTTACTTCTTTAGAAATTTCGTGAAACTTTAAATTTGGTCTCTTGATATTTAAAAGTTGTTCTTTTCCTGGTTTTTTTAAATCTAAATATTTATCTATTTCAATTGAATCTAAAATAACTGGTTGTCTATGATGAATTTCTATTATATTCAAGTTTGCTTCTTCTGTTATAAGACAGAACTGATCTTTATCAAAAATACCTGCAACAAATAAAGGTGCATTATCTTCTCTTGTAAAATAATATGGAGTTTTGTTTTCTTTTGTTCTTTTCCACTCATAAAATCCATCCATTACAGCAATACATCTAGTGGATTGGATTAGTTTCTTAAAAGATACTTTTTCATCTATTGTTTCTAATCTTGCATTTATTAATGGTCTGAAATCTTTTTGTTTTGCCCATGATGGTATTATTCCCCATTTTAATTGCTCGAGAGTTTTTCCGTTACTATAGGATTTAATAACTGGTAGAAGTTGACCTGGATGAGCATTAAAGTTTTGATCATCATTGACGTTTGTAGTGGATTTAACTAAATTTTTTGTTTTTTCATGTGCTTTAGTTACTACATATCTTCCACACATTTTTATTTTAAAAAGTTATCAACTTCTACTTGGTAACTTTCTACTAACTTATTATTTTGATTCGCAATACCAACAACATCTATCATTTCTTTTAGCATTTGATCTGTTGCTCCCTTTTTTTTAGCAGCAAAACTATGAGATCTAATACAATATTCACAACTATTAGTTATTGATACTGCAATATAAATCAGTTCCTTAGTTTTAGAATCTAATGCACCATTTTTCATTATCTCTTTTGTATTTTTCCAAGTTCTCTCTAGAGTATCTGGATTATTAGCAATATATTTCCAAAAATTTGGTATAGATTTAATTTTTCTTGATTTTTTAATATCATCAAAAACTTTTTTTACCCTTCCTTTTGCTTGATTTTCTTTTACTGGTTTAAATAAAGACATTTTCCCCCTTTTATTTTTATCCTAAAACTTATTCGAAACTACTATGTTTGCGCCATGAATATCTGCCTCACTATTTAAATTATAATCAGTATTAATTATAACGTCAAATCCATTAATATTTTTTGAATAATTTAATTGTGCTAAGTTATCTTTTAACGGATGAAAGTTGAAAGCAAATTCGTAGTCGTCATCAACAAGATGGCTAAATTTTATTAATATAGTATCTATATGAGAGTTTCTTATAGTGTTTATGCTTTGATATCTTTCGTAATTCATTGAAATTGTAAATCCACTTAAGTATACAAATTCAAATCCTATGTTTCCTTTGATGTTTTGTTCTGAATAATTATCTAGTCTTGCCACATTAACATTTGAGCTTCCTGGATTTGAAAAATTTAATTCAACAACAGGTGTAAAATCGTAAACAAATTCTAAACCTCCATTTGTTGTAAATATTCCTTTTGGATATTGAATCTGATCCATATTAAATAAAAATCCTAATGCAAAATCACCTGTTTCAAAATGATCGTTGTCATATAAAACATTCTGACCTTTTTTTACATTGCTTATAAAGTCTGTGTATTCAGTTAAATATGTCAAACCATAAGTGAGTCTTCCTGATGGAGTAAAATTTAAATTACCGTAAGTTTTTTTAGATCTTAAATTTATTGCAGTAAATATTTGTTTACCATTTCTTTCGCCTGTAAGTTTGTCTAGATACTTTTGATCAAATCTTAATGCACTTAAACCAACGACGGCATTAATATAACGATCTTCATCTTTAGGTATAACCCCATAGAAATTTAATGTTATAGATTCCATATCGGTTCTCTGTGGAGAACCTTTAATATTATTACCATTGTCAGAATATCTTAAAGCTACACCAAAAAATTTATTATCACCAAACTTCTTATCTGCACCAAAAGTTAGACCTTCTGTTCTGAAACGTTGAGCTTTCTCTACAAAAGTTTTTCTATTATCTCCAATTGAAATATCAGCATGGCTCCAATAAGACCATTTAGATTTTTTTGTATCTTTATTATTTTTTTTAATAAGTGATGCTTGTTTTGCAATCGCTAAGTGTTGTAATTTATTTGTTAGCGAAGTTAAGATTGGATCATTAGAATTTATATTTAAATTAAAGCTATTTAAATTTTCACTATCTCTATTTCTTTTTACCCATTCAAATCTTTTAAATATTGTTGAAATATTTAAATTGATGTTTTGTTTCGCCAAAGTTAATTGTGATCCAAGGCTTGATATTGAGTCTGATGTACATGACACCACACCATAAGGACATTCAAGGTCAAATTGATAGATATTGTCTACTACCTGCCCACTACCTGCTTGTACAAAAAATAATTTCATACCATCACTTGAAAAAGAAAAACCCCACATTGCTCCACTACCGGTTCCATCCCTTAATGCTCCTCCAGGAGACAACCTATAAAGAATTTTTTTTAATCCTAAATGG
>CACDFC010000030.1 GCA_902552035.1 uncultured Pelagibacteraceae bacterium | reverse complement strand
CAAAAAATTATGATAAATAATTTACACAAATTTAAATTAAAAGATATTAAAAAAAATTTATTTCATAGGGGATTTAAAATTATTAAAATTAAAAAAAAAAAATCGAGTCAACAAATTCGAAATATACTTACAACCTTTCTACTAAGTTTTTTTATAATAGGTTTTTTTTTCATCTTACCAAGCACTTCTCATTATATATCTAAAGCTTTTAAAAAGCCCACAGAGTTTCGAAATAATTCAAAGTTAAATTTGGAAAAAATAATTTTAAATGCTCGAAATGGAATACCTTTTAGCCTAGATGAAGAACTTAATAATAAAAATTTGTTTGATGATATTTTCCAATTAAACGAAACCCCTGAAAATTCTGTCAGACTTAGTGCCTCAACTTTAAATCAACTATTTAAAGATTTGAGCTATGATTTAAGAAAAATAAGAAATAACAAAATAGTAAAACCTATAGAAATAAGTCTTCTACCTGTAGAAATAAAAAAAATAGAAAATTCAAAAAAAAGAAAAGATCTTTTTATTAAAATCGTTTTACCCCTTATTCTTGAAGAAAATTCTAGAATTAGTTTAGACAGGAAGAGGCTATTTGCAATTTTAAATAAAAATAATAATTCAGAGTCTGAAAAAAAATGGTTAGAAGAGAAATTTAATCAATATGGTGTGATTAAAAATGACCTTTCAACATTAAAAATCAGAATGGATATAATACCAGTATCTCTTGCAATAGCTCAAGCTGCTAAAGAAACAGGATGGGGAACATCAAGATTTGCAATTGAGGGTAATGCGTTATATGGACAATGGACTTATTCTGGAGATGGTATCAAGCCACTAGCAGCCGGTAATGATACATCACACAAAGTTATGAAATTTAAAGTTTTAAAGGCATCTGTACGAGCGTATCAAAGAAATTTAAATACACATTCAGGGTATAGAGAATTTAGAAGACAAAGAGCTATATTGAGAGATAATGAGGAAAACCTTGATAGTCTAAAATTAGTTGAATTTCTTGGAAATTATGCAGAAACTGGAGATGAATACATTAAAGTACTTAAGAAAATTATATTACAAAATTCATTAAAAGACTTTGACGATGCAAAAATACTTCCTAAAAATAAAAAAATTAAAAGTTTAATTTAATTTAACCGTGAATTGTATTCCAAGCCATTTCCAACCATCTTGATCATTTAAAGAACAATTGATTCTACCTCGTCTAAACAAAAATTTTTCAGAAAAATTTATAACTAATTTACTTTCAATTACTTCCAAATCTGTTTTATTCCAATCTTTACCCTCATTAGAGTAACAATTTATTTTATTTATATTTTTTTGTTCTTTGAAAAAATTAATATACATTTTAGGTGGATTATTATTATAAGCTATCAGTTTGTCCTTAGGAAATATTTCGATATATTGTAATGGAAGTAATTTAATTAAAAATTTAAATCTTTCCAAATCTCCGTATTTCTCGTTTATTGGAAATCTTGGTATTTCGAATTTGTCTTTATTAATATCAATTACACCTGAATGCTGACCAAAAGCAAATTTAAATCTTTCTTTTATAAAATTTTTTTGATCTAGGCTATATTCTCCAAATGGATATGAAAAAAAAATTGGATTATAACCTAATTTTTTTTCAAAAATTTGTATTGATTTATTTATATCATTTTCAAATTCGCTAGCTTTATATTCAATCATATACTCATGAGAATGAGAATGATTTCCAATAAACACAAATTCTTCTTTTTCTATTTCTTTTATCTGTTCCCAGGTCATGTAACCACTCTTTCCAACTGGTTGTGTTGATACAAATAAAATAAATGGAATTTTATTTTTTTTTAAATAAGGCCATGCATTTTCATAAAATGATGAGAAAGCATCATCAATTGTGATAAGTATTTTCTTGTCTTTTTTTGGTACATTATAGTTATCTGCAAAATCTAAAGGGTTATAAAAATCTAATTTAAGCTCCATGATTTTTTCTATGTGCTGTTTAAAAACATTCATTTTGATATTAGTTGAAGGATATTTATTTTCCTCAAACCTGTGATACATTAATGAGACTACACCTCTATCATCACTAAAATATTTGCTATTATTCTCTGCTGCATTAGAATTAAAAGTATAAATAAATAATATGATAACTTTAATTATTGACGCCGCACAAGATAAAGTTTTTTTTAAAATCATAAATGATAATAAATCATATACTAATGAATTTAGTAACAGTAGAGAAAATTTTGACAAATTTACTGGATTACTTTTTAATTTTTTTAAAAAAAATAATATAAATGTAAATAAAATAAATAATATTTTGATTAATCAAGGACCTGGAAAATCTTCCAGTATTAGAACTTCTATTGCGGTTGCAAAGGCTCTAAGTGTTACAAGTAAATTGAATTTATATGGATTTAAATCAAATCAAATAAAAAATAAAAATTATAATGAAATCTTTGAGTTATTTGATAAAGGTAAATTAAAAAAAAATTTGATTAAAGTTAGCTATTAGAGTTATATTAGGTTATGAAAGAAACGATTGAGCAAAAATGTATTTCTAAAGGTGTTAAATTAACTGATCAAAGAAAAATAATTGCAAAAGTTATGTCAGAATCAAATGATCATCCTGATGTGGACGAACTATATAATAGAGTTTCAATGTTAGATTCAAAGATTAGTATAGCAACAGTGTACAGAACAGTTAAATTATTTGAGGAAGCCGGAATTCTTGCAAAGCATGATTTTAAAGGGGGAAAGGCTCGCTATGAGGAAATGAGCGAAAGCCATCATGACCATTTAATTGATATTAAGACAGGAGAAATTATAGAATTTGTTAATGATGAGATTGAAATGTTACAAAAAAAAGTTGCTGAGAAATACGGTTATGAGTTAGTTGATCATAAATTAGAATTGTACGGAATTAAAAAAAAATCTTAATTGATGGAAAAGAAAGTATTTATTAAAACATTTGGATGCCAAATGAATGAATATGACACTAACAGAATATATGACTCTGTAAAAAAAATTGGATTTCATAAATCAGATAATCAGGAAGATACTGACTGCTATATTTTAAATACTTGCCACATCAGAGATAAAGCAAAAGAAAAAGTTTACCATGAAATAGGCAGAGTAAAAAAAATTTATAAGAATAAAAAAAAACCAATCTTGATCGTTGCAGGATGTGTAGCACAAGCAGAAAATCAAGAAATGATTAAAAGAGAACCCTATATTGATATTATATTAGGACCTCAATCTTATCACAAAATAAATAACGTTCTAAATAATTTTCAAATTAATAAAAAAAAAGAAGAAACAGAATTTGATACGATATCAAAATTTGAATTTTTAGATAAAGTTGAAAATAAAGACACTAGCATTTCGTCCTTTATTACTATTCAAGAGGGATGTGATAAATTTTGTAATTTTTGTGTAGTTCCATATACTAGGGGACCTGAATATTCAAGACCTTTTGGGCAAATATTAAATGAGGCTGAACAAGTAATCAAGAATGGAGCAAGAGAAATTACTCTACTAGGTCAAAATGTTAATGCATATTTATTTAAAGAAAAAAATAAAGAATACAGAATCTCAGATTTGATATTTGAATTAGAAAAATATTCTGAGTTAAATAGAATAAGATATACAACATCCCATCCAATAGATATGAGCAAAGATTTGATCGAATGTTATGCAAGTTCAAAAAAATTAATGCCCCTCGTTCATCTACCAATTCAAAGTGGATCTAATAAAATATTAAAACTTATGAATAGAAAACATACAGTAGAGCGATATATTGAAATATTTGATAATTTAAAGAAAATTAATTCAGAAATAGAATTTTCAAGTGATTTTATAATTGGATACCCTGGTGAGGATGATGTAGATTTTAATGACACAATAAATCTTATAGAAAAAATTAAATTTATTAATTCTTTTTC
>CACDFC010000029.1 GCA_902552035.1 uncultured Pelagibacteraceae bacterium | reverse complement strand
ACTTTGTACAAATACCAAATATGTCAAAAATTCCAGATGAACAGAAGCCAGCTATTGGGAAGGTAATTGCTCCAGCAGCTTTATTTTACTTTAGATGGGGTGCATTTGCTACAATCGTATCTGGTTTAATACTGGCTCATCTTAACGGTTATTTGCATGAGTCTATGACACTAGGTATTGGATCAGATGGCGGAAGAAATACAGCTATAGGTATAGGAATGTGGTTGGGATTAATTATGGCATTTAATGTATGGTTTGTTATATGGCCAAATCAAAAAAGAGCTTTAGGAATAGTTGAATGTGACCCTGATAAAAAAGCAAAATCAGCTAAAACAGCTATGCTATTTTCAAGAACAAATACACTTCTTTCTTTGCCAATGCTATTAACTATGGTTGCGGCACAAAACTTATATTAATCTTCTTCTTTTATAATTGTTTTTTGAGAAACATTTAATTTTACCAATAGTGGGTTAGCAATATAGATTGAAGAATAAGTCCCAAAAATAACACCTAAAATCATAGCAAAAGAAAAACCTTTAAGAATTTCTCCACCAAAAATATATATAGATAATAGAGCTAACAATGTGGTTGCGGATGTAATTATAGTTCTGGATAAGGTTTCATTAATTGAAATATTAGAAAGCTCGAATATTTTTATATCTGAATATTTTTTTAAATTTTCTCTTACTCTATCATATATTACTACAGTATCATTCATCGAGTATCCTACAATTGTTAAAATAGCTGCTACAATAGATAAATTAATTTCTAAGTTTAATAGAGAGAATAATCCAAGAGTTATTATTACATCATGGAAAAGAGCTAGTATTGCACCAATACTAAATTGCCACTCAAATCTAATCCAAATATAAAAGAGCATGGCAGCTAAAGAGAGAGCAATAGCTATTATGCCAGACTTGAGAAGTTCGCTACTGACTTTTGGACCTACATTTTCAACTCTTCTAAAGTTAAAATCATCTCCTATTGAACTTGATAGCTTACTTTTTATATTTTTAATAAATTCGCTATCATTTGAATTTTTCTTTTCAAATTTTACTATAAAATCAGTTTCGTTACCAAATTGCTTTACATTAACGTTTCCTAGATTCATCTGTTTAAATGAATCTCTAATCATTGATATATTAGCATTATTTTTAGAGGTTCGAATTTCAATTAATGTACCTCCTTTAAAATCTACTCCAAAATTTAATCCTTTAAAAATTAACAATAAAAGTGAGATAATAATTAGAAAGGAAGATAATATGCTAAAAAAATTATAATATTTATTAAAAGAAATTTTAACCATATTAAATAATATTTTCCTTGTTCTTATTTTTAATTAAATAAATTGCCGTTATCATTCTTGCAATAAAATATACACTAAACAATGTAGTTAATATTCCTATTCCTAAAGTAATAGAGAAACCTTTAATCGGTCCTGAGCCCATAAAGAATAAAATAATAGCTGCTATAAGTGTGGTTATATTTGCATCTAAAATTGTTGTTCTTGATTTAATATAACCATTGTCAAATGCTATAATAGTATTTTTTTCCTTTTTAATTTCTTCTTTTATCCTCTCAAAAATTAATACATTGGCATCGACTGCCATACCGACTGTAAGTATAATACCCGCTATACCCGGTAAAGTTAATGTTGCTCCAAAAAGCGTTAATACTCCAATTAATAAAAAAAGATTAATAATTAGCGTAAGGTTAGCAATTATTCCAAAAAATCTGTATTTATACAACATAAACGAAACTACTAAGAAAAAACCAATTATCAATGATAGGATTCCAGCGTCTATAGAGTCTTTTCCAAGATCAGGACCAACAGTTCTTTCTTCAATGATATTTAAAGGAGCTGGCAATGCACCTGATCTTAAAAGAAGGGCTAAATCTGTTGCAGATTGAAAAGTAAAATCACCTGATATCTGTCCAGCTCCACCCACTATTGCCTCTCTTATGATTGGAGCACTTAAAATTTGGTTGTCCAAAACAATTGCCAATCTTTTCCCTATACCGCTAGAAGTAGCTTTACCAAATTTTTTAGATCCAACTCTATCTAAATTGAATGTAACAACTGTTTCGCTGGAAGTATCTTCAACTCTGACACCAGCATCTACGAGATTATCACCATTTATAATTATTCTTTTACTTACAATAGCAATCTCGGATCCGTCTTCAAAAGATAATTTTTCTGTTCCAAATGACTCTTCTTTATTATCAGTTATAAATTGAAATGTTAGATTTGCAGTTTTTCCAAGAAGTGATTTAATACGACCAGGATCATCTAAACCGGGTAGTTCTACTAAAATTCTATCACTACCTCTTTTTAAAATATTAGGTTCATTTGTACCAATTTCATCTACTCTTCGTCTAACTATTTCAATAGCATTATCAAGAGAGTTTTGTTTTAATAAAACAAAACCATATTTGGATAGTTCCAATATAAATTCATCATTTTTATTTATCACATTAAATTCGTGTGATTTAAATTTTTGATAATATGGATTTATTTCACTTTCTTTGTCGTTGAGAAGATTATTAATTTTTTCGTAATCATTAGTAGAAATAAATTTTATATTTTGGTCTTCAATAAAAAAATTTGATGCTACTATAGACTTTTCCTTAAAGTATTTTTTTATTTCAAATACTTTGTTTTGTAATTTTTCATCTATTACTGGTGTATTATCAATTTCTAATAATAAATATGAGCCACCTTTTAAATCTAAACCTAAATTAATTTTCTGTTTAAAAAAGTCGTCATCAAGTTTTATAAAATTAGATAGTGCAAAATAAGAAAAGACTAAAGTAAAAATTATTACTGTAAAAATTCTAAGTTTTGAAAAGTATAACACTTCAATATAATGTTATTTTTTTGGTTCGATATTACTAACTAAACTTTGTATACCTGTTGATCTAATTACCTCAACTTTTACATCATCAGAAATTAATACTTCAACTTTTTCATTATCTATAACACGCTCAATTGTTCCAACTATTCCACCTGATGTTACAACTTTGTCTCCTCTTTTTAAGCTTTCAACCATTAATTTGTGTTCTTTAACTTTCTTTTGTTGAGGACGAATTAAAAAAAAGTAAAAAATTACAAAAATTAAAATTAGTGGTATAAATTGTCCTATTCCTGCATCCATATTGATCTCTATGTTGATCGATTATTTATACTATCTCAAATGTTTAGACAACTCTTTAATTGGCGCTAATTTTCTGCAAATTGTTCATATATGGTTTTAATATTTCTGGAACAACTATATCACCATTATTTGTCTGATAATTTTCTAGAATGGCTATAAGAGTTCTGCCAATAGCTAAACCACTCCCGTTTAAAGTACCGGTAAAAAGAGTTTCATTATTCTCATTTTTATATCTGCTTTTCATTCTTCTTGCCTGAAAACTTCCACAAGATGAACAAGATGAAATTTCCCTATATTTATTCTCTGAAGGTATCCATACCTCAATATCATAGGTTTTTTCAGCACTGAAACCCATATCACCAGAGCATAGAATTACTTTTCTGTAAGGTAATTCTAATTTATCAAGTATCATAGTTGCACAATTTGTCATTCTTTCTAACTCATTAATACATTCATTATTTTTAACAATACTTACAAGTTCAACTTTATAAAACTGGTGCTGTCTAATCATTCCTTTAGTATCTTTACCATAACTTCCCGCCTCTTTTCTAAAGCAAGGTGTGGCAGCAACTAACCTCATTGGTAATTCTTTATGATTGAGAATTTTTTCTCTCACCATATTAGTTAAAATTACTTCAGCTGTTGGTATAAGAAATTTTCTATCATTTTTATCTTCTAATTTAATTTCAAACTGATCATTTTCAAATTTAGGTAATTGACCTGTTCCAAACATTGTACTTTCAGAAGCAAATAAAGGGGGTGAAATTTCTTCATATCCATTGTTAGTGGTATGGACATCAATCATAAAATTAACAAGAGCTCTTTCTAGTAAAGCCAATTTATCCTTAACAAATACAAATCTTGATCCAGTAGTTTTACTGGCTAAATCAAAATCCATCATTTTCAATTTTTCTCCTAACTCATCATGAGATTTTGGCTTAAAATCAAAGTTTTTAATATTGCCTTTTTTTTCTACCTCTTTATTGGATCCCTCATCAATTCCAATGGGTACATCATCTAGAGGTAAATTTGGTATAAGGGACAAAATATTATCTA
>CACDFC010000028.1 GCA_902552035.1 uncultured Pelagibacteraceae bacterium | reverse complement strand
ATCTTTTGGATCTCTATAATAAATCCACAAAAAATCGTCACAGATTAATATCCCATTTTTTTCAAGATATTTCATTGAATTTATAAAGTCTTTTTTTACATAATCATATACATGATAACCATCTACATAAATTAGATTAAATTTATCATTTATTCCGGAAAAAAAATTATCTGATGTATCCTTAATTAATTTTGTTTTTACATTACTCAAACTACTTAAATTTTTGGAGCAATTTCTATAAACTAAATTAAAATCTACTCCCTTCTGTTCTTCTGTACCCTGAAATGTGTCTACACAGGTTATTTCTTTTGTGTTTTCTTGTTCTCCAATAAACATTGCTGATCTTCCTTCAAAGCATCCAATTTCAAGATACTTTATATTGTTCATTTTAGAGAGTGATTTTCTCCACATGCCCCTAGTTTTGGCTGATGACCAGTCTTTGTAATTAAAATTATAATTATTTTTTAGTTCATTAAGTTGTGAATTTTTTTGAAATTCGAAAATATATTGTGAAGATATAATTTTTGGAATTAACATAAAGCTATGTTTCAAGTTTACTTTTGAAATGGTGTTAAAAGTAGTGAAAGAATTTTTCAAAACTGATAAAAGCTTTATTAAAATGAACTCTCTCCCAAACCAAGAAATTAATATTTTTTTAAACAATTTCATCATATTAATGTTAGTCCATGCAAAATTTATGTAAACTAATTAATAAATTATGATAATATTTTATATTAATTTTTTTACTATATATAAATCTAACTAGTATTATGAAGAAAATAGTGATCACAGGAGGCCTTGGCTATATTGGTACTGAGTTGTGTAAAATTTATTCTGGTTATAGTTGGAATGATAAAATTACAGTAATTGATAATAGATTTATTTCAGAAAGAGTAAATCAAATAAGAAATTGGAATATGAATTTTATTCATGGGGATATTTTAAATAAAGATTTGATTAAAAAATATTGCCATGATGCAGATATTGTTCATCATTTAGCTGGTGTTACATCAGTACCAAGAGTTAGCAGTGAAACAAATTCTGAAAAAGAAAAATTAATAGAGGAAGTTGGAGTAGTAGGAACACAAAATATTTTAGATATAATTAGTGATAAATGTAAAATTATTTTACCATCATCCCATGTAGTTTACGAGAGTATGAATGAAGTAAAAAAAAATATTGATGAAGATGAACAAACATGTCCAAGACTAGCTTACGGTAAATCAAAAGACTATAACGAAAAACAACTTAAAAATTCTGGAAAAAATTATGTAATCTTAAGGCTAGGATCAGTTTATGGATATTCATCTGATACAACAAGATTAGATATTATGACAAATTTATTTTCAAAGATAGCTTCACAAAATGGAACTTTGAAACTTTATGCAGGAGGCAGACAAATTAAAAGTCTCGTACCTGTAATCGATGTTGCAAGGTGTTTTAAGTTTATGGAAGAAAGAAAAGAAATATCTAAAGAACTTTTTAATCTAACAAAAGATACAGTTACTGTAAAAGATGTTGCTGAATTATGTAAAAGACACAATCCAAAAGTTGATCTTAAAGAGACAAACGATGAAGTTCCTAACTTAGGTTTTTCATTATCTAACAAAAAATTACTTAGTACAGGATTTAAATTTCTTTATGCATTAGATCCAAGTATAAAAGAAATGATTTTAAAATGGTCTAAACAAAATTTAATCAAAGATTTAGAATTTGTAAAAAATGGCACTGATGAATTTGTAGATAAAAGAGGAAAAATAAGTAATTTTGAATTAACAGAACCAATCAACATGGTTGGTTTAATAGACTCTAAGAAAGGAACGATACGAGCTAATCATTATCATCCTCAACAAGAACAAAAATGTCTATTTACAAAAGGACAAATAATTGAAATTTTTCAAGATATTCTAAATCCAAACTCACCGAAAATTACGCAAGTAGTAAATGCAGGACAAATTTCAGTCATAAAACCAAATGTTGCACACACAATGGTTTTTACAAAAGATACTACATTTTTAAATTTAGTAAGAGGAGAAAGAGAACATAACAATTATGGAATAACACATACTATAAAACATGTTTTTGTAGATGAAGATGAAAAAAATCTATTATTAGGTTGTTATAAATATGAATGTAGATCTTGTGGAAATGAAAATTTAAAAAGGGTAATTTCATTAGGATATCAACCGTTAGCAAACAATTTATTAAAAAAAAAAAACGGGAAAGCAGAACTGTATCCATTAGAGGTAAATTATTGTGAAAAGTGTCATAACTGTCAATTATCTGTTGCAGTAGATCCAAAAAAAATGTTTTTAAATTATCTTTATACTTCATCAACTTCTAAAGTATTTAGAGAACACTTTGTCAACGCAGCAAAAAAATATGTTAAAGATTTTAAACTAAACCCCAAAAAATCATTTATTATAGATATTGGAAGCAATGATGGGGTAGGACTTAAGCCTTTTAAAGATCTGCAATTTAAAAATTTACTAGGAATTGAACCAGCAAAAAATTTGGCAATAAATGCTAACAAAAATAAAATTAAGACAATCAATAGCTTTTTAGACGAAAAATGTATAAAAAAAATTAATAAAAAAGCTGATCTAATAATGGCATCAAACGTATTTGCGCATTCAGATAACCTAAAAGATATGGCAAAATATATGTTAAAACTGTTAAAAAAGAATGGAATTATTGTTATAGAAATACAATATTTATTAAATACTTTAAAAGATCTTACCTTTGATAACATCTACCATGAACATTATAATTATTGGTCTCTTACTTCTTTAGTAAACTTTTTTAATCAATTTAAAGCTAAAATTTTTAAAGCAGAAAAAATAAAAACACATGGTGGTTCTTTAAGAATTTATGTTTCCTCTTCTAAAACTAAGATTGACTATTCAGTAAATAAAATTTTAAATGAGGAGGAAAAATTTGGTATTAAGAAATACGATACATATTTAAATTTTTCAAAAAAAATTTATAAAATTCGAGATAATGTAAGAAAAAATATAGACGAAATTGTTAGTAAAAAACAAAATATTGTTGGATATGGCTCTCCAGCAAAGGCAACAACTGCACTTAATTTTTTTGGAATATCAAAACAGATTGATTATGTAATAGAAGATAATATTCTTAAGCATGGAAAATTTATTCCAGGAGTAAACATTGAAATAAGATCAAAAAATAAAATTAATGGTAGAATTGATAATTTGCTTGTTTTGGCCTGGAACTTTTTTGATGATATTAAGAAGAATAACAATAAATTATCGAAGAATATCTTAAATATAAAAGATTTAGAAAAATCTTAAAAGGGGGCGTTCTGTTGCCAGGTGCCCCAGACCCCGTAACTTAATTAATTAATTAATTAAGCTGCAAGTGCGTAACTTTCGTTAGCATTTATAAATTAGCCCATCTCGGCGGAACAATACCGAACGAAAAAATAACTTTTAGACATCCGTCGAGCCTGTTTCACCCCCTTAAGTTGTATTTGGTGGAGGTGGTGGGTACTGCCCCCACGTCCGCAATGCTTATTACGAAATTCGTTTATCGTCATAGTTGGAAAACCAACCCTAATAATATAAAACTAAAAATAAGAGATTCAATATATTATTCATGAAATTAAACAAAGAACAGCAACAGGAAATTAAAGAACTTCAATCTCAAGAGTTCAAAACAAAAAGAGTTACTGCTCCTGAACTTGAGAAAGTTCTATTCGAAGCAATTCCAGTTTTAGATCATGGGTTTATAAGAGTTATTGATTACATGGGCGATGATACATCGATAGTTCAAGCTGCAAGAGTTTCATATGGAAAAGGAACAAAAAAAGTTTCAACAGACTCAGGTTTGATAAAATATTTAATGAGACATTGGCACAGTACACCTTTTGAGATGTGCGAAATAAAATATCATGTAAAACTTCCAATTTTTATAGCAAGACAGTGGATAAGACACAGAACTGCAAATGTAAATGAATATTCTGCAAGGTATTCAATATTAGATAAAGAATTTTATTTGCCATCAAAAGAAAATTTAGCTGCACAGTCAAAAAATAATAGACAAGGTAGAGGAGAAGTGATCGAGGGTGACCAAGCAAATGAAGTTTTAAACTTGTTAAAAAAAGATGCAGAACAAACTTATGAAAATTATGAAACCATGCTTAATGAAAAATATGATGGCTCGATAATAGATAAAAATAAATCGGGTTTAGCCAGGGAACTAGCTAGAATGAATTTAACTTTAAATACATATACCCAATGGTATTGGAAAACTGACCTACTTAATTTAATGAACTTTTTAAGACTTAGAGTTGATCCTCATGCTCAATATGAAATAAGAGCATATGCAGACGTAATGTTAGATAATTTAAAAAAATGGGTTCCTATAACGTATGATGCATTCATAGATTACAGGGTTGGTGGTACAGAAGTATCAGCTAAAGGAAAAATTGTAATTCAAAAGCTTATTAAAGGTGAGAATATTAATTTAGAGGAAACTGGTTTATCTAAAAGAGAATGGAATGAATTAATGCTTGCTTTTGAATTAAATGAAAAGATAGTCTAATTTTTAGTGGAAAATAAAAATAAATTACCATCAAATAGAAATTTTGGAGTCGTATTTTTTGTAGTTTTTTTAATTATTGCT
>CACDFC010000027.1 GCA_902552035.1 uncultured Pelagibacteraceae bacterium | reverse complement strand
ATTTTACTTTTTCCATATGTTGGTCCTGTTGTAGCTTTAGCATATACATGGACGTTATTACTAGATCCAAATAGCGGTACTTTGAATGCTCTACTAGTCAATTTTAAAATTCTTAATGAACCCATAAATTTACTAGGTCAAAAATATATTACAATGAATGTTTTGGGCTTTGACTTTAAATTAAGGTTAGCACTAACAACTGTTATATTCTTTGAGATATGGAGATATTTTCCTTTAGCTTTTTTATTTATTCTTGCAAGATTACAAGCTGTTCCTAAAGATTTATATGAGGCTGCTGAGGTTGATGGAGCAGGGCCTCTTAAAAAGTTTATTCACATTACACTTCCTCAAATAACAGCAATCATATCTATATTGTTTATGATTAGGTTTATTTGGAATTTTAATAAGTTTGAGGATATTTTTTTATTAACTGGTGGTGCATCTGGAACAAGAACACTTCCTATAAATGTCTATCAACAAGGTTTTGCAGTTTCAGACATTGGAATGGGATCAGCTGTTTCAATAGCAATAGTTTTATTACTTATTATTTTTATGTTCATTTATTTTAAATTAATTGGAAAAAAAGCAAATGAAATTTAAATCTTTAATTATTTTTTTAATTACATCATCGACATTTCTAATATGTTTGTTGTCCATATTAAAGATCATGTCCACACTTCAAGGCGTAAACTTTACAAACCTTAATGTTAGTCAAAATTTTATTTTAGGAATAATTTTATCTTTAGGATTTATATTTCTTGGGGATAAATTAAATTATCTTGTAAAAATTCTATCATTATCATCTATATTCACATTAGTTTATGTGTATATTAATGAGAGTGCACCCATTTGGTATTATATTGCTGTTCTTTTAGTAATATTATTTTTTACACATAGACTTAAAAAATATAATCTCAATTACTTAAAAGAGGATTTTGTATCTGAAAGGATAATTTTTGATTTTATAACTTTGTTTGGAATTATCTTTTTTGCTTTTGTAATTTTATTTCCATTTTACATAATGTTAATCACAAGTTTCAAAACACAAATTGCTTTATTAGTTAATCCTTTAGACTTTAGTTTAGATTTTAAAAGAAACTTAACTGATTTATTCAATTCTTACTTTGTAATATTTAATACATATAATTTTGGCAGATATATATTTATTAGCTCTTTAGTATCTGTTGGAACAGTAATAATAACCTTAATATTTGCAATTCCAGCAGCATATGCAGTAGCTAGATTGAACTTTTTTGGCAAAACCTTTTTATCATCATCAATTCTAATCATTTATATGTTTCCTGCGATAGTACTCGTAATACCTTTGTACACTGTCTTTAGTCAACTTGGTTTAAGAAATTCAATAACAGGTCTTTTAATAGTTTACACAGCAACCACATTACCTGTTGCAATTTATATGTTGCAAGGTTATTTCAAAAGTATACCAAAAGAAATCGAAGATGCGGGAATAATGGATGGTCACAATTGGTTTGGCATAATTTTAAAAATTATCATACCTTTAAGTCTTCCAGCCATTGCATCAGTTGCTTTATACGTTTTCATGATAGCTTGGAATGAATTCTTATTTTCTTTAATGTTTTTGGATAATCCTAAGTCCTTTACTCTTTCTAGAGCAATTCAATATTTGACTGGAGATGCTGAAACCCCGAGACAGTATCTTATGGCTGGGTCTGTTATTGTAACTTTACCTGTATTACTTATATTTATATACTTTGAAAAATATCTTGTAAGTGGTTTAACTGCTGGAAGTGTAAAAGGATAATAATATTAATTTTATAAACATATATGGAGAGAATATGAAAATATTAAAGGAATTGGATGATGCTAAACTAGTTATTGTTGACCTTGAGGTTAATTTAGGAAAAGAAGTTCGAAGTGCACCTACATTATGTGCAAAATATAAAGGAAAAATTATACCTTTAAATACAGCTCATGATGGAAGACCAATACTTATGCGAGAAGAAAATTCAATTGAAGATAAATAATCTTTAATTTTATTGGAATAACAAATAATATGAAAATTAATTTATGAACCCAACAGATATATTATTAAGCATAGCAATTGTTGGCATATATACTTTAATTTATGTTTATTTAAGACATAACTACAAAAGTTATAAAAAAGTTTTTAAACTTTTTAGCGAAGGCTTTGTTTATGCTACAGTGATTACTGGTATTCTATATTATTTAATCAAGCATATAGCATCATAGTATATAAAAAAAATTTACTTATTAAACTTGTTCAATTATAAATATTAGCATAAATACTCATGAAATTCATTAATGCCCTCGTGGTGAAATTGGTAGACACAAAGGACTTAAAAGACGAGGG
Source organism: uncultured Pelagibacteraceae bacterium (assembly GCA_902552035.1). GTDB lineage: Bacteria > Pseudomonadota > Alphaproteobacteria > Pelagibacterales > Pelagibacteraceae > Pelagibacter. Next base: position 2,685 of record CACDFC010000027.1, on the reverse strand, counting down.
ATAGAAGTTAAAGTCAGTCCATTGTAGTCCAAGGTAGTCTAAAACATACTATAAAATCACAGAATTCAATTTAACGTTCTATTAATATTAGAAAATAATGTTTAATTAATTTGTGTAGACTTGCACCAGACTTGCACACAGTGAGATAAATTTATGTTATATTAAATCTATGAAAAAACTTTTATGTATCGTGGTTTTTAGCTTAACGTTTTATAATATTACATTGGCTGAAATTAATTATATTTGCACATATGACGATGATAAAAAGAAAGTTAAATATGTATTTGAGATAAAGAAAAAAAAACTTTATTTAGATGGACATTTACAAAAAACTCTTACTTTTAAAAAAAAATCCTCAAATGTAGAATTTAGCTATGAGCAGGCAATATATTTTAGAGATGGCGTTACTAAAAAAGTTGAAACTCAACAAAAAGGTATTACAACACATAAAATTAATCTTAAAACAGGTGTTGCTTTTGAGAATTCTAAATGGGTTACGAAAGAGTATGATAAATCCGGAAAACTAACAGGAAATTGGGAAACTAGCAATTCAGATACACTCACTTGCTATGGAGGTACATTAAATATTGCTAAAGGAGATAGTCAAAGAAAAAAAATAAAACCTAAAGATAATATCCCAAATCACAAAGTTTTGCCTGCAGCCTCTGGGACTGGTTTTTTTGTATCAAACGATGGTTTTATAGTCACCAATCATCATGTAATTGATGGATGTAAATATGTTGAATTAAATTACGATGCAAAAACATATAAAACTAAAACAATAGCAATAGATAAAATAAATGACCTAGCAGTGTTGAAAGCAAAAATTAATTCACCAAAATTTTATTCTGTTTCCAAAGAAGATGCTGCATTGTTAGATGATATTATTATAGCAGGTTTTCCATTGGGTAAAAAAGTAAGTTCTGCAATTAAAACATCAAAAGGCAGTATTACTGCATTAGCTGGCTTTGGTGACAATTACTCAGAATTTCAAACTGATGCAGCTTTAAACCAAGGTAACAGCGGTGGTCCAATACTTAATAATTATGGCAACGTTATTGGTGTAGCGGTGGCAGCTTATGGAAAAGAGCAGGGTGTTGAGAGTTTTAATTTTGGGATTAAATCCTCAACCTTAAGAACTTTTGTGTCTTCAAATCGAATAAAATTAAACAATCCTAATTCAAAGGTACTTTCAAAAAGTGAACTTAGAGATCTTATCTTCGGTGGTACCGTATATTTGGAATGCTTTATGACTTATGGTAATATAAAAAAACTTATTGAGGCTCAATCTAGTCAAAAAGCCTTTTTTAGTGAATATAAATAAAAGCGTCTCACTTATATTTTGTGGATAATCATTTTTGTTCATGCTATTATAAAGAATGCAAATCATTGGTTACATACTACTTATTTTCGCATTAATGGATTTTGCTCTATCATGGTTAGGTTATAATTTAACACCATTCTTACCTGCAGCTGTTTCAAAATTCTCACCAATTATTATTGGTGCAGTGGGATATTTCTTCTTAAATGCTCAAAATATGTCAACTGGCAGTGATGATCCAGCTCTAGATAGATTTAAAGATAAGCCAAGAAAAAAAAAATCTAAAAAAAAATAATTTGCAACGATTTGTTAAAATAGCAATTTTAATTTTTTTTTTTGTAAATTTTTTAAACATTGCAAAATCAGAAATTTTAGAAGGCTTTTGTTTAGTTAAAAGATCTGACCTTGAAATTGCTAAAATAGCCCCTGAAGACTTTCCAAGATTTTTAGGCAAAGAAATAAAGATTCTTGTCAGCCTCGATGAAGGATTATTAGCAGATATTTCGGAGGATGGTGATCTTTCTTTAATAACAGGAATGTATGGCGGCACATTAGAATTTAAAAAAAATGGACTTAATATAAATTATGAAAATAAAATTGAAGTTGGTGAAAAACCAGAACAAGTTACTTATAGTTATAAAAATAGATTATCTCTAGTAGATAATAAAATTACAAGTCTATACGCTTATGTTGATCAGACTGGTTTTTCAATGAATAGTTGGAAATTCCAAATAGATTGTAGAGATTACCCTTATTCAGAGGATGAAATACTTGCGCAAAAAAAACAAACTGCAGGAGGAAAACCAGAATGGTTTGACGCACTAGTTGATAGGGTTATCAAAGATCCTGGGAAAATTTCATCAAATTACCAATACTCCTTACTTATCGAAGAGGATTTTGATACCGCACTTTTTTTAAAAATTCCATCAACTTATGGAAGAAGCTCAAGAGAAGTGACTATAATTTCATATGGAGGGTATGAGTTTTTCAAAGGTGTTTATGACCAAGCAAATAATCAAGCTGATACATTTGTACAACCAGCAGAAATGTCAAAAAATGGAGAGATGGAAGATTATATGAAAGATGGATTTCAGGTAGATTTCAATTGGGAATTTAAAGAGAGAAACAGCGATCAAATTGTTATTTCTAGAACAAGTAATTTTGTTAAACTTATAGAGTCTTATATAGCTTCAGATAGTCCATTTTCAATTTCTTCAATTACAGATCAATTTTGGTATGCTGGAACATTTGATTTAGTTAAAAATCAAGAAGATCTATTAAAAATTTATAAAAAAAATAAATCAACTTATTGTGGTTTAATAAAAGAACAAATCGTTTTAAAATTTGAAAATCTTGAATTGCAA
>CACDFC010000026.1 GCA_902552035.1 uncultured Pelagibacteraceae bacterium | reverse complement strand
CCCATTTCTGAAACTAAAACATCTTTAGTATTTTCTATTTTGAATGAAAAAAAAATAAAAGAAAAGGATATAAAAAATTTAATAAGTAAATATAATTTAAATTATAAAATTTATAAAATTAGTAAAATAAATAAATTTAAGTTGAAATTTTCTCTTCTTAGAAAATATTTTTACAAAAATCTTTTAGCATTTGGAGATTGTATCCATCAAATTCACCCACTAGCAGGACAAGGATTTAATATGAGCCTAAGAGATATTGCGAATCTCGTTGGTATAATCGATGAAAAAGCTGAACTTGGTTTTGAAATTGATTCATCAATTTTAGAAGATTTTGAGAGAAAAACAAAATCTTCAAATTTTATTTTTTCTTCGAGTATAGATTTTATATATGAGTTTTTTAAATTTGATAATAAATTTAAAAATAATTTCTCAAAAAAAATTTTCGATTATGTGAATAATCAAACAATATTAAATAAGTATTTAAAGAATTCAGCTGATAGAGGTTTAATTTTTTAACTACTGCAAAGTGGTATTGTTAAAGTTATCGATAATGTAGGTTTTTAAAATAGTCTCAAGATTTTTTTTCCTTGATATTAAATCTTTTGACTCAAGTAAAATTTGTTTTTCCTCTAAAGAGAAGGGAGATGCCATTGCAAGAGTATTTATTGTTTGATCTAAATTTTGTTTCTCTAGGTTTTTCCAGTCAATCATATAACCTTTTTTTTCAAAAATAGATTTTAAATTTTTGAAAACTAATTCTAAATCAGAAAATTTAATATCCTCTTTTTTTTTTATTAAGTCCTCATTAAATTCTTTAAAACTTACTTTACAGAGTCTATATAATTTATTTGTATCAATTTCTTCTATAATTTTATATCTGCTCACTCCATTAATTATTATTAAATACCTACCATCATCAGTTTCATTAAAACTAGTAATTTTACCAAGGCATCCTATATTATATAAGTCAGGCTTCATTAACTCTCCTGTTTTTTTAGGCTGAACCATTCCTATCATTCTATGAGTTTTCATCGAGTCGTCGATCATTTGGATATATCTTGGTTCAAAAATATTTAATGGAACTGTAGTTTCTGGAAAAATAATAAAATTAGATAAGGGGAATATGGGTATTTGATTTGGTAAATTACTCATTTTAATATTTTTAAATAGATTATATCAATACATATTGCATTTCTAAAGACCCATATCTATAATATTTTTATTTAAATGCGGGCATAGCTCAGTGGTAGAGCGTCTCGTTGCCAACGAGAAGGTCGTGGGTTCAAGTCCCATTGCCCGCTCCATAAATAATAAATAAAAATAAATACTTGATAAAATTTTATTAGTAATTATTTTAACTTAATGTCTGATTTATCTGAAAAAAAATGTATCCCATGCGAAGGAGGTATTCCTGCTTTTGATATAAGCGAAATACATAAATATTTAAAAAAAGTTGATGGATGGGATGTTAAAAACGACGAAAATAAAAACTATTTTTTATTAAAAGAATTTAAATTTAACAATTTTCTAGAAAGTCAAGATTTTGTAAATAAAATTTGTACTATAGCAGAAGCTGAGAGTCATCATCCAGATATATCTTTTGGTTGGGGTTACGCTAAAGTTAAGATATTCACTCACGCTATAAAAGGATTAGCTGAAAGTGATTTTATATTAGCAGCAAAGATAGATAAAGCTTCCTAATGCTTAAAATGCCTAGTTTTTGAATAAACAAGAATCATACCAACTTTATTGGCATATTTTATTATTTCTTTATCTCTAATTGATCCAAAAGGCTGAACTATAGTTGTTACACCTGATTGAGCCAGTGTTTCTGGACCATCTGTAAAAGGAAAAAAAGCATCTGAAGCAGCAATAATTTCACTTTTATATAAATCTTTCTGAAAATTTTGCATTTTTTTAATTGCAATTTTGCAACTATCTAGCCTGCTAGGTTGGCCAGAACCTATTCCGACAGTTGAGTCCTCTTTGACAATTACAATAGCATTCGATTTTACAAATCTACAAACATTAAATGCAAAAATTAAATTTTTAAAACCTTTTTTGCTTGGTTTTATTTTGGAAACAACTTTAAAATCCTTTCTTGATATATTCTTAAAATCAGATGATTGTATCAACATATTATTATTACTTGAATTAATATTTTCAAAATTTTCAATTTTAAATTTTGAAGAGTCTATTACCCTAAGATTTTTCTTCATCTTAAATTCATTTAATGCTTCTTTAGAAATTCCAATCCCAATCACAACTTCTAAAAATATTTTATTAAGTTCTTTTGCCATTTTTTTATCTATTCTAAAATTACAGGAAACAATTCCCCCATAAGCACTTATTGGATCACTTTTTAAAGCTAGTTCAAAACTTTTAATTTTATTTTTGTTGATAGATACTCCACAAGGATTTGCATGTTTTACTATTGTAGTACCGACATTTTTTGGAAGTGATCTAGAAATAGATATTGCTGAAAATATATCGTTATAATTGTTATAGCTAAGTTTTTTCCCTTGTAGTTGATTTATACCGCAATATTTATCAAAAGAATACAATGCTCCATTTTGGTGTGGGTTTTCACCATATCTTAACTTTTCAATTAAATTTGTATAAAAAAGCTTTTTTTTAGGGAAAAAAGTTTTTGATTTTTTATTAAAATAATTTGAAATTAATGAGTCGTAACACCCAGTTTCTGTAAAAGCATCTAAAGACATTTTCATTCTAAATTCTAGGGATGTTGTTCCATTATTTTTATTTAATTCTTCAATTAAATCATTATACTGATCAGTACTTGTTAGGACTGTTACATCCTGATAGTTTTTAGCTGCGGCTCTAACTAATGCAGGTCCACCGATATCAATTTTCTCTATAATTTTTTGATGGTTATTTGTTTCTTTTAGTGTTTTTTCAAAAGGATAAAAGTTTACTATTACAAATTCTATTTTTTCAAAGTTATTTTTTTTTAATTCATCCATATGAGACTTTTTATTTTTTCTACTTAATATTCCAGCATATATTTTAGGATGTAAAGTTTTAACTCTACCATCTAATATTTCTTTCGATTTTGTAAATCTTGATACCTCAGTACATTTATACCCAAGACTTATAATTTTTTTGTAAGTGCCGCCAGAACTAATAAATTTAATTTTATGCTTACTTAAAGATTTTAAAAGAGATTTAAGTTTGCTTTTATCATAAACCGATATTAACGCGTTCTGAATATTTTTACTCATATTTTTTCTATTTTCCAAAAAATTGTTTGTTCATCGTTTTGTGTTAAACCAGATATAAATATATTTTGGTTTTCAATAAATAAATTTTTTTTACCAAAATATAATCCTGTTTCAATATCAATTAAATACCCATTACATGAAAATTTCCAACCTGAGTTATCTAATTCAATTAAAATAATTTTTCCATTCTGAGTCTTTGAAACTTTAGTATTTGGATCAAGATGAAACCTTAAATCAAAATTTGTTGGTTTATAATTTTTTTTTTTAATTAATCTATCTTTTCCTATTAATATATTTTTATTTGGGTAAAATTCTAACTCTCTTTCATGTATTAAACCGTATCGGTTTTGGTATCCATCATGGGATGAAGATAAAATCCATTGATTTTTGTCAAAAATAATTTTTTTGTTAAAAACTTTATAACTATTTTCTATATAATAATTTCCAAATTTATTTTTTTTGAATTTACTGACAGAAGTGTTGTCTATAGTTAAAGTAGAATGAGCTGCTGTTGACCTGGAGATATTGTTAAGCTGGTGTTTGATGTTTTGAAAATATCCTGAATTTGATATCAGTTTTTTGTCTTGGTAACTAAATTCAAAAATACAATGCATCTTTCCATTTAAATCATATGAATAAGTTACTTTGATTGGATCTCCTTCCTTTGCGCTATTAGACAGTTTTAAAGGTTCTTGTGCTATTACGTGAACAAACTCTTTATCTCTTTCCTCACCTTCACTTTGTGTAACTGAGCAATCTATTTCTTTTTGACCATCAGCTAAGACCATATAATTTTTTGTGATTGAACAAGGTAACTTTGTATCTCTAGGTATTACTATATCGTTAACCATTAACCACTGATTTCTCTCTTGATCTCTTGTAGCCATCAATGTTCCCATATAAAAATTACAAACATCATTTAATTCAACTTTTGATACAGCTTTTTTTTGCGCAGAATTTAAACTGCTTTTATTTTGTATGCCTGCGTATATAGCTGCACCACAGGCAACAGCCTCATCAACATTTACTCCTTTTATGGGAGCTTTTTTCATAATTTTTTTTATAATTTCAGTTACAATTGGTATTCTTGTACTACCACCAACTAATAAGGTTTGATGAATATTTGATGCTTTTAATTCAGCTCTATCTAGAGCTTCCTCCATAAGCATTTTTATTTTTTCCAAATAAGTATCTACTGAATTTTCAAATTCTTTTCTAGATATATCAATTTTTACTGGTCCTTTAGGTCCTTCAATAATTTCTGATACCTTGTCTTTTGTTGAAAGAAGTTTTTTAATTTTTTCTGCTACTTCAAAAAAAGATCTATCTTTGGTATCTATTCCTTTACCTTTTGATTTTTTATATTTTTTGTCAATTAAATTTAAAATTTCTCTATCAAAATCTTGGCCCCCTAATTCCTTATCACCAACAGAGGTTATTACCTCAACTTTTTTACCTTTAACGGCAGCTATGGTGATGTCAAAAGTTCCCCCACCTAAATCAAATATAAGCACTCTACCATTGAGAGATATTCCTGGAAGGTTTGAGTAGTGTAAGACAGCTGCTGTAGGTTCATTTATCAATTCAACATCTAACTTTGACAATTTTGCCGCCTCTAAAGTTGCTGATCTAGCTCTTTCTGCAAAAAGAGCTGGCACCGTAATCACAGCTTTCTTAACACCTGAAGTATAATCTTTGAGTTTTGACAATATTAAAGAAGATATTTGAGATGGAGTATATCCTTTTATTTTTCCATCATCCTCTTTAAATTCACCATTTGATAAAGAGTAAATTACCTCATTTTCCATTTCTCTTTTAACTTCAAAAACAACTTTTTTAGGGCTAGTCACTGAAGCGTCTCTGGCTTTTTCTCCAACAATCACCTTATCCTTGCCAAAATAAACCGCAGATCGTGTTATTCTATTTCCACTTTCTGGATCCGATAATACTTCTGGATTTCCCAAATCGTCTAATTCAGCTATTGCTGAGAATGTAGTTCCCAAATCTATTCCAACAACCTTAGTCATGTTTCTTATTTATCAATCCTATCGTCTTTATTTTGAAATTCATAGACTCTAACTAAAGCC
>CACDFC010000025.1 GCA_902552035.1 uncultured Pelagibacteraceae bacterium | reverse complement strand
ATCTAAATCAATTTTAATGTTTCTAGTTGCAATTTTTTTTTTAAAATCATCAAAATTATTTCTTAAATCTTTTAGGTTATGCATTTTTTTCTTTTGTTTTATTTTCTATAATTTTTACAGATAAAATAGATAATTCATATAAAATTAATAAAGGAATAGCTAAACCAATTTGTGTTATTGGATCAGGCGGTGTAAGTAAAGCAGCTGCTGCAAATATTATAACAACAACATATTTACGTCTTTCTTTTAAAAATTGTGAATCAATCAAACCAATTCTAGCTAATAAGCTTAGTACTATAGGTAATTGGAAACTAATACCGAAAGCAAAAATCAATTTCATTACAAGTGATAAATATTCATTAACTTTAGCTTCTAATTGTATAGGTAAAGTAGTGCTTAATCCTGCGCTTTCAAATGATAAGAAAAATTTTATTGCGAGAGGCATAATTAAATAATAAACCAACATACCACCCAATAAAAATAATACTGGAGTTAATATTAAATAAGGCATAATTGCATTTTTTTCATGCTCATAAAGACCTGGTGCTATAAATTTCCAAATTTGTATGAGAATAAATGGTGATGTAATGAAAAAAGCTGCAAAAAAAGATACCTTTAAATATGTAAGAAAAGTTTCTTGCAGAGCGGTAAAAATTAATCTTCTTTCAACGTTGTCATTTTTGACAGCTTCCGCAAAAGGATCTACTAAAAAACCGTAAATATAATCTGAGAAATAATAGCAAATCACAAAAAGAATTAATAAACATATTAATGATGAAATAAGCCTTTTTCGTAATTCAACCAAATGGCTTATAAAACCTGACTCTTTGCTCTCTTTACTCATCTTTATTTTTATTTAAATCTTCAGAATTTTTGTTTAAATCTTTTTTATTTTCGTCAGTAAAATTGGTATCTCCAAGTTCAGAAATTTGATTTTGGAAACTGCTTACTGATCTTTTAATAGAACCAATCCATGAACCAATTTTTTTAAGCATAAAAGGGAAGTCTTTTGGACCAATTACAATAATTGCTATCGAAACAATGATAAGTATTTCAAACCAGCCAATTTGTGGCATTTGAATTATTCTTTTTTATTTGAATCTTGATTATTTGAGTCTTGATTCTCAGAAATATTTTTTAAATCTGAACTATCTGTTGAGTCTGATGCCATCCCCTTTTTAAAACTCTTAATACCTTTTGCAACATCGCCCATTAAACTAGAAATTTTTCCTCTTCCAAATAACAAGACGACTAAAATTACAACAATTGCAATTTGCCAAAAACCTATACTCATAAATACCTTATATATCTAAATTTTATTTTTTGTAACATATTTTCTAATGTTTATCATCTGATTTAAGGGTACCACTCAGCATATCATCTATATCTGAATAGATGTTTTCCTTTTTTTCTTCCTGTTTTTCCTTATAAAATTTACCTGTACCGAATATTGTTGAGTCTACAGCTGTATTATCTATTAATCCTGCAGTACCTAATTCTTCAATATTAGGTAAATCAGATAATTTTTGTAAATTAAAATGGTTTAAAAATTCGTCTGTAGTTGCATACTGTATAGGTTTACCAGGAACATCTTTTCTTCCTTGGGGTTTTACCCAATTAAGCTCCATAAGAATTTCTAGAGTATTGGTACCAAATGCGACTCCTCGTATATCCTCTATTTCAGCTCTGGTTACAGGCTGATGATATACAATTATAGAAAGTGTTTCTATAGCTGCTTTAGAAAGTTTTTTCTCTACTGTTTTTTGTTGTGACATTAGGCTAGATAAATTTTGAGCAGTTCTAAATGACCATCTATTTGAAATACAAACTAAATTTATACCTCTTTTAGAGTAAAAAATTTGTAACCTATCTAAAATTTTTTGAACATTAACGTTTTTTTTAATTTTAGATTGAATAGTATCAATATCTAAAGGTTCAGCGGCGGCAAATAAAATTGCTTCTACTTCTCTTTCACCTTCAATTAAGTTATTTGGGAAATTAACAATGTTATTTTTTTTAAGTTTATTCATTTGTTTTTTTAATAAAGATTTCATCATATAGATTATTTTGTTTTATTAATACACTTCCCTCTTTAACCATTTCTAATGAGCCAGCTAAAATACCAGCAATTCCAGATCGCCTCAATTTTTTTGTATTTTCAAAATTTTTTGGAATTAATTCATTTAAATTTTTCCAATTTGAAAGTTTATCTAGAAAATCTTTTATTCTATGTATTCCATCTTCAGTTGTAAAAACAGGTAATTTTGGAATATTAATTTTTTGAAAGTCTTTTGTCATAACTACAGTCGAATAAGTTTTTAAAATTTCGAATAATGAAAGTGAATATTTATAGCTATTAATTGATCTTATTGATCCCTTCATTCCTCTCAAAAAAACATCTTTGCCTAGTCTTTTTTTTTTTAACATTTGGTCTGACAATAATCTAATTAATTCAAGCTTTTTAAGTTGTAATTTTAGTTTTTCTGCTACTTCTAGAGCTTTAAATTCTTCTTCTTCACTTTCAGGTAAAAGCAATTTTGATTTAAGATAAGTTAGCCAGGTAGCCATTAATAAATATTCTGAAGCAAGTTCAAGATTTACGTTCTTAGCATTTTTTATAAAGTCTATAAACTGGTCTGCAAGTTTAGTAATAGATATTTTTTCAAGATTAACTTTCTGTGATTTTGCTAAATCTAATAATACGTCTAAGGGTCCACTAAAATTATTTAAATCAACATTAAATGTATTTGAATCGCTCATACAATTATTAATAATATCTTATTATCTCTCTAAATTGTGATGTTTTTTTTAAAATAAAATTGTCTACAAAAGGTGAGTTTTTAGCGACAATAATCATTTCAGAAAGGTTTCCATTGCAATGAAGCACTAAATTACAACCTGCTTTAAAAGCTTTTTTTGTATTTGTACTTAAACTATATTTTAAAGCTTTCATTGAGATATCATCTGAAATTAATATATTTTTGAATCCTATTTTTTTTCTTATAAGGTTAATCATTATTTTTGAGTGTGTGACTACATTTAAAGGGTCTTGTTTTTTAAAAATAATATGTGCTGTCATAGCAAAAAGACTTTTTGTTTTTTTAAATGGGAAAAAATCATTTTTAAATAAATAGTCTGTCGATTTATTAATAACAGGCAATCTTTTATGACTGTCGATATTTGTAATACCATGTCCAGGAATATGTTTAATTACGCAAGCTATATTATTTTTGTGAAACGAAGAAATACAAATATCGCCGATTTTACTCACTATCTTGCTATTTCTTGAATAAGAACGATCTCCGATAATGCTAGATGTTTTAAATCTTTTTAAGTCTAAAACAGGTACGGTATTAATGTTTAAACCTAGTATATTTAATAGATATGAGATTTGATCAATGTAAATTTTATAATAATGATTGAACTTCTTCTTATTTTTTTTATATAAATTGCCAAAATAACTTGCTGTTAAATTTGAACTCTCAATAAAATTTCTTAATCTAGAAACGCGTCCACCTTCTTCATCAATTAGAATAGGATATAAATTATCTTTAAATATTGCTCTGATATTTTTTATTAAATTTTTTGTTTGATTAATACTTTTAATATTTCTTGAAAATAGGATTATACCCCAGGGCCTATATTTTTTTAGAAATTTAATTTCTTTATTTTTTAATTTAGTGCCACTCAAACCACAAATAAAAGCTCTATTAAGACTCATTATTATAAATTAATTTCCAAAAGTGAAATTTTTCCTCTTTAGGGTTTTGATTTTTGTCAACATACTCAATTATGTTGTCTGTATTATTCTTTAAAGTTTTTATTTTTTCAGATTGTTCAGCTATTTTAAATGAATGAGATTCTAAAGATCGAAAAGAATTTTTGATATTGGCATCAGAATAATAATGTTTAATAGTAAAAAATATAAAAGCAAAAATAATTACTACAAATAAAATATATTTTATTTCTTTTATCATTACATTTTATTGGGTGTGCTCACACCCATAATCGACATACCAGTTTTTATAACATTTGAAATTGCCTTTAGAAAAACTATTTTTTCGTCAGAAATTTTATTTTCTTTTGTTAAAAATCTCTTACTTTCGTCGTCTTTGCCCATATTCCAATATGAGTGAAAATCAGATGCAAGCTCATACAAATAGACTGGTATTCTATGTGGTTCTAATCTGTTAGTTGCTATATCTATGCATTTTGGCCACTCAGATATCTTTTTAATAATTTTAATCTCATCTTTAGAATAATTAAAATTAAATTTATCAATTACAATATTATTTTCTAATTTTAGTTGAGCATTTCTGAATACTGATGAAATTCTTGCATAGCAATACTGTACATAATAAAGAGGATTATCTTTTGATTTTTCTTTAACTTTTGTAAAATCAAAATCTATTTCAACATCACTACTTCTACTAAGCATTATGAAGCGAGTTGCATCTTTTCCAACTTCTTCAATTAAATCTTCAATAGTAATATAATCACCTTTCCTTTTTGACATTTTAAATGGTTTGTTATCTTTAATTAATTTTACAAGCTGACTAACTTTGCAAATGAGTTTGTTCTTTTCCCCAGATAAGGCCTCTACGACAGATGTAATTCTTTTAATATATCCTGCATGATCTGCTCCGAGTATATTTATTAAAACATCAAATTTTCTCTCAACTTTATTATTATGATATGCTGTATCACTTGCAAAATATGTCCAACTTTTATCCTCTTTTTGAAGTGCCCTATCTTTATCATCACCAAAATAAGTCGACTTAAATAATAATTGATCCCTTTCAACCCAGTTTGAATTTTTTTCATTTTCTGGAGCTTTTATTTTTCCATTATAAACAAAATCTTTTTTTTTTAATTTTTCAATGACTTTCTCAACTTCTTGATTTTTAACTAGATCAGTTTCACTTATGAACTTATCGTGTGATATTCCTAGGTTATTTAAATTTAATTTAATTAAATTAAGTGACTCTTGAACAGATAATTTTGTAAGCTCAGTGGAAATTTCATTAAAATTATCGAAATTTAAGTTATTGTTTTTGTTTATTATATTGCTTGCAATATTAATTAAATAATCACCTGGGTATAAATCTTTATTATCTTTAGGAAATGGTTCGTTATAAAGTTTTTCTCTTATTCTATAATATACAGATTTTGTAAAATATAAAATTTGATTACCATAATCATTTACATAGTATTCTTTGTTAACAGTATGGTTATTGAATAATAGAAGGTTTGCTAAAACATCTCCTAAAATGGCACCTCTACAATGCCCGACATGAAGAGGACCTGTGGGATTAGCTGAAACAAATTCCAATAAATAACTTTTGTTTATAATATTATTATTTTTTCCAAAATTTTTGTCATTAATTAATTCTTTTAAAAAATTATTCCAAAAAGATAATTTAAACTTAATGTTTATAAATCCAGGTTTAGCAAAAGATATATCTTGAATTTCACTAAAATCTTTTTTGAAAAGTGTAATTAAAATTTCACTAATTTTAATGGGTGATGTGTTGTTATTTTTTGCTAAAATCATTGCTACATTCGTAGAAATATCACAATCAAAATGTTTAGGAGGTAGATCTACATTAGTTTTTTCAATATTATCAATATTTTCGATTAATTTATTCTGGTTAGCAGATTTTACTAACTTTGTTATTTTTGTTTGGTATAAATCAAATATATTCATTTATTTTTGTTATATAAATTAATT
>CACDFC010000024.1 GCA_902552035.1 uncultured Pelagibacteraceae bacterium | reverse complement strand
GCAAGCTTTTTTGCTTTTTTTTCTGCAACCTTCTTTTCTAAACCAGCAATTTTAATATTAACTTTTGACAATTTTTTTTCTTTAGCCGTAATTTTTTTTTTCAGTCTATCAATTGCTTTTAAAATTTTTGTTTTTTTCTTCTCATTTTTTTTTAATTTTTTTCCCATCTCTACCTCCAAATTTTTAGATGATTAATTAAATCACATAATTCATAAATCTGAAAGTTAATTTGATACAACCTGTAGTTTATTGATTTTTAAGATTTGTTATTAGATATAAAAACATTGCTATATGAGAACTATTATTGAATTTTTGATTTAATATTAATTTAAATATATCGCTTTGATTAAATAAATGAATTTTAATACCTTTTTCTGGCTTTGAAATTTTTATTAAGTCTTTCGTAAAATAACCAGTAATTTTAGTAGTTAATCGCCCAGGCTCAGTATAAAAAGTTATAATTTTACTCAATTTTGATCTTGATTTATACCCTGTTTCTTCTTTTAATTCCTTATAAGCTGATTGCAGAGTTGTTTCTTTTTTTTCTACTATCCCAGAAGGAAACTCATAATTAATTTTGTTAATCGGAACTCTTTTTTGAGATACTACTATATATTTGTCTTTAATCTTAGGTATTACTAATGAAAGATTAGAAGTTTTAAGATAATGATAAAACTCTTTTTTCTTAAATTTTTTGTTAATCAAACTTATTTGATTGGTAAGTTTTATATTTTTCAATTTTTCTCTAAAAATAACTTTTTAACAATAAATACAGCAATTAACATTCCCACAAGTTCAGCTAAAATATAATAAGGAGTATTTAAATAACTAATACCAGTAAAAGAATCTGTAAATGTTCTGGCAATTGCAACAGCTGGATTTGCAAAAGAAGTTGAAGAAGTAAACCAATAACCAGCAGTAATATAAAGACCAACACTAGCTGCAACAGCAATTTTGCCTGACTTCATGGAGCCGAAAATTATTATTATAAGCCCCAATGTTGCTATTACCTCAGATGTAAATATGTAAATTCCATCTCTTGACTTAGTAGATAATTCATAAATTTCATGTTCAAAAAAGAAATTTGCTAAACCAACACCAATTAAGCAACCTAGCAATTGAGCAATGATATAGTAGGGTAATAGTTTCTTTTTTAATTTACCTGTTATTGTCATTGCGATACTCACAAATGGATTAAAGTGAGCTCCTGATACATCAGCAAATACTGTAATAAGCACAAATAAACCTGCTCCTGTTGCTATTGTGTTTGCAATTAACATCACAGCAACGTCATTAGTTAGGTTTTCAGCCATTAAACCTGAACCAACAATAATCATTACTAAAAAACAACTGCCTAATAGTTCAGCAAGAAAATAACGACTTTTATTTTTCATTAAGTAGTTCCTTTATATTTTTATTAATATGGTTAAAAACTTTTTCAATTATTTCATCTTTTTTATTTAAATCATTTGTTTGATTAAGTAATTTAACAGGATCCTCTATGTCCCAATGAATTATCTGATCTTTATTTGGCCAAATAGGGCAGACTTCACTATTGGCATTATTACAAACTGTAATAACATAATCCATTTTAATTTGACTATTGATAAATTCATTAAAATTTTTAGATCTATAATTTGAAAGATCATAATGTTTTGATAATAAATAATCCTTCACATCTTCATTAATTTTTCCTGTTGGATTACTCCCAGCACTAAAACCTTTATACATATCGTCATACTCGTTATTTATAATACTTTCAGCAATAATACTTCTTGCTGAATTACCTGTACATACGAACAAAACATTCTTCATTTAAAAAATAACTTTATAAATACCAATTACAAACAATGGAATTTGTAATCCAAAGTTAGTTAAAATTGCTTTATCTTTGCTAACAAATCCTGCAATGGTCCATCCAACAACTCCCAATCCATGAAAATATATATTTAATGGATATATATTTAAATTTGTAAGAAGTATTCCTACTAAAACTAAAAACGTACTGATCCACTTTAGATATTTTTTTATAAACATAAAACTTCCTTTCGTTATTATTATTTCAGTTATGTTAAGAATTTATTAAAATAAAGGATTATCTACACTTTTTACATAATCCAAAAAACTCAAGATTGTATTTACTATATTTCATACCGTCTTTGTCTTTGAAATTAGCTAAGTATTTAGAAAGACCTGCACTACTTATTTCTGTTACTTTTTCACAAATCTCGCAGATTGAAAACGCAGTAGCTTTAGCTACCTGACAACTCGAATTATGACAGGCAATAAAGGCATTTCGGCTTTCAATTTTGTGAATTTTTCCTATTTCAACTAACTTATCTAATGCACGATAAACTTGCAGAGGAGCTTTAATCCCTTTTTTTTGAACATTGAAGAGTATTGTATATGCTTTTAATGGCTCTGGAGATTTTTCAATAATATCAAAAATTATTTTTTGATTTTTTGTTAAAAGTTGTTGTTTTTGCATATTATTATTTTACCTTTTGTTCATTAGTTTTTCAATTTAATGCTTTGTTTTATTTTAAACAATGAAATTATAAATAGTATTAAGGCAGCCATTATAATTGATGGACCAGAGGGTGTATTAAAGTTTAATGATGAAAATAATCCTATAAACACAGATAACAAACCACCAATTATAGAAAATATAACCATTCCTTTTGGACTATCCGAGATGTTTCTCGCAAATGCAGCAGGTATAATTAACATTCCTGTAATTAATAGTAATCCAATCATTTTTATAGATATGGCAATGATTGCGGCCATTAATAATGTAAATATTGCTTTTGCTCTATCTGGATTTAATCCTTCAGCCTCAGCTAATTCATAATTTACAGTTGATGCAAATAATGGTTTCCAAATTAATTTTAGTACTAATAATATAAATGCACCACCAATCCATATAATTAATAAATCATTAACGTTCACAGCTAAAATATCACCGAATAGTAGACCCATGATATCAAATCTAATAAAAGACAAAAAACCAATTGCAACAAGTCCAACAGCTAGTGATGAATGTGCTAAAAGTCCTAATAATGCATCTCCTGGTAAATTAGTTTTTTTCTGTAACTGTATTAAAAATAAAGCAATAACAGACGACGATATGAAAACAGATAAAGCTATATTAAATTCAAGAGAAAAAGCAATAGTAACTCCAAGTAGAGCAGAATGTGCCAAGGTATCACCAAAATAAGATAATCTTCTCCACACCACAAAACAACCAAGTGGCCCGGTAACAAAGGCTACCCCAATACCTGCGAATAAAGCTCTTATAAAAAAATCATCAAACATAATTAATTTTTTTGTTTAATATCTCCATCATTTGAATGAACGTGATCGTGCTTATGTTCATAAATTGAAAGTGTTTGTGAAGCTTGCTCACCAAATAAAGCTTTATACTCTTTGTCTTTAGCAACATCAATTGGTGAGCCCGAGCAGCAAACGTGTCCATTTAAACAAACAACATGATCTGTTGCACTCATTACAGTATGAAGATCATGTGAAATTAGTAATATTCCACAATTTAATTTTTCTGAGATTTTTTTTATCAGCTGATATAAAGCTATTTCTCCAGTGAAGTCTACACCTTGAACGGGTTCATCTAATACTAATAATTCTGGTTTTCTAGATATTGCTCTTGCAAGTAAAACTCTTTGAAATTCACCACCAGATAAATTTCCTAAATTTTTATCTATAAGATGATCAACTCCAGTTAGGGCTAATGCTTCATTTATATCACCCTTATCTAAATCGTCTGTTAAGACCATAAAATCTGCAACTCTCAATGGTAATGTCCAATCTATTGAAATTTTTTGAGGAACATATCCTATTTTATTAGTAAATTTTTCAACTGTTCCTTCAAATTCTTTATAAATACCCAGTGCAATCTTAGCTGTAGTACTTTTGCCAGATCCGTTTGGACCAATAAGGGTTACAATTTTACCTTTTTCTACTTCTAGTGATACACCTTTTACAAGCCATTTATCATTTTGTTTAATACCTGCATTTTTCAATTTAACTAATATATTTTCTTCTGTTCTCATTTTTTCAACATTAATTTATTGACATTTTTTGTTATTTTATTACATAGTGTTATATTATAACAATTTACTAACAACTACTTAAAATATTAAACATAAAATTATGAAAAATCTAAAAAAAATACCATTAATCTTGTCAATATTAAGCTTATTTACTTTTTTATCACCTGCAAACGCTGAATTAAAAGTCGTTGCTTCCATTAAGCCGATACATTCATTAGCATCTTATTTAATGGATGGCGTAGGTAAACCTGATCTAATAGTTGATGGGTATTCTTCACCGCATGGATTTGCTTTAAAACCATCACACGCAAAAATGCTTCAAGAAGCTGACATTGTATTTTGGGTTGGTGAGGATTTAGAAAATTTTTTAGAAAAACCTCTAAAAACAATAGCTAAAAAAGCTGAAAAAATTGAGTTGTTAGAAATTAAAGGACTAGAGATTTTAAAATTTAGAGAAAGAAATATTTTTGATGAACATGACGATCACGGACATAAAGAAGATGGTCACGATGATCACGCAAAAAAAGAAGATGATCATGACGATCACGGTCATGACGATGAACACAAGAAAGATGAACATGACGATCACGGTCATGACGATGAACACAAAAAAGATGAACACGACGATCATGGTCATGATGAGCACGGTCACGAAGGTCATGCTCATGGAGAATTTGATCCACATATTTGGTTAGACCCAATGAATGCAAAAGTTATTTTAAAAGAAATGGCTGAACATATGATTGAAAATGATGGAAAAAATGCCTCTGCATATAAAAGTAATTTAAAAAAAGCTTTAAAAGATATTGATAAACTAACGAAAGATGTAAAATCTGATTTAAATAAAGATTTTAAATCAATTGTATTTCACGATGCCTATCAATATTTCGAAAAAAGATTTGGTGTAAACGTATTAGGAGCTTTTACAGTTAATACAGATGTTTTGCCAGGAGCTGAACAATTAGCTGAAATAAGAGAAGTGATTGAACACGATAAAGTTACTTGTGTATTTTCAGAACCTCAATTTAATCCTGATATTATAAACGCAGTTGCCAAAGATACAAATATTAGCACAGGTGTCTTAGATCCTTTGGGTGCAACTCTTAATCCAGGAAAAGATCTATATTTTGATTTGATAAAAAATATGTCAAAATCTTTTAAAGGTTGTTAATTAAAAATTGATATTTACACATAAATAATATCTAATATAAGGATGAGTACTGTATCCTTAGAATTAGATGAGATTTATGAATTAGCAAAAAAAACATTATTATCTAATGGATGTGATGAAGATACAGCCTCAATATTATCAGATTTAATTAGAAATGCTGAAAGAGACGGCTCATTATCTCATGGATTATTTAGATTACCTGCTTACGTAAGTGGTTTAAAGAGTGGTAAAATTAAAGGTAAGGGAAAGCCAGAGATAAACAAAATATCTCCATCAGTAATTAAAGTTCAAGGAAATAATTGTTTGGCTCCTGTGGTTTTAAACAAAGGATTACCAGTGTTAGTTAAGGCTGCTAAAGAAAATGGTGTTGCTGTTCTTGCAATTAATAACTCCCATCACATGGCTGCTATGTGGCCTGAAACGGAAAAATTGGCTGAAGAAGGTTTGGTAGCGTTTGCATGTACATCCTATAAACCTGCCGTTGCTCCTGCTGGAGCTACGAAACCATTATTTGGAACTAACCCAATTTCATTTGCCTGGCCAAGACCAGGAAAAACTCCTGTTGTTTATGATATGGCAACTGCATCAATGGCAATGGGAGAAGTCCAAGTTGCTAAAAGAGAAGGGCATAAAGTCCCTTTAGGTACAGGTTTAACAAAGGATGGAAAAGAAACAACTGATCCAGGCGCAATTGCAGATGGTGGTGTTTTACTACCTTTTGGTGGTTACAAAGGCTCAGCAATTGCAATGATGGTAGAATTAATGGCAGGAGCTTTGGTTGGTGATAATTTTAGTTTTGAGACTGCCATCAAAGATAATAATGATGGTGGACCACCAAGTGGTGGAGAATTTATATTAGCAATCTCACCTGAAAAAACTTCTGGAACAGATTGGGCTAAACATTCAGAGGAATTTTTTAATAAAATGAAATCCATGGATGGAGTTAGACTTCCAGGGGAAAGACGTCATAAAAATAGATTGAATAAGGGGCCTCGTAATATAAATGAAGAGCTAGTAAATAAAATCAAATCATTAAGCTAGTTCAATTTCAATTGGTGTATGATCAGATGGTTTTTGTCTTCCGCGTGGAAATTTATTTATTTGAACATTTTTAACAATATTTATCAAAGAATTTGAAACTAAAAAATGGTCTATTCTCATACCATTATTTTTTTGCCAAGCTCCACTCGTATAATCCCAGAATGTATAACCTTCTTTATCTGGATGGATATATCTATAAGCATCATGAAATCCTAAGTTAATAAGTTCTCTTAATTTTTTTCTAATCTCTAATCTGAACAACGCATCATCCTCATAACTTTTTGGATTATGAACATCTTCTGAAGAAGGAATAATATTAAAATCACCACCTATAATTATATTTTCATTTTTTTTAGATAATGATTTAATTTTTTTGATTAGGCTATCTAGCCAGTATAATTTATATTCATATTTTTCTGTATCAACAGGATTACCATTCGGAGTATAAATATTAATTAAATTAATAATTTTTTTTTTATATTTTACTTCAGCTTGAATTATTCTTGATTGCTTATTTTTATCTTTAAAAATATCATTTTGAGTATTAATTAATTTTTTTTTTGAAACAATAGCTACTCCATTATAGCTCTTCTGACCAAAGACATAATTTTCATAATTTAGTAATTTAAAATCATCATAAGGATAAGTTTCATTAGGTGTTTTGATTTCTTGCATCATCAATATATCAGGTGAAAATTTTTTTATATATTCTTTGATGTTTTCTATTCTGGCTCTTACAGAATTAACATTCCAAGAACTTATTATCATTAAAGAGCGAAAGACACACCGCAACCACAAGAAGATTTGCTCTGAGGATTATTAATTTTAAATGAATTTCCTATTAATTCTTCTACATAATCGATCTCTGAACCTTTCAATAAATCAGCCGATGTTTTATCTATTAAGATATTCAAGTGTTTAAGATCATCATCATTTTGCTTTTGATCAAATGAAAAGTCATATTGAAATCCTGAACAACCACCACCTTTAATAGCGATTCTAAAAAAAGAACCTTTATCTTTCTTTGAAAGTAATTGATCTATTTGTTTTATAGCTTTTTCTGTAAATTTAATTTCTTTAATCATTATAGAACACTGTTATTACTAATATAATATTTATTTACCAATTTTAAAGCATGAAAAACTACACAAAAATAGGATTATTTAAAAGTAAAGGTCGTTTACACAAAGAACCATTAAATTTTTATAGATCACCGTTTCAAAGAGATAGAGACAGAATAGTTCACTCTGCGTCATTTAGAAGGTTAAAGCATAAAACACAAGTATTTGTGAACACTGATGGAGACCATTTCAGAACTAGAATTACCCATTCTCTTGAAGTTGCGCAAATTGCAAGATCAATAACAAAATATCTAATGTTAAACGATGATTTAGCTGAAACATTAAGTCTAGCTCATGACTTGGGACATACGCCATTTGGTCATGCTGGAGAAGAAGCTCTTAATGAATGTATGATAAATTATGGTGGATTTGATCATAATCTTCAAACTTTAAGAATAGTTATGTTTTTAGAAAATAAGTATTTAAGATTTAAAGGTTTAAATTTAACTTATGAAACTTTGGATGGTTTATTGAAACACAACGGACCAATATATAATTTATCAAAGATAAAAAAACTTATAGGAGAAAACAATCTTAAAGGAAAAATAGATTTTTCTAAATATCCATCTATAGAGTCTCAAATATCAGCAATTTCAGATGATATTGCTTATAATAATCATGATATACAAGATGGAATAAGAGCCAAATTATTTTCACTCGGAGAATTGACAGAAGTAACTTTTTTTAAAGAAATTTTAAAATCATATAGAAAAAATATTAAAAATAAAAATAAAGACATTTTGATATACCAAATTATTAGAGACTCTATTAATTTAATGGTTAAAGATATAATTAAAAATACAATTCAAAATATAAAAAAAAATAAAATCAAAAATACATTAGATATTT
>CACDFC010000023.1 GCA_902552035.1 uncultured Pelagibacteraceae bacterium | reverse complement strand
ATTTTTTTGTATCAGCATTACTAGTTTCAACAAGATTTAAAAGCATTGAAAAAGTCATAATTGTATCTTCTTTTGGAAACATGCCTTCGTGAACATGCCAGACTGGATTTAATAAAATTTGTAATTCATTTTGTGTTTTGCCTTTTTCAATAAAATCTAAATATTCATCCACGGCTTTAGGGACGATTTCTTTATAAAGTTTTTTAGCTCTTTTTGGATTTTGATACATAAATAATGACAAACTTTCAGGTGAAGCATATTTAAGCCAATCATCAATTGTAATTCCATTCCCTTTTGATTTTGATATTTTTTCACCTTTTTCATCTAAAAATAACTCATAAGCGAACCCTAGTGGATTTGCCTTTCCTAACAACTTAATGATCTTTGTTGACAAAATTGCACTTTCTATAAGGTCCTTACCGTACATCTCAAAGTCAACATCTAAAGCATACCATCTCATTGCCCAGTCAACTTTCCATTGAAGTTTACAATGGCCATCCAAAATACTTTTTTCAAGTTTACTTCCATTATTATCAAAAATTATTTTCGAATTTTTTTCATCAATTTCAATTATTGGTATTTCTAATACTACGCCTGTTTCAGGACAAATAGGTAAAAATGGCGAGTAAGTTTTTTGTCTATCCTTGCCTAAAGTTGGAATTATAATTTCCATTATATTTTTATAATTTTTTAAAATCAATTTAAGAGACTCATTGAAGAAACCACTTTTATAAAGCTCTGTAGAGCTTTTAAATTTATATTTAAATTTAAATGCATTTAAGAAATTTATAAGCATTTCATTATTATGCTTACCAAAACTTTCGAATTTACCAAATGGATCAGGTATATCAGTCAGAGGTTTATGCAAGTTTTCACTTAATATTTTTTGATTGGGAACATTGTCAGGTATTTTCCTTAAACCGTCCATGTCATCAGAAAAAGTGATTATTTCTTTTGGTATATCTGTTAAATGATTTAACGCATTAACAATCATTGATGTTCTCGCAACTTCTCCAAACGTTCCAATGTGGGGCAACCCACTTGGTCCATATCCTGTTTGTAAAATAATCTTACCTTTTTTATCTATACTTTTTTTTCTATCTCGAATGATCCTTTTAGCCTCAACAAAAGGCCATGAGCTAGTTTTTTCTATATTTGCTTTATCAATCACAACTTAGTTACAAAATTACTTATAAAATTAGTGTTTTTAATAATTCTTATAGAGTTGAAATTTATTTACCATAAAATAATGTTCATTCAAAATGTCCAATTATAAAACAGTATTTTTTACATTAGGGGTTTTACAAATAATTTTAGGATTATCAATGATAATCCCAATAATTACTCAATTTATCTTTAACGAATTAGATGCAGGTTTTATTGGCTCAGGTATCGTTTGCATTATATTTGGAATATTGTTCTTTTTATCAAATCTTGATCACAATAAGAAGCTAAACTTACAACAAGCATTTCTGCTTACTTCTCTTTCGTGGATAACTATTGCTATATTTGGTTCTTTGCCATTCGTCTTTTCAAGTTTAAATTTATCTTTTACTGATGCTTTTTTTGAGAGTATGTCAGGAATTACTACGACAGGATCTACAATTATAACTAATCTAGATAGTACACCAAAAGCAATACTGCTTTGGAGAGCATTACTTCAATGGTTAGGAGGTATAGGTATAATTGTAATGGCAATTACTTTAATGCCAATAATGAATGTAGGTGGAATGCAATTATTTAAGATTTCAGCTAACCACAACGCAGAAAAAATTTTTCCAAAATCTAAGGAAATCTCTCTTAAGCTAATAACAATTTATTTATCATTAACAATAATTTGCTCTATTTTTTATAATATATTTGGTATGAATTTTTTTGATAGTGTTACACATTCTATGACAACAATAGCTACTGGTGGATTTTCTAACTATAATGAATCAATTGGTTATTTCGATAGTACCTTAATTGAATTTACATCAATTATCTTTATTTTTTTAGGAAGTTTACCTTTTATTGCTTATATAAAATTCTTAAATGGAGACAAAAAAATTTTTTTTACAGACTCTCAAATTAGACTTTTTTTTAAAATTACTTTAATTTCGATAATCATTTTAATTTTTTATTTGATTCTCAAAAATGGGAATCTAGATGAAACAAATATTATATCATTATCTTTTAATGTAATATCAATCTTAACAGGTACAGGTTATGTTACAGAGGATTTTAGCAATTGGGGAAATTTTTCAATTATATTTTTTTTAGTTTTGATGTTTATAGGGGGTTGCGCTGGATCTACGACATGTGGAATTAAAATATTTAGAATTCAAATACTTTATCAATTTATCTCAAATCAATTAAAAAAAATAGTTTATCCAAGAGGAGTTTTTTTAATTAAATATGAAAAAAATAATATTGATGATAAGTTCATGTCATCTATAATTTCATTTATTTATTTATATATAATAATTTTTTTTATTATAACTGCTTTATTGTCAATTTCTGGACTAGATTTTGTAACTTCTATATCTGGAGCAGCAACCTCGATATCAAACGTAGGTCCTGGGATAGGAGAAAATATTGGTCCAAATGGCAATTTTTCTCAACTGAGCAGCTCATCAAAATGGATACTTAGCCTAGGAATGATAATGGGTAGATTAGAAATATTTGCAATTTTAATTTTATTTATTCCATCTTTTTGGAGAAAATATTAGTCATGAAAAAAGAGAATAGTCTTAATAATTTATTCAAGTATTACATTGATATTAGAATGCTAAGAATTTTACTCCTTGGTGCTATAAGCGGTTTTCCATGGGTTTTGATTGGTAGTAGTCTATCTTTATGGTTGAAGGAAGATGGATTAAGCAGATCTACAATTGGATGGGCAGGATTAATATTTGCTGTTTATGCATTCAACTATTTATGGGCTCCCCTAATAGATAGAATTCAAGTTCCAATTTTATCAAAAAAATTAGGCCATAGAAGAGCATGGATAATTATTATGCAATCATTTATTTTAGGTTCTTTAATATTTTGGAGTCTCATTAATCCCTCAGATGATTTAACTTTAGTAATTTTGGTAGGCTTAATAATTGCTATTGCGTCTGCAACTCAAGATATAACGGTTGATGCATTAAGGATTGAACAAATAGGTCAAAATGAAGAAAAATCAATGGCTGCGGGAGCTGCTGTCGCAGTTGTTGGATGGTGGACTGGATATAAGCTTGGTGGAGTCGTGGCTCTATTTGCTGCTGAATTTTTTGAAAAAATTGGTATCGAGAATTATTGGCAACTAACCTTTCTTATTTTAGGCCTATTAATAATTCTAATGAATATCTGTTTAATGTTTGTACATGAATCTGAAGATACAGATAGAAAATTCAAACAAAATGAAGCTGATGAAGTTATAAGAAAGAAACTTAGTAAAAATAAAAACTTTGTAGTTACATCTTTAGCCTGGGTATACGGAACTATTTCTGGTCCTGTATTAAGTTTTTTTAAAAAAAATGGATTTTCAATAGCTTTGGGTATTTTAGGTTTTGTTTTTTTATTTAAAATTGGTGAAGCATTTTTGGGTCGTATGTCTATTGTTTTTTATAAAGAAATTGGGTTTTCAAAAGGTCAAATTGCTATTTATTCTAAAACCTTAGGTTGGATTACGACAGTTGTATTTACTTTGATTGGTGGCATCTTTGCCGACCTGTACATAATAAACACAGCACCAACTGCATTGACCATGTGCATGAGGTAATACAAATCCGCCTTTTTCATAGTGTATAAACCAAGAGTCAGTAATAGTTACACCCATTTCCTTGCCTTTAAATGTCATGGTAAAATCTTTATTGGCTTGTTTTGACATTTCAAAAAAAGCTTTTGTAATAAAATTTTTTAAAAGTTTTTGAAAAGCAGTTCCTTGTTGTGAGTGTAAATCATAATTACTTTCATAAAGTTTATGGTTTTCTCCACTTTTTCTAGAAGGATTCTTTTTTTTTGTATTCTTCAAAAAATTTTAATAAATCTTTTTTCATATTCTCGTGGTCTGGATTATAAAAGGTACCAAAAATAGTTGGCCACAGATAAGAAAAAGTTGTTTGTTTATTCATTAGCTGCAATTTTTTTTTGCTGCATTATATGCTTTTGTAAATCCCATTAAGGAATAATGATCAATAGTTTGTGATCCAGATTTATTATATCCTGTGATCATTATTCTTGAAGCTTTTTTCATTTTTTTTATAATTTTTTTTTCTATTTTGCTATCAGCAATCCATGCAAAACCTTCCTGCGAGATATCAAATTTGTATTTCGATTTACCTGATTTAGCAATAATTGAATTTTGTGTATTATATTCGTAGCCAGACGTAACACTTATTTCATCAGTTATTTTATCGACTGGTCTAAAGCTAACGAATAATCTTGCCTCTCTTTTTATTTTTTTTGGTGACTGTAAAACCGGCATTGATTGAGCAAAGCAAACTTTTCCAGACTCATTAGTTAATGACAAAACCTCCCAATCTTTAAATTTTCCCATTTTTTTAATTTCTTCACATGTTGCATAGGAAGTTAAAGCTAAAATAACAATTAAAATTTTTATTTTGATTTTATAAACTAAGGGCATGGATTTGGATAAACTTTCTGAACATTATTAATTTCTTTTTTTATTTCATCACTTAATTTAACATTTATACTTTCTATATTGGTTTTCAACTGTTCCATTGTGGTAGCACCTATGATAACACTAGTTACAAATTTTTGTATTTCACAAAATTTTAGGGACATTTGAGCAAAATTTAAATTATATTTCTCAGATATTTTAAAATAAGAGTCAACTGCTTTACTAGTATTTGGTTTATCGTATCTTGTCCAAAAATCTCCGTCTCTCTCAATTCTTGAATTTTTAGGTAATTGATTATTGCGGTATTTTCCAGAAAGATAACCACTTGCTAATGGAGAATAAGCTAGTAGACCAATTTGATCTCTAATTGAAATTTCTGCAAGCCCCACCTCATATGTCCTATTAAGTAAATTGTAAGGGTTTTGTATAGACATCATTCTTGGGAGATTTTTTTTCTCTGAAATTTGTAAAAATTTTGAAGTCCCCCAAGGTGTCTCATTTGATAATCCAATATATCTAATTTTTCCTTCATCTACAAATTTTTTTAAATTTTCAAGAGTATCATGAAAATTATTCCATTCTCTTTCATCCTCTTTATGACTGTATCCTAGCTGACCAAAACTATTTACATTTCTTTCTGGCCAATGAAGTTGATAAAGATCAATGTAATCGGTTTGTAATCTTTTAAGACTTCCATCGAGTGCATCTTTTAAATTTTTACCGGCAAAACTATTTTCTCCGTCTCTCACATAATTTCTTGAAGGTCCAGCAACCTTTGATGCTAAAATAACTTTGTTTCTTTTCTTTGTTTTTTTAAACCAATTACCAATAATTATTTCTGTATGTCCGAAAGTTTCTTTTTTTGGAGGGACAGAGTATATTTCAGCAGTGTCCCAAAAATTAACCCCTTGATCAAGGGCATAATCCATTTGATCAAATCCTTCTACCTGGCTATTTTGTTCACCCCAGGTCATCGTTCCGAGACAAATTGTGCTAACTTTAAGATCTGTATTGCCTAAATTTCTATAATTCATTGAATATTAAATATTTTTTACGTTTTTATGTTATCTTGAATAAATAGTAAAAGACTATATATAAAAGCTATGGAATTTAATAAGCAAAATATTTTAAATAAAGTTAAAGATGTACAAAAAACAAGTGTTGTAATGGATGAAGGCTTAAGAGCCTACATGCTAAAAGTTTACAATTATATGGCAACCGGTGTATTATTAACTGGAATAATTGCTCTTCTATCTTTTAAAATGTCAGTGGTAACTGATCAAAGCGGTACGATAACTGGGTTCACAAGTTTCGGAAATGCTTTATTTTTTTCAGGTTTAAAATGGCTAGTGATGTTAGCTCCACTTGGAATAGTTTTTTATATGAGTTTTGGGATAAATAAAATGAGTTCAGCAAAGGCGCAAACAGTTTTTTGGATATTTGCTTCTTTGATGGGTCTATCTTTGTCCTGGATACTATTAGTTTACACTGGCGTGAGTGTAGCTAGAGTATTTTTTATAACATCAGCAACTTTTGGAGCAATGAGTATATACGGCTATACAACAAAAAGAGATTTAACTAAGCTAGGTTCATTTTTGATGATGGGACTAATAGGTATTATAATTGCATCTCTAGTAAATATATTTCTAAAATCGTCAATGATGTATTTTATAATATCAATCTTAGGAGTTCTAATTTTTGTTGGTCTTACTGCTTATGATACACAAAAAATTAAAAATATGTATGCAGCATCTGATAGTGGCGAGTTGATAGGTAAAAAAGCTGTAATGGGTGCTTTGACTTTATATTTAGATTTTATAAATTTATTTATAATGTTGTTAAGACTTTTCGGACAGAGAAGATAAAATTACAATTTTTTCCAGTTTCTATTTTCGATTAATTCCTTTAGATCACTTGAGTTTTTGAATATTTTCCCTTTTGAGTCTGTAATAAGATACTTAAGATTTTTATTAGAAGGTTTAAAGTTCTTGCAGATTTTATACATAGCACTTTCAGCTGAATTTTTAAATACACTAAAAATAACCTGTCTACTTGATATCGATAAACCATAGTCCTTCCAAGATCCATTAGAAACCATTTTGGCATAAAGGTTTAAAATAATTTCTAATTCTTTTTTTTCAAAAAATTTTTTTTTATCTTCAATTTTAAAGGAATTATTCACTACTAGTTTTAAAGATTTATTCATCTATTTTATATTTGTTTATAATTTGAATTTGGAATACTGTAAAAATAAACGTTAGTGGAATTAATCCCCAAACTTTAAAATTTACCCAAAATTCTTCAGACTGAGTTCTCCAAACAAACTCATTTAAAATGGCTAGAAACATCCACCTATTATTTAAAATTTTCCACCCTTCATCATTTAACTTTATTGATTTACCAATTATTTTTTTCAAAATTGGTTCTTTTGAAAAAAACCTTCCAAATAGTAAAGCTAATCCAAACAAGATATTAATTATGGTAGGCTTTATATATATAAAAACTGGGTTATCAAAATAAATGGTTAATCCTCCAAAAAATGTAATTAAAATTCCACCCAATAAAGGTACAAATGGAATTTTTTTTTCTAAAAACCAAACAACTGCAAGTGCGACAATAGTTGCAACTATAAATGGTGGTAAAGCTATACTTAGGTTTTTATCAGATTTGTAATAAATCACGAAAAAAACTAATAATGGGCCAAAGTCAGTAGTAAATTTAGTAAATGATTTATTCACATCACATATTAACATAATAAATAAACTTTAATATTTTTTTTATTGATTTTTTTTTTCAAATATCCATATTTACATATGTGAGTATTCAAAAAGCAAAATTTTCAATCGGTGATATTGTTAAGCATAAGCACTTTGATTTTAGAGGTGTAATCTATGATGTAGATTTTGAGTTTAATAATTCAGAGGAATGGTATCAATCTATTCCAAAAAACGTTAGACCTCGTAAAGACCAGCCTTTTTACCACTTGCTGGCAGAGAATGAGGATTTAACATATGAAGCATATGTCTCAGAGCAAAACTTACTTGTAGACGATTCTGATGAGCCAATTAAACATCCGCTAATTAATGAAATTTTTTCTGGCAAAAATGGCTCTAGCTATTTTAAGCCTTCAAATTAATCTAAAGTCAACATTTAAACACATTTATCTCAAACATTAGACATAAGAATTAAATAATAATTTCAATGTATTAATGACCAAGGATGCTAAATCATTCCCTTAATTATCTCCCTCAGTATTCTTGGTCATAATAGACTATTCAGAAAAACAAATATTCAATATAAATAGTTACAAAAAAAATGATAAATCATTTAAATTTAAATAAAATATTTACAATTACATCTAGATCTCAAAAATATATTCTATTCTTATTTATAATTGTAATATCTGTTGGATTGCTTGAGGCTTTAATTTTATCACCTGAAGATTACAAGCAAAGTGATGCTGTTAGAATAATGTATGTACATGTCCCATCAGCATGGATTTCTCTAGGAATTTTCTCATTAATATCTTTTTTATCTTTTTTTGGTTTAGTGTTTAAAATTAAAAATTTTACAATTATTTCAAAAAGTTTCGCACCATCAGGTTTTCTTTTTTGTTTAATTGCTTTAGTAACCGGATCTATATGGGGAAAACCGACATGGGGAACATGGTGGGCTTGGGATGCAAGAATTACATCTATGTTGATATTATTAATCTTTTATTTTATTTATATTTTGTCTTGGAAAATATTTAGTGAAAAAGATAAAGCTTTTAAAATAAGTTCTTATATATCTATAATTGGAATAATAAATATACCAATTATAAAGTTTTCAGTTGATTGGTGGTCAACTTTGCATCAACCAGCTTCAGTAAATTTTATGTCAGAAACATCTATTCATTCTTCAATGTTATTTCCTTTAACTATAATGACTGCGGCATTTGCACTATTTTCCCTTTTAATATTTTTGATGAAATATAATACAGAACTGATAAGAATTAAGAATAAAGGATTAGACAGATTGTGATGCAAGAAATAATTGTGATGAATGGATATGGTGCATATGTTTGGAGTGCTTTTGCATTTACTTTATTTGGTTTTGCAATTTTATTTTCGATAACAAAGTTTCAATTATTAAAAGAGCAAAAAAGATTTTACTCTAAATTTAAAAATTTAGATTTAGCTAAATCGGAGGCTGCTAAGGCACAGGTCACCTATAAAGAGATTTTGACATACACATCAGAATCTAAAATTTAACTTTTATATTAATGTATGGAAAAAAAGTTAAACTAAGAATATTATTTTTATTATCAACTTTAATATTATTCTCTTTAATAATTTTTTTATTTTTAAAATCTTTAGATAAAAACGTAGTTTATTTTATATCGCCAACAGATATTAAAAGTTTACCTGAATTGAGTAAAAAGAAAATTAGAGTTGGAGGTATGGTCAAAAAAAATTCGTTGGTAGTTGATTCAGAAAAAATTAATTTCGTAATAACAGACTTTAAAAATGAAATTCAGGTAACATTTTCAGGCACCGTTCCCAATCTTTTTTCAGAAGAAAAAGGTGTAGTTGCTGAAGGGTATTTGAAAGATCGAAATTTTTTAATTGCAAAAAAAATTTTGGCAAAGCATGATGAAAATTATATGCCACCTGAAGTTAAAGAAGCTCTTGAGGGTAATAAGTGATTTCTAATTATATTGGTTTTTACGCCCTACTTTTTGGTCTTGTTATATCATTCATACTTATTGTTAAAAGTATACTATTTCTCAAAAATAAAAATAAAGTAGATAATTTCTTCTCTTTATTATCTTCACAATTTATTTTAACAGTTATAAGTTTTTTAAGTTTAATTTACTCTTTTGTTAATTCAGATTTTAGTAATAACACAGTTTTTAACCACTCTCATACATCCAAACCATTATTTTATAAAATCTCTGGTACCTGGGGTAATCATGAAGGTAGCCTTTTACTTTGGTTGTTAGTTTTAACTTTTTTTATAATGATTTTTTTTATTAAATCAGGCAATTTAAAACTTACTTATCGGGTTCTTACAATTTTTTTTCAACAAATTATTATTTTAGGCTTTTACATATTTATCATTTTTACTTCAAATCCATTTGGAGTTTTATATCCTGTACCTCTACAAGGATTAGGTTTAAATCCAATATTACAAGATCCATTATTAGCAATTCATCCACCAGTTCTTTACCTAGGATATGTTGGAAGTTCTATAATTTTTTCATCTTCACTTGCAACTTTAGTTACAAATACAATGGATAATGAGTGGGCAAAACATATTAAAAAATGGATTTTTACATCTTGGATATTTTTAACTTTAGGAATCATGTTAGGTTCTATTTGGGCATACTACGAACTTGGGTGGGGAGGATTTTGGTTTTGGGATCCTGTTGAAAATGTTTCTTTAATGCCGTGGTTTTGTTTGACTGCATTAATACATACAATATCCGTCTTAGAAAAAAGAAATATGCTTCAGTCATGGACTTTCATACTTTCAATTATGACTTTTACTTTGAGCATGAGTGGGACATTTTTAGTTAGATCTGGAATTTTAAATTCAATCCATACCTTTGCTAACGATCCATCGAGAGGCTTATTTATTTTAGTATTCTTATTTTCTCTTATATTGCTCTCAATTTTTATATTTTTTGTATACTACGAAAATATTAAAGTTAAAGAAATACAGTTTAAATTCATAAGCAAGGAAACATCAATTTTATTTAATAATTGGTTTTTAATGTATTTTTTGTCTGTTGTTTTAGTTGGAACTGTTTACCCGATTTTTTTAGAAGCATTTACTAATGAAAAAATATCTGTAGGAGAACCTTTTTACCAAAAGTTAATTACTCCATTTATGGTACCATTTCTTATATTTATGGCTTTTGCTCCAAATATAAGTTGGATAAAACAAAAAGCAAAAATTTTTAATATAAAAATATTAATTTTATTTCTATTAAATTTAATTTTAGCATTTTATATTGTTAGATTAACTGACACAAAATATTTGTTTTCAACAATATTAATTACATCCGCATTGTTTCTTTTTTTAATTTCTTTAAAAGACTTTATAAATTCAAATTCCTTAATTTCTCAAAGAATATCACATTTAGCT
>CACDFC010000022.1 GCA_902552035.1 uncultured Pelagibacteraceae bacterium | reverse complement strand
GCAATATTTGCGATTGTATCAATTCCATCATCAGTAAAATCTAAATCAACTTTTTCTGTTTTTAAAAGTGCCTTGTATTGTTTAATTAAACTATTATCGGGTTCTTTTAGAATTCTTTTAAAATCTTCACTCGTTAAAGCATCTAACTCAACTCTAATCGGTAGTCTACCTTGAAGTTCAGGCAACAAATCTGAGGGTTTAGCAAGTTGAAATGCACCTGATGCAATAAATAATATATGGTCAGTTTTTATCGGCCCATACTTTGTGCTAACTGTTGTGCCTTCAATTAAAGGCAAAAGATCCCTTTGAACTCCCTCTCTAGAAACATCACCGCCTACTCGATCAGTTCTTGCAGAGATTTTATCTATCTCATCTAAAAAAACTATTCCATTATTTTCAGTTGAGTTCTTTGCTGATTTTATAATTTTATCTTGTTCAATAAGTTTGTCTGACTCTTCATTCATTAAGATTTCATAAGATTCCTTTACACTCATTTTTTTCTTCTTTGGTTTATTTCCCATTGATTTTCCAAGAACTTCAGAAATATTTATCATTCCAACGTTTGCGCCTGGCATACCTGGAATTTCAAATGAGGGCATATTCCCACTTTCATTGACAGCTACTTCGATCTCGTTATCATCTAAATCACCGTTTCTTAATCTTTTTCTAAAACTTTCTCTTGTCGCTACACTTGCTTTATTTCCTACAAGGGCATCCAAAACTCTTTCTTCAGCAAGTTTTTGTGCTTGAGCCTTAACTTCTTTTCTTTTTTTAACCTTTTCCATAGAAATTGCGATTTCTAATAAATCTCTAACTATTTGTTCAACATCTCGACCAACATAACCAACTTCTGTAAATCTTGTTGCCTCCACTTTTACAAAAGGAGCTTCAGCTAGTTTTGATAGTCTTCTTGAAATTTCTGTCTTACCCACACCTGTTGGTCCAATCATCAAAATATTTTTTGGTAGTACCTCGTCTTTCATATCTCCAGTCAAAGCTTGTCTTCTCCATCTATTTCTCAAAGCAATAGCAACTGCTCTTTTTGCATTATTTTGACCAACTACAAATCTATCTAATTCAGAAACTATTTCTCTTGGCGACAAAGATGTTGTTACTGATGTGTTATCTGACTTTTTATCTTTCGGGACTAGCGATGTAACGTTTGACTTTTCCATTAAATTTTTTCTACATTAAGATTGTTGTTTGTGAATACACATATGTCTGAAGCAACTTTAATAGATTTTTTCGCAACTTCTTCAGCTTTCATATCAGTTTCCATCAAAACTTTTGCCGCAGCTAGTGCATAGTTTCCTCCAGATCCAATACCTATTACATCACCCTCTGGTTCTAAAACATCTCCAGTTCCTGAAACGATAAAACTTTTTTCTTTATCAGCTATGGCCATCAAGGCCTCTAATCTTCTAAGATATTTGTCAGTTCTCCAGTCCTTTGCTAACTCAACGGCCGCTCTTGATAAATTACCAGCATGTTTTTCGAGCTTAGATTCTAGCCTTTCAAATAAAGTCAAAGCATCTGCTGTTGAACCTGCAAAACCAGCTATCACATTTCTTTTCTCAATTTTTCTTACTTTTTTAGCAGTGCTTTTAATTACCGTGTTACCCATACTGACCTGTCCGTCACCAGCAACCACCACTTCATTGTTTTTTCTTACTAATACTATTGTAGTCATGGGGTATAGATGGATATTAAATTTGATAGTTCAAGACCAACCTTAGAATTATTGCCATAATTGAATAATATATGTATACCTGTTTTTAATTATGAAGCGTAAAGGTAATATAAACAGAAAAACTAAAGAGACTAGCATTAGTGTTGATTTAAATATTGATGGTAAGGGAAATTATAAGATTGACACAGGAATAGGTTTTTTAAACCATATGCTTGAACAATTATCAAAGCACTCATCAATTGACATGAATATAAAAGCCAAAGGTGATACTCATATTGATTTACATCATACAACTGAAGACACAGGGATAGCTATAGGTGAAGCGTTGAAAAAAGCTTCCAAAAAATTTATAGGCATCAAAAGGTATGCTCATGCCATAATACCAATGGACGAAACATTAACTAGAGTTGCAATAGATGTATCCAATAGGCCTTATTTAATTTGGAAGGTAAAGCTTAAAGTAGAAAAACTTGGGGAAATGGATACTGAACTTTTTAAAGAATGGTTCCAGGCATTTTCTCAAGCAGCAGGAATTACTTTGCATGTTGAAAATATTTATGGTGACAATAGTCATCATATTATCGAGTCTTGTTTTAAGGGTTTGGCAAGATCTTTAAGATCAGCATTAGAAATGGACCCAAGAAATAAAAAATCAATTCCTTCTACAAAAGGTTCTTTATAAATTTAATGAATGTCACAATTGTTGACTATAAATCGGGCAATATTAGCTCTGTAATAAATTCTTTTAAGGAAGTTGCTAAAAGTAAAGTTAATATTAAAGTAACTTCTGACTTAGACGAAATCAAATCTAGCGATAAACTTGTATTGCCAGGACAGGGTTCATTTAAGAGCTGTATAGATGGATTAAAAAATATTAGTGGAATGATTGATGTTTTAAATGAATTCGTAATAAATAATAAAAAACCTCTTTTTGGAATTTGCGTTGGTCTTCAAATGTTTGCAAATATTGGTTACGAGGAAAAAGAGACAGAAGGTTTAGGATGGATACCTGGTAAAGTTTCTAAGATTGATAACCAAAAAGGGAAATACAAGTTACCTCACATTGGATGGAACCAAATTAATATTTTAAAAAATAGCAAGATTTTAAAAGGGGTAGAAAAAAATTCACATATGTATTTTGTTCATAGCTACGAATTTATTCCTGAAGATAAAGATGTTATTTCATCAACAACAAATTATTCATCAAATATTGTTTGTTCTGTTGAGAAGGAAAATATATTTGGAACACAATTTCATCCTGAAAAGAGTGATAAATTAGGATTAAAAATTATTAATAATTTTATAAGTTTATAGATATGTTTTTTATTGATTTATTTTGGGTAACGAGTGGAATACTTTCAATAGGTTTAATATTCTATAGAAATAAAAATCAGGGAGTCCTTTTTAATCTAGCTCCGTTGTTACTCCACATATTTTTGACTTTGCTTATATTATATACATCTGTTGAAGGAATGTTTATTGAAAATTTAGAATTTATTTATGGATCAAAGTAAATGAAAATATTTTTAATAATTTTAATTTCTATTTATTTTCTCCCATCATTTGCAGATGATCACAAAACGAGTTTTAAAGATATCAAAGGGTTTAAGAAACAATTTATTTCTATGCATAAAAAGAAAGTAAATAGAATAAATGAGGTTAAAAAATCTGATGGTTTCCCTGTTTATGAGGGTGAAACCAGTATTCAATTTATTGTCAATAGAGAAGATGCAGGTTGTGGAACTGGAAAAGCACAGACAACCCAAATTCAATGTGATGGTAAAGGCAATAGGAGTAGACAAGAACTTCATTTAGGTAACATGAAATTAAAAAATAAAGAATATATTTATGAATATGCGGTTTACTTTGATGAAACTTATGAACCTTTGGAAAAAGGTGCAGTTGTTATAATTGGACAAATGCATACTGATAATAAAGCAAAGGGTTGTCATAGCTGCTGTCATTTTTGGTTTCAAGATTTTAAGTATAAAGGAGAACATGTTTATAGCTGGGCAAGTAAAGCAGCTTATTCATCCGAACCAGTAGTGATTGGAAAAATTGATGATTTAAAAGGAAAATGGACACATCTTAAATTTCATGTCTTGTGGAAGTTAGATGAAACTGGAAGGTTTAAAATTTATAAAAACAATCAAGTAATCGCAGATCTTCAAAATATTAAAACCCTTGCTGACACATGTACCGGAGGCTATATGAAAATGGGAATTTATAGGCATAGAACAATTGGCTATTGGAACTCAGATTGGGAAAGTTTGAAAGATCAAACAGTTTATTTAGATAGTATTGTTCTAAGAAAACCAAAAAAAAATGAAAAATTTAGAAAAAATAAATGAAAGTTTTTCCAGCAATAGATATAAAAGATAAAAAGTGTGTGAGATTAATCAAAGGAGACTTTAACAATAAAACTGAATATAAGATATCTCCTATTGAGCAAGCTAAAAAATATAAAGATCACGGTTTTAAAAATTTACACATAGTTGACTTGGATGGAGCGTTGACTGGAAGAACTATTAATATTGATTTAATTAAAGATGTAGTAAGCAAATTTGATCTTAAAATTGAGATAGGAGGAGGAATTAGAAATTTTGAAAGTATTCAAAAATATACTGATATAGGTGTCGAAAAAGTTATTTTAGGTAGTGCTGCAATAAAAGATAAAAATTTTCTAAAAGAAGCTTGTAAAAGATTTCCGAATAAAATCGCATTGGGCTTGGATGCTAAGGATGGATATTTAGCTGTATCTGGTTGGAAAGAAAATTCAAATCAGTTAACAATAGATTTTTTGCAAGAGATAAATGATTATGGAGTTAGTAGATTAATCTATACGGATGTTAATAGAGATGGAACAAAGCAAAGCCCTAATTTTGAGGAAACATCTAAAATTGCGGAGATATCAAATTGTCCAGTGATTATATCT
Organism: uncultured Pelagibacteraceae bacterium; assembly: GCA_902552035.1. GTDB lineage: Bacteria > Pseudomonadota > Alphaproteobacteria > Pelagibacterales > Pelagibacteraceae > Pelagibacter. The sequence goes on along the minus strand of CACDFC010000022.1, from coordinate 8,212 downwards.
GGTGGTGTATCCTCAATGGATGATATTAGAAAAGCCAAAAGTTTAAAAAATATAGGGGGTATAATAGTTGGCAAAGCTATATATGATGGAGACATAAAACTAGAGGAGCTAGCGAAAGAAATAAATGCTTAAAAATAGAATAATACCTTGTCTAGACGTTAAAAATGGGCGTGTTGTTAAAGGAATTAACTTTGTAGACTTAAAAGATGCAGGAGATCCTGTTGAACAAGCAAAAATTTATTCTGATGGTGGAGCTGATGAAATTTGTTTCTTAGACATCACGGCATCAAATGAAAATAGAGATACAATTTATGATGTAGTAGAGAGAACTTCAAAAAAATGTTTCGTACCTTTAACTGTTGGTGGCGGAGTAAGAAGCATTGATGATATCACTAAACTTTTAAACTGTGGGGCTGATAAAGTCTCTATAAATACTGCTGCAGTTCAAAATTCAGATGTGGTTATTAAAAGTTCAAAAAAATTTGGTTCTCAATGTATTGTAGTTGCAATTGATGCAAAAAAGAGTGGAAAAAAATGGGAGGTATTTACTCATGGGGGAAGAAATAATACTGGAATCGATGTAATAGAGTACGCAAAAAAAATGGAAGATAATGGTGCAGGAGAACTTTTAGTAACATCAATGGACAGAGATGGAACTCATGCTGGGTATGATATTGACTTAATGTTTAAAATATCATCAATTGTAAACATTCCGGTAATTGCTTCAGGTGGAGTTGGAAACCTTGATCACCTAGTGGATGGCATAAAACTAGGCAATGCAAGTGCAGTTTTAGCGGCTTCTATTTTTCATTATGGAAAATTCTCTTTGAAAGAAGCCAAAGAATATTTGGACTCGAAAGGAATTCCTGTTAGGATTTGAGATGCTAAATACCTTAGAAACATTATTTAATCTTGCAAGAGAAAGAAAGGCAAATCCAGTTGATGGGTCTTATACAAATAAACTTTTAAGCGATAAAACATTAAGTAAGTCTAAAGTTTTAGAGGAGATAAATGAACTTATTGAAGCTGTTGAAAAAGATTCTAATAAAATACATGAAGCTGCTGATGTCTTTTACCATCTAATAATATATCTTGAAGCTAACAATATAAAAATTGAAGATGTAATGACTGAATTAAATAAAAGAAAAAAATGAGTCATAAATTTTACAAACCTGCAAAATCAAGATTACAAAGGAGTGAATTAGCTGTTCCAGGCTCATCACCAAAAATGTTTGAAAAAGCCCTAAATTCAAAGGCAGATTATGTATTTCTTGATTTAGAAGATGCAGTATCTCCAAATGATAAAATTTCAGCTAGAGCAAATGTAATCAAAGCTTTAAATGAAATTAACTGGAGAGAAAATGGCAAAACAATATCAGTAAGAATAAATAGTCTTGATACACATTATATGTACTCTGACTTAATTGAAATTGTAGAACAAGCAGGAGAAAAGATTGATACCATACTTGTTCCAAAAGCTGGAACTGGAAGTGATGTTTACATGGTAGATTGTATGTTAACTCAAATAGAAACAAATAAGAAAATTAAAAATAAAATTGGTATAGAATGTTTAATTGAAACTGCATTAGGCATGTCTAATATAAAAGAAATTGCAAAATCAAGTGAAAGATTAGAAGCATTACATTTCGGAGTTGCAGATTATGCTGCAAGTTTAAGAGCAAGAACAACTGTTATAGGTGGACTGAATCCTAACTATCCAGGAGATCAATGGCACCACGGATTATCAGAATTAGTTATGACTTGTAGAGCTTATGGCCTGAGGGCAATAGATGGACCTTTCGGAGATTTTAATGATCCTGATGCGTATGTTGAAGCAGCAAAGAGAGGCGCTACTATAGGCATAGAAGGCAAATGGGCAATTCATCCATCACAAATAGAATTAGCTAACAAAGTCTATTCTCCACCAGAAGCAGAAGTTACCAAGGCTAAGCGAATAATTGAGGAGCTAGATAAAGCAGCAAAAGAGGGCAAAGGCGCGGCCCAACTTGACGGTAGAATGATTGATGCGGCCTCAGCAAGGATGGCTGAAAATATTGTAAACATAGACAAATTAATCCATAATAAATAAAAATAATTATGGATATCCACGAGTATCAAGCAAAAAAAATACTTTCAAATTTTGGGGTTACAATTCCAAGAGGTGGAATCGTATATAGTCCAGAAAATGCAGAAAATAAAGCAAGGGAAATTGGTGGGTCTAAATGGGTGGTTAAGGCACAAATTCATTCTGGTGCCAGAGGAAAAGCTGGCGGAATTATTGTTTGTGAAACTCCGTTAGAAGTTGCACAAGCAACAGATAAATTATTAGGAAAAAAATTAGTTACTAACCAAACTGGACCACAAGGAAAAATTGTGAACAGAATTTATATAGAGGAAGCCACCGAGATAGAAAAAGAATTATATTTAGGATTAGTATTTGATAGAAGTTCGGAGAGTATAATGGTTGTTGCATCAACAGAAGGAGGGATGAGTGTTGAAGAGATTTCAAAAGAAAAACCAGAAACCATAATAAGATCTAAAATTGAGGTTGCAGTTGGAATGCAAAATTTCCAAGCTAGAGAATTAGCTTTTGGATTAGGCATAGAACCAGATTTAATTAGACGTGCCTCTGACACAATTATTGGATGTTATAAAGCATTTAGTGAATTAGATGCAACAATGGTTGAAGTAAATCCACTTGTAATTTCAAAACAAAAACAAATTTTAGCTTTAGATTGTAAAATGAGTTTTGATAACAACGCTATGTTTAGAAGAAGTCAAGTTTCAGAATTGAGAGATAAAACTCAGGAGGATAGTAAAGAGATTTTTGCATCAGATAGAGGTTTGAATTATGTAAGCTTAGATGGGGATATTGGAAATATAATAAATGGTGCTGGTCTTGCCATGGCTTCAATGGACATGATTAAGTTAGCAGGAGGAAGTCCAGCTAATTTTTTAGATGTTGGAGGAGGAGCAACACCAGAAAAAATAGTCAAAGCATTTAAATTAATAACGATGGACGAAAAGGTTAAAGTAATATTGGTAAACATTTTTGCTGGAATAAATAGGTGTGATTGGGTTGCGGAGGGGATAGTTGAAGCATTAAAAAAAATTGAAATTAAAGTACCTTTAATAATTAGACTTGCTGGAACAAATGTCGAAAAAGGTAATAAAATTTTAAAAGACAGTAAAGTTAATTATATAGAAGCAAATACTCTTGAAGATGCTGCAAATAAAGCTGTTGCAGCACTGACAAAATAACTATGTCTGTTTTAATTGATAACAAAACTAAGATTATTGTTCAGGGATTTACAGGGAAGATGGGGACATTTCACGCAGAGGAAATGATAAAATATGGTTCAAATATTGTAGGAGGTGTTACTCCAGGAAAAGGGGGCACAAAACACCTTAATCTTCCTGTTTTTAATACAGTAAAGGATGCTGTAAAGCATACAGGAGCCACAGCATCTATATTGTTTGTTCCTCCAGCTTTTGCAGCAGATTCAGCTATGGAGTCTGCTGATGCAGGAATAAAAATATGTGTTGCTATTGTGGATGGAATTCCATCACACGACATGATTAGAATAAAAAGATATATGAGGAGATATACTAAAAGTTCTAAAATGACTTTAGTTGGACCAAATTGCGCAGGAATTATAAGTCCAGGAAAATCTATGTTAGGCATTATGCCTGGGCATATTTATAAAGAAGGTAGAGTAGGTATTATAAGTAGATCTGGAACTCTAGGATATGAGGCTGCACAACAGTTAAAAAATTTAGACATTGGAATTTCTACAAGTGTTGGAATTGGAGGGGATCCAATAAACGGAAGCTCATTCAGAGACATAATTGAAAAATTTGAGACAGATGAGGAGACAGATGCTGTATTAATGATTGGTGAGATAGGAGGTCCCCAGGAAGTTGCTGCTGGAGAGTTTGCAAAAGTAAATATGAAGAAACCTGTCATTGCCTACATAGCAGGATTGACAGCACCAAAGGGACGAGTGATGGGACACGCAGGGGCAATTGTTTCTGCCTATGGAGAAAGTGCAATAGAAAAAGTAGAAATATTGAAAGAGTGTGGAATTACAATTTCGAAAAATCCATCAGTTATGGGCGATACTGTAAGTAGTGTATTAAAAAAAATTAATAAATGAGTAAAATAAAAAAAATTAATAAATGAGTAAAATAAAAATAATTGTTTTTATAATCTTATTTTTCATAGTTTATAAGGCATTTGTTGCGGTAAAGGACTTTGAATTAGGAATAGGTGAAAAAGTTGCTCAAATTGAGGGAATTGGAATTGAGAGAGAAGACGAGGTTATTGGTTTAATGATGTATTTAGGTGACCTTGATGATCTTGTGCTTGTTGAACATTTACTTGTTAAAAATCGCTCTAAATGTCTTGAGATGAAAGAGATTGCTGAGGAGACTTCAAATGCATATTATGAGTGTGCTAGAATTAACGCTATTATTAAAGATGGGAAAATCATTAAAGTGATAGATGAACTTGAGGTTTTGTTATGACATATGACAACAACAATATATTTGCAAAAATATTAAGAGGCGAAATACCCTGCGAAAAAATTTATGAAGACGAATATGTTCTATCTTTTCATGATATAACACCAAGAAAAAAGATACATGTTTTGGTGATACCAAAAGGAAAATATATTAATTTAGATGATTTTAATCAGAAAGCATCCAATGATGAAATTGTAGGGCTTTCAAAAGGAATTTCTATCGTAGCAAAAAAGCTTGGTATTTCCTCTGAAAAAGGCAAAGGATATCGAACTTTATCTAATATCAGCGAGCATGGAGGACAGGAGGTACCTCATTTGCATTTCCATTTATTTGGAGGTGAAAAAGTTGGTAAGATGGTAGAGTGAGCACGGAAGTCAAAAGAAATTATCTCGAAATTAAGAACCTTGAGGATTTACTTGAAGGTCAAAAACCATTGAATGATTGTACTGTAAAAATTATTGAGCCTGTTAATTTTAAAATAAACAAATTCTTTTATAAACAAATCGGAAAAAAATATAACTGGGTTGATAGATTGTCTTGGAACGACAAAATGTGGAATAATTATTTAGATAACAATAACGTTAAAACTTATATTTTATCTGAAGGAGATGAACTTATAGGATATTTTGAACAAATTTATGATAATGCAAACTGTGAAATTGCTTATTTTGGTATTTTAGAAGATTATTTTGGAAAAAATTATGGAAGTTACTTACTAACTGAAGCAATTAAAATATCTTTTAAAAATGGAGCACAAAGAGTTTGGGTACACACTTGTTCACTAGATCATAAAAATGCTTTAAAAAATTATATCTCAAGAGGAATGAAAATTTTTAAATCGGAAAAAGTTATTATTAATTAAATCAATGCATTGAGGGCAATTTAAATAAATTCTTATCAACATCTTTATTATATTCTAAATCATAAATAAAAGTTACAGTCCTATTTTGATAAATATCTTCTGTTTGCCAACCAACTAAGTTGAATGTTTCATTATCAAAAAAAATATTAACTAAATTATTTTCAATTTTTATTGAAAATACAAAATGTGTTTCATTTAATATTTTTCCTTCAATTTTACTAATATTTTCAATCAATAATTGTTTATTAAGTAAAATATTTAAGGACGTTTTTTCTAAAGGATACCTATAATACTGTCTATTTTTATTACTTTTTATAACTAGTGAATTACCATCCGATACTAAAACTTTATTATATTTATCTATATACGTACAATAGATTTTCTTCGGATAATCAATAACACATTTACCCATCTCTTCTTCTTGTTCAATTTTTTGTTTAAAATTAAAAGTTATATTTTTTGTTTCTTTTAAATTATCTAAAATTTTATTCTTTATAGAAGCAAAAGAATTACCAATAAAAAAAAAAGTTATAAGAATAAAAAAAAAAAATTTCATTATTTAAGAATTTCTCGTTTTCCTACATGATTAGCTTTACTTACTTCTCCATTTGCTTCCATCATATCTATAATTCTTGCAGCCCTGTTGTAACCTATTTGAAGTTTCCTTTGTAAAAAAGAGGTAGACGCTTTTTTCTCACTTTTTACTATTTCCAATGCAGTATTATATAATTCGTCTTCATTTTCACTGTTTAACCCATCCGATTTATTTTCTTTTTCGTCAGCAAAATTTAAAATTTCATCGACATAACGTGGTTCTTCTTGGGATCTTAGAAAATTATTTACTTTTTCAATCTCACTTTCAGATACAAATGGCGCATGAATTCTAATAATTTTATTTGCAGATGACATGTATAACATATCTCCTTTTCCTAATAGCTGTTCTGCTCCTTGTTCGCCGAGAATTGTTCTACTATCAATTTTAGAGGTAACTTTAAATGAAATTCTCGTTGGAAAATTGGCTTTAATTGTTCCAGTTATTACGTCAACGCTTGGTCTTTGAGTAGCCATTATAATATGGATTCCTGCTGCTCTTGCCATTTGAGATAGCTTTTGTATATAACTTTCTATTTCTTTGCTTGCAAACAGCATCAAGTCAGACATTTCATCTACAATCACAACTATGAAAGGCATTGGTAATTTTTTATGTTTATCGTTATAACCATCTATATTTCTCACACCCTCTTTAGTCATAAGTCTGTATCTATTTTCCATTTCTTTTACTACCCAACCTAAAACTGAAGCTGCACGTTTTGCCTCTGTTATTACTGGGCATAATAAATGTGGAATTCCTTCATAGGTTGATAACTCCAACATTTTAGGGTCAATTAGAATAAATTTACATTTATCAGGAGCGTGTTTATATAGTAGCGAAAGTATAATTGTGTTTATACATACTGATTTTCCTGAACCAGTAGTCCCTGCGATTAATAAATGTGGCATTGAGCTTAAATCTCCAATAATTGGCACTCCCGAAATACTTTTTCCTAATGCTATTGGTAGTTTATGATCTTTTATTAAAAAATTTTTATCATTTATTATTTCACTTAAAAAAACATTTTCTCTTGACTGATTTGGAAGTTCAATACCTATAGTACTGCTTCCAGGTATAGTAGATATTCTAGCAGACTCCGAACTAGTATTTCTGGCTATATCTTCAGACAGGTTAATAATTTTGGAAACTTTAACACCAGCAGCTGGTTCAAACTCATTTAATGTAACAACAGGCCCATGACTAATTCTTTTAATTTTTCCCTCTACACCGAAATCTAGGAGTATTTTTTCTAAAAATGTTTCATCTGTTTTGTCGCTTTTTTTTGTTTCTCTGCTACTTTTTTCAGGCTCATTTAAAAAATCTGATGAAGGTAATTTAAACTTATAAACTGAACTTTTATTATATAATGAATTTTGAGAAAATTTAAAATTTGCTTGTTCTTGTGAAGAATCATTAGAGATATTATTTATTACGTTTTCTCCTATGTCATCATCACTATATTCATTGTAGTCTTCTTTTTTTTTTGATGATGTAAATATTTTTTTAAAAGAAATAATAAATAAAGCTAAGCTAAAATTTACGCTTAATAAAAAAAAACAGATAACCAATATGATTAAAATATAATAAAATATTTCATTATTTAAATTAATTAATGAGATCAAAAAACTTTCTCCTAAAAAATTTCCAACAAATCCCCCGTTGCCATTGAATGAAAGCCAAAATGAATTTTTATAAAATACTGAAAAAAATAAACATCCAAAAATAAGATAAAGTATTGCAAAAATCATATTTTCCATTATTAGAAGCAATCTTTTATTTATAAATATGTTTATGCTTGTGAAAAAAAAAGTTATTGGTATCAAAAATGACATAAGGCCAAATGACTGCATAAAGATATCAGATACGTAGCTACCATTTGATCCTAAAAAATTTTTAATTACAGTGTTGTCAGGAAATATAAAGTTTGGATCATCTGGACTATAAGAAACAAGAGATATCACCAATAAGAGAGACAAGCCTGCTAAAACAACGCTAAATAGTTCAATTATTCTCCTTAATGTAAAATAAATCGCAGAATTAAATATTTTTTTTATATCCATTTTAAAAAGAATCTGATTTGTCACTTTGTATCATTTTATTTTTGCTGATAAAATTAAAATTTTAATTATGAATATCTGTTTAATAGGAAATAATCTAACAAATCTTGTTTTAGCAAATATTTTAATTAATAGAAAAATAAAAGTTGATTTATATTCGACATTGCAAAAAAAAAA
>CACDFC010000021.1 GCA_902552035.1 uncultured Pelagibacteraceae bacterium | reverse complement strand
AACAGATGGCGCAGCTACAACCCTAATCTGTGAAGAGCAATATGCAAAAGATAATAATTTAGATATTCTAGCAAGAATTATTTCAACTTCAGTTCAAGGATGTGCTCATGAACTAATGGGATTAGGTCCAATCGGAGCATCACAAAAAGCACTAAAAAGAGCAAAACTATCTATTAAAGATATTGATATTGTAGAATTAAACGAAGCATTTGCATCGCAATCACTTGCATGTATCAATGATTTAGGAATTGATAAAAATAAAGTTAATCTTGATGGTGGTGCATTAGCACTAGGACATCCTTTGGGAGCAACAGGGGCAAGAATTACAGGAAAAGCAGCAGAAATTCTTAGACGAGAAAATAAAAAATATGCTCTCACTACACAATGCATAGGTTTAGGGATGGGTATTGCTACTGTTATAGAAACAGTTAATTAATTCTTTAAGTTTTGGACAAAGACTTTTGTAGTTCTTTATTTGTTATATATCCTTTTAAATTTCCTTTTTTATCAACAACTTCACAATTTGCATTTGTACAAACAACTTGTGGTAAAAATTCTTCTATAAATTGATCTTCTAAAATTTTAATTAAATTATTTTTATCTATTCCATTTGACTCCGCAACAGTAGTCATAATTGTTTTTGCTTTAAGTACTTTAGCTCTATTTACATCTTTAACAAAAGCCTCAACATAATCATCCGCAGGATTCATTATAATATCAACTGGAGTACCAACCTGGACTAATTTACCAGCATTTAGTATACCAATATGATCTCCTAATCTTAAAGACTCATCCAAATCATGTGTAATGAAAACTATAGTTTTTTTTAATTCTGATTGCAGATCTATCAATTGTTTTTGCATATCGCTTCTGATTAATGGATCTAATGCTGAAAATGCTTCGTCCATTAACATAATATCAGTATTAGTTGCAAGTGCTCTTGCTAAACCAACCCTTTGTTGCATTCCTCCTGAAAGTTGACTAGGATATTGATTTTCAAATCCATTTAGTCCAACAGCATCAATTTTTTCCATTGCAGATTTATTTCTTTTATCTAATTCAATACCTTGCATTTCTAGACCATACCCAACATTTTGTATTACAGTTCTATGGGGAAATAAACCAAACCTCTGGAATACCATACTCATTTTATGTCTTCTAAAATCTATTAATTGTTTTTGATCTAATGACATTACATTAGTACCTTCAATCAACACCTCACCATCGGTTGGATCAATTAATCTGTTAAGGTGTCTTATTAATGTAGATTTTCCTGATCCAGACAAACCCATACATACGAAAGTTTCACCTTCTTCAATTTTTTAATGAAACGTTATCTAAACCAACAGTATGACCTGTTTTTTCTAGAACCTCATCTTTATTAGCGCCATCTTTCACCATCGGAAGAACTGATTTTGGATTATTACCAAATATTTTATAGACGTTGTTTATTTCTATTTTAGACATTTTTTTTATCTATTTTTAGCAGGTGAGGGAAGTTCTTGCAAATTAATCTAATTTTAATATATATCGAAATTATGAGTGAAATTTCAAAAGTCGAGAAAAATAGTACTTACTTAAAAATATTATGGAATGATGGAGAAGAAAGTAAATTTAATTATCTTTGGTTGAGAGATAATTGTCCTACTGCACATGACAAAAATTCAAATCATAGAATGTTTAATATTTTAAATGTATCAAAAAATATTAATGCTAAAAATTATAATATTGATAAAAATGGAAAATTAGAAATTGAATGGAGCGAAGGTGATCATAAAAGCATATATGATATAAAATGGTTAAGAGAAAATTGCTATACAATTAAAAATAAAAAAAAAATATATTTCACCATATGAATTATGGGATAGCTCGCTTCAAAATAATATTAAAAGTATTAGCATTGATCATGATGAAATAATTTCATCTGATGAGGGTCTTATAAGATGGCTAGAACTCTTACATCACAAAGGAATTGCAATTGTTAAAAATAGCCCAATAGAAAAAGAGTCTGCATTTCCCATTTTAAACAGGATAAGTCATACTAGAGAAACATTTTTTAAAACACCTTTTGAAGTTATCAATATTCCAAAACCAAATAATTCTGCTTATACTGCCCATGCACTACGAAACCATATGGATTTACCTTGGTTTGAAAATCCTCCAGGATATCAATTTTTACATTGTTTAATAAATGCAGCTAAAGGTGGAGACTCATCAGCTGTGGATGCTTTTGCTGTAGCTCAGTATTTAAAAGAAAAGAATAAAGATGCATTTGATACTTTAGTAAAAGTACCATTAAAATTTAGAGATAAAGATTACACACAACAATCCCATAGAGGATTTCATGCTCCAGCCATAAGTTTAACAAAAGATGATGACTTTCATGACGTTCGATTTAGTATTGCTACTATGGATACACTAGATTGTCACCCAGATATCATGGAAGAAGTATACAACGCACATTATTTATTTGGAAAATTATTACATGATGAAAAAATTTCAAATAAATTTTAGATTAGAGCCTGGTGATATTTACTCATTTAATAATAGACGAGTTTTACATGGTAGAACTGAATACGATCCAAATTCAGGACACAGACATCTGCAAGGTTATTATATAGATAGAGATGAAATAATTGGAAGGTTGAATTACCTTAAAAATCAAAAGTCATAGATTCTCAAAAATTAAGTTATTACTCTTACTATATTTTCTATATTCTTGTTTTTTTTTAATAGTATAGAAAAACTTTTCTTTTTTAATTTTTTGAATTTTTTTTACTATTTATAAATTTTTTATCTAAAACAAGGTACTTAATTTTATTACTTTCTGCTTTTTTTTATAATCTCTCCAATATTTGCAGTGTTAGAAAAAGATAAACCCAAATTCAAATTCGATTTAATTTTAAGTAAGTTGTAAACATTTTTTTCTTTAAAAGAAATAAAAATACATTTTTTATATTTTTTTGTTTCATTGATTAATTTCATTAATGTTTTTTTTTTAAATAAAGGTTTTATTTCTATTAAAATTGGATATTTATTTTTTGATGCTTTAAGTAAATCAGTTAACAATGGCATTTTTATTTTTTTTTCTGTAATTTTTTTTAAATCTTCATATCTCGAATTTTTAATACTTTTATTGACTTTAAATAATCTTTTTAAAGTAAAATCGTGATAACAAATAAATTTTTGGTCTTTTGTGATATGTATGTCAGTTTCAACTGGGTATTTTTTTTTAAAGGAGGCTTTAAAAGAATTGAGACAATTTTCTTTGAATTTTTTATTTAAAATGCCTCTATGGATTACATGCATAATAAAAAAGGGCTTTGTCAAAAAACAAAGCCCTTTTTTTTAAATTATCTAAGTAATATTATGGAAGCCAACTTTTCCATTTACCTGGATTGTTGTCTAGCCACTCATTAACAACTTCTTTGACATCTCTTTTCTTAATATCAACTTCAACCAACATTTTTGCTTGGTCGATATTTTGTAAAGACATTTTTTTCAAAGAACTTTTTAGCATCAGAGTGTTCTGCTTTTGCAAAAGTAGCAGGATTACCATAATTCATGGTATAATCCTTAGCCCAACCTGTTGCAGGCCATCCTTTTGTTCCACAATCTTTCCAGTTGTTTGCTTCAGTAAAAGTATCAGGGTCACAAACTTTATGTTCTGGAAGCTGAACTCCTACCATATCAAATTCACCAAAAAACCAGTGAGGTGACCATAGATATAACAAGAATGGTTCTTTTCTCATGTAGGCAGCTTTTGCCTCTGCAATAGCAGCAGCTTCTGTACCAAGTTCATCTGCTTGAAAGTCAATTCCTAAAAGATCAAGTCTTTTTTGGTCATGACAGTTCCAACCAGCAACAGGACACCCAATAAGTCTACCTCTATTTCCAGTTTCGATAGTAGCAAATTCTTTTTTGTGTTTATTTAAATCTTTCCAAGTTTTAATACCAAACTTTTCAGCAGCGTATCTTGGGATCCAATAATCAGATAATCCAATAATTCCAGATGTACCTAAAAGATCAACACTTCCATCTCCACTGTAAGATCCAACTACTTTACCTTCGTAAATAAGATCTTCGTTTAACATTACAGAGTCAGCCTCTGCGTAACTTGGCCAGCTTTCACAAGCAAAATCTAGTTCACCTGCTGCGATTGCTTCCCATAACCCAGTTCCTGATGGAAATACAGTTTGTTTAACTTTGTATCCCATTTCTCGTTCAAGGATTGCTACAGCAACTTCGCAAGTAATTATACCACCTGTCCAGTCTGCAATAGCTGCGTGTAATCTTTTTGCAGCATTTGCTGTTCCAAAACTACCCACAAGTAGCACTAACGATAAAAATAGTGCTGATATTGTTTTTGTTAATTTCATTTTTTTCCCTCCAATGAATTTTTTAAAAGTTTATTTTAGTGCGAAAGAGGTATAAATGTAAACCCCTTGTAAAAAATGGCTATATTTCTTATCAAATGACAATTTATTTATAAACCTAGAGCGTGTCTTTGCTTTTTGGTCCATGCAAGAGTTATTCTATCAATGATGATAGCTAGAAGAACAATACCTATTCCAGCAGCAAGGCCTCTTCCGGTGTCAGATCTAGCCAAACCATTAAATACCTCTAACCCCAAACCCTTGCCACCTATAAGTGGTGTAACTATCTGCATTGCAAAGGCCATTATTACTGTCTGATTAAATCCAATAACCAAGCTTGGGATTGCTAGTGGAAACTTTACCTTATTTAGAGTTTGAATAAGAGTTCCACCAAAAGATCTCGATACCTCTGAATATGTTCCAGACACTTGTGTAAGACCTAAGCAAGTTAATCTGATAATTGGTGGTATGGAATAAATGACAGTAGCTAAAACCGCGGATACAATTCCACCTCCAAAAAACATTAACACAGGAATTAAATAGCAGAAATAAGGTAGTGTCTGCATTGCATCTAAAACAACATTTTGAATATTTCTGAATCTTTCATTGTAAGATGCTATTATTCCAAGAGGCACTCCAATTACAAAGCATAAAGCCACTGATACTAGGACTGACGACAATGTTATCATTGAGTGAGACCAAATTCCACACGCCCCAATAAAAAGTAATAGTAGCGCTGTAATTAAAGCAAATCTAAGTCCAACAGTAATATATCCTAGAGCTACGAATACACCCATAGTGTACCACCAAGGTATATGAGTTAAGAAAACATCTAATGGACGAAGTAAGTTGAGATAAACAAATGCCCTTAAGCTCTTTGTGAATGCGATGAAACCAGGATTAACCGTTAAATTCTCTACAGTGTTTGTGATTGGTTGTCTAATAGATAATCTCCACTCTTCTGGAAAAGTTCCAAAATTAAAAAAATAAGTGTCAATTAAAGAAATTAAAAGGAAAACAATAAAAGATGGAATTATATAATATCTTTTGCTTATAAACTCTCTAATATTTTCTCCAGTTGTTTTATTAAATATTGAAAATGAAAATTTAAAAAAGTAAGCAATTAAATTAGTGCTAAACTTACAAATATATTGAATGATGTCATGTAAAATAATTAAAGGTTTTTCCAAAACTCTTGCTAATTGATATTTGTACCATCCTTGAGGAAGTAAATAAAATTTTTGTACATCAGATGGAAGTCTATCCTCGGTTTTGCTGAATGACATACTAAATCTGTCAAACATTATAGCCATGAATAAAATACAAAGACCTCCCTCCATAGCCCAACCAACATCTAATCTTCTGATAGCTTGCCAAACTTGACCGCCGATGCCTTCTGCTCCAATAAAACACGCCAGAACTACAAGTGCTAAAGCCATCATTATAACTTGATTTATACCCATCATTATACTTGGTAAAGACAGAGGTATTTTTATTTTAAATAATAGCTGTAATTTGTTTGAACCAAAAGCAGTTGCACTCTCTATGGTTTGTGCTGGTACTTGTCTTATCCCTGTATTTGTTAATCTTATAATTGGAGGCATACCGTATATCATAGTTGCTAATATTGCTGGAGCACCTCCTATCCCAAAAAAGAATAATGCAGGAAACAGATAAACAAAAGCAGGCATTACTTGCATTGTATCTAAAACTGGTTTCATAAAATTCTCGAACCTATCACTTTGAGAACATAAAACTCCTAGTATAAAACCAACAATCACGCATAGTAAGACTGATAAACCCATCAAAGCAACAGTTTGAAGTGAAGGTTCCCACATTTTGGTTGCACCCCAAAAATAAACTACAAACAATGAGTAAAGTCCCAACCTTAAGCCACCTGCAATGAGACAGGGTAAGAAAAAGATCGCAGCAATTAAAGGCCAAGGAGATTCTAACAAAAAATCCTCTACAAAATAATAACAGGCTTTAATGTAACCAGCTATAATTTTGGTCATCCATCTATAGTTCTTTTTTAAAAAATCCTCACCTTCATTTACCCAAGCAGTAAAAGTAAATTCATCAGTTACAAATTTTGGAAATTTCGATGGACCTTCATTTTGAGAAGATAGCCATAAAGCCACTAAAAACACTAAAGCAACAATTGAATATGTAATTATATTTTTTTGATTGGTTAGATTTTCCTGTAATTTCTGCACTACTAGACATTTTAAAAAACAAAAATAGAATAATTAATTTTACATTTAAAGTAAAATATTGTGTATTTTAAAAAATAATAAATAAATTGATGAATAAAGACCAAAAAATCACATGTTCAAACATTTGGAAATTATTTGGTCCAGACGAAAAAAGAGTAATTAAGGAGCTGGATAAAAGTTTATCAATTAAAGAAGTCCAAGAAAAAACAGGTCATGTAGTTGCTGTAAGGGATGTTAGTTTCTCCATTCAAAAAGGTGAAACTTTCGTAGTAATGGGTTTGTCAGGAAGTGGAAAATCAACTTTAGTAAGGTGTATATCAAGATTAATAGAACCCACATCAGGAACTGTAAAAATGGATGATGTTGATGTTACTAAAATGAGTTCTAGAGATTTACTTGAACTTAGAAGAAATAAAATGAGCATGGTATTCCAACATTTTGGTCTTTTTCCTCATAGGACTGTATTAGAAAATATTGGATACGGCTTAGAGGTTAGAGGAACAAAAAAAGACGAAAGGTTAGAAAAATCGATGCAAGTTTTAAAAAATGGTAGGATTAGAGGGTTGGCACAACAACTACCCGCGAGAACTTTCAGGCGGTATGCAACAAAGAGTAGGTCTAGCAAGAGCGCTTGCAGTTGATCCTGAAATTTTAATTTTTGATGAACCATTTTCAGCATTAGATCCATTGATAAGAAGAGAGATGCAAGATGAATTATTAAAAATTCAAGAAAAACTTCAACGAACTATGGTTTTTTATAACTCATGATTTTTTAGAGGCTATTAAAATGGGCGACCACATTGCAATAATGAAAGATGGTGAAGTTTCACAAGTTGGAACACCAGAAGAAATAGTTGCTAACCCTAAAGATCAATATGTTAAAGATTTCTGTGAAGATGTTCCAAAATACAAAGTTTTAAGTGCAGGTAAGGTTATGAGAAAAGAATGTTGTGATGAAACTAAAAATTTATTTTCAAAAAAGACAGATTGTATTATGGATAACCTAAAAATTGAAACTTTGATCGATAAATTAGTGGATACAGATAAAAGTTATCCTGTAATATGTAACGAAACTGGAAACTTGTTAGGTGAAATTGACAGATCAATCGTTATGAAGTCAATGAAATCTAAATCTTAATTAATAAAATTTTTTTACTTCCTTTTATAGGTTTATTTTTTTGCGCGTCTCTCCATATAATTATAAAACCTGCAAACACAATTAATAAGACTCCTGGAAAAAGCTGAGACCAAGGTGCTTCGTTAAAAAAAATCCATCCTAATAAAAAAGAGGATGGGATTCCAAAATATTCAAAAGAGGCAAGTTTGCTTAATGAGATTAGTCTATAAGCATATACAAATAATATTGCAGCGGTACCCCCTAGTATTCCAGTTAAAACCATTAACATTAAATCCTTCATCGAATTAACAGTAAAATCATTTGATAAAATAATAAATAACATCAATGCACCAATTACATTAAAGATTAAAGTATAAAACTGTATTTTTGATGTTGAAAAATTTGGTGGAATGAATTTTAATATCATTACTGTAACACCCCATGCAAAAGCTGTTAATATTGAAAAGATTGAAAAAAAATTAAATATTTCACTTGTGGGTCTTAAGATTAATACTACTCCAATAAATCCAATTATAATCGCTGACCATCTGTAAATACCAACTTTATCTTGTAGAAAAATTATTGAGAGTATTACAATAAAAAATGGTGAAGAAAACGTTAATGTCATAGCGGTTGCAAATTCAACATTAATTACAGAGATAAAAATAAATATATTCATCGCTAAAAAGCATAAACCTCTAAAGCAACAAAGAGATAAAAATTTCTTATTTATATTTTTAAAAAGTGTGCTGTATTCTTTAGAAATCAACAGCAAAACAAGCAAGGGTATAATTGCAAAAAAATTTCTAAATACAGCTAATTTAAGCACAGAATAGTCACTACCTATTAATCTTATTACAACTAAGTATAGATCTACACAAACTACTCCTAAAAGCATTGTAACGATTGCTAATATAGTTTTTTTGAAATCTGCTTTTTCTTTTGCGATTTTCATTTATTTTTGTAAATTAGTATAAATTTTTAAATAAATATGCAAAATTTTAAACTTAACAAAACTGATTTATTAGGAGCTCAGGATTGGACTTTTCCAACATTTACTGCATATGGACCAGGAAGATTTAAAGAAATTGGGAATTTTTGTAAAAATTTCAATATTCAAAACGTTTTAATTGTAACAGACAGTGGAAGTATAAATTTACCGTTTATAAGTGATCTACAAAATTTACTTTTAGATTCTAAAATAAAATCAAATATTTATTCCAACATATCACCCAATCCTAGAGATGATGAAATAGAGAGTGGATGTAAAAAATTTAGAGACGGAAGCCATGATGGTATAATTGCTATTGGAGGAGGCAGTGCTATGGATGGGGGCAAGGCTATATCCTTAACAGTTAATAGTGGGATTCCTTTATGGGATTTTGAATTTTTAGATAAAGTTCCAAGAGACCTTAAAGGAAAGAATCCTTTTCCAAAACTAATAACTATACCAACAACTTCTGGAACGGGCGCTGAAACAGAAAACACTGCTATGGTTACTGATACCAAAAAAGGAATGAAATTTTGTTTGTGGCATCCAGATGCTAGACCTTGTTTAGCATTAGTTGATCCAGAATTAACTTTAAAGTTACCGGCAAATTTAACAGCATGGACTGGTGTTGATGCGATGATTCATGCGATTGAAGGTTATAGTGTACCGATGTTTCATCCGTTATGCGATGGCTCTGCATTGGAAAGCTTAAATCTGATTTCAAAATCATTGAAGTTAGCTGTAAATGAACCAGACAATTTAGTAGCTAGAGGGGGAATGATTATAGGATCTTACTTAGGAGGGATAGCGTTTTTGAAAGGGTTAGGACTAGTTCACGCAATATCTCATATGGTAGGTGCAGAATATAATACCCACCATGGACTTACAAATGCAATAATTCTACCAACAGTAATGGAATATAATTTACCTGGATTAGAGGAAAAAGTTCAACGAATGTCAGAAGCGATGCAATTTGATGATCATTCTGTAAATGGTTTTAAAGAAAATTTAAATAAAATGTTAGATGAAGTCAACATACCAAGAGGATTAAATGAAATTGGTGTACCTGAGGACTCATACAAAAGAATTGCCAAAAAATCTATGCTCGACCAGGCATATGGTCAAAACCCTAAAAAAGCAACTTTAGAAGAGGTTGAACAACTAACTTTAAAAAGTATTAAAAAAGCTCGTTAGGGCAAATGCTAGAAAACAAAAAAGTATCTGAAATTATTAAATTAATTCAGACCAAACAAATATCAGTTAAAGAAGTAGTAGAATTCTATTTAGCAAGGATTGAAAAGTATAATTCAAAATTAAATGCAATTGTTCTTTTAAAAGAGACTGAAAAAATTTTAGAGGATGCTGAAAAAAAAGATAATCAAAAAGATAAAAATAAATCTTTGTTTGGATTACCGTTAGCTGTTAAAGATTTAAGTGATGTAGTTGGAATTCAAACAACTTACGGTTTTAAAGGTTATAAAGATTATTTTCCAAAAAAAAATTCTTTTTTTGTGGATAAACTAATTGAAAACGGCGCAATAATAATTGGAAAAACTAATACAGCTGAACTCGGAGTTGGAGGACATACAATTAATAGACTTTTTGGTCCAACTTCAAATGTTTATGACTTAAGCAAGTCGTCAGGTGGTTCAAGTGGAGGTGCAAGCTCAGCAGTTGCTGCTCAATTAATTCCCTTTGCTGATGGTACAGATCAAATGGGTTCATGCAGGAATCCAGCTGCATATTCTAATATATATGGTTTTAGACCAACCCCAGGAGTTATTGCTTCTGCTAGATCAGATAATCAAAAAAATATTCCTATTTTAACTACTCCTGGATTTTTATCTAGAACACCAGACGATATGACAATTATTTTAGATAGTGTAACTGGACAACACAATTTGGATCCATATTCTTTCGAATTGAAATCTAATTTTCAAAACTTTGATATAAAAGACTCAGAATTTAAAAATATCAAAATAGCATGGTTATCTGATATTAATGGTAATTATAAATTTGAAAATGAAATTTTAGAAATTTGTGAAAAAAAATTAAGTGAATTAAATAAACAAAGTATAAAAATAAATTTTTTGAAACCAAGTATTAATACTGATGATCTATGGGATTCGTGGTTAACATTAAGATCAAGAAGTATATTTATGGATGTAGGAAGTATGAATATTCAAGATATTGATGAAATGACTTTTCAGACAATTTGGGAGTACAATAGGGGAAAAACTATCAAAGATAATGACATCGATATTGCATTAGAAAAAAGAAAAAAGTCTATCAATGATATAAATCAATTATTTAAACATTACGATTTTTTAGCATTGCCATCAGCACAAGTATTTCCATTTAAAAAAGAATTAAATTACCCAGAAAAAATAAATGATTTTAAACTAGATACTTATCATAGATGGATTGAAGTTTTTATATTGTCAAGTCTATTAGAATTACCAACTATAACAGTTCCAGTTGGTTTTAATAAAAATAAACTACCAATGGGTATGCAAATAATAGGAAAAAAGAAAGATGATTTAAAAGTACTTGCATTTGCAAGAAAATACGAACAAATGTTCAATTATTCAAAAATAAAACCAGAAATATAATAATTAATGCAAAGACATCCTCACCATTTTAAAATTGCACTTGCTTTAGCACTTTCTGCTGGAGCTTGGGGAATTTATTGGCTCCCTCAACGTACATTAGAAGCTGGAGGATTAACTGGCGGATGGGGTACAATTGCCCAGATGGTAATTGGAGTATTATTGTTGTTACCAATCGCTCTCTGGAGAGTTTATAAAAAAAAAGGAAGTGGCTTCGAGCTTCCATTAACTGGATTATTGGTTGGCGGTGGTTTTATTTGTTATGCACTAAGTTTTCTATTAACAGATGTAATAAGAGCTTTAATACTTTTTTTACATGACTCCTATTTGGACTACTATTTTTGAAATCTTATTTTTAAAAAGAAGACCTGGCTGGCAAAGAGCCGTTACACTTTCACTAGCGCTCGCTGGATTATGGATAGTTTTTAGTAAAGATGCAATTATACCTTTACCTCAAAATGCCGGGGATTGGATAGCTCTTGCTGGAGGAGCAATTTTTGCAGGAGGAATGATAAGGCTTGAGGTTGTAAAGACTGATGGAGTATTCCCAATTATATTTTCATTTTTCTTCTATGGAACATTATTTAATATTGTGGCTGGTTTTTTATTAGTTGATTATTTGGGCGAAACACCACCAATAGAGTCTTTTATTCCAATGGCAATGTTCTTAATTGTTTTGTCATTATTTTATTTCATTCCTACAGGAATTGTTATTCTTTGGGCACCAAGCAAACTAGGTGCTGGACTATGCTCAATTCTTTTTCTAACAGAAATAGTCGTTGGAGTTGTAAGCTCCAGTATATTAACTGATGAACCTTTTGGATGGAGAGAAATAGTTGGGAGTTCGATGATTATTTTAGGTGGAATTTTAGCTGTCATTCTTGCTCCGAAAGAGGAGAAAAAAATTACCGCTTAATATTTAGCCTCCACTAAATCAATTAACATATCAATCATATCTACTTTGTAACTTTCTTTTGTTGCTGATTTAGTTTCTAAAACAGAAAAAAATGCAGCTACGTTCCCAGTTTTTAAATTTACAGCTAAAAATTGACCACCATAACCAGAATGACCGATCATATTTCCAGATACCATAGTAGAGTTCGAATAATATAAATATTTATTATTTGATAAATTCATATACTTTGGACCAAAATTTTTTAAAGTTCGCTCTAAAAAGGAGCTTGAGCCAATCCTTCTATTTGCTACTCCTTTACCTTTTCTTGCAAATAAAAGACCCATTCTTAAAAAGTCTCTTGTAATTAGACAGCCTCCACCTGACATCCACGGCATTCCATATCTATCTGAAGCGATATAAAGTCCATCTTCAAATCCTGCAGCTTCAACTGCAGATAATACCCAATCTCTTAAAAGTCTTCCACTTACCTTTTCGACTATTAATCCAACAACATCCGTATTAGCAGATTTGTAGTAAGCGTAGCCTGTTTTGTTTTTTAAACTCTTATTTTTGAGAGATTTAATTGTATTTAGATACTTTTCTTGGCTTAAATGTATATTTCCGTTTTTAGGGAGTCTCCAACCTCCAACAGGTTCATGTAGAAAGGATGAAGAAAAAGATTTTGTATAATCTTCTGAGTATGCATTAACAATATTCATGTTTAAAACATCTATAACTTTTGCACTTGCATAACCACTGCCAATCTTTGGTAAATAATAAGAGACTTTTTTATTAAGATTTAGTAGTTTTTTATTAACGAGCTCCCCCACAAATAAATTAACAAACATTTTAGTGATAGACATAATTGTCTGAGGTTGATCTTCAGTAAAATCTTTTGCGTATTTTTCATATAAAATATTTTGTTTGTTACCAACAATTAATGAACAAAAAGATTTATGTTTTGTCATTTTTTTTACTAAATAATTGTTCTTGATTTTATTATTATTTTTTTTTTTTTTAAGTTTTAAAACAAGATCTGATCTTAAAAAAATACTATATCTATTTATTTTATGTAAATTTCTATAACCATACCTTCTAGTTTTAGGCAAGTTCCAAAGCGCTTTATTATCTCTAAGCGTTTTTAACTGAGGATTTGGATAAGATAATATTTTATTTTTCGACAATATTATTATCCTATATGAAATTATTTAACCGTATTTTAGTGTTTTTTTTTGCTCGTATTTTTGATGGTAGTCTTCAGCTTTTGAGTAATTTTTTTCTTTAGAAACTTCTGTTACAACTTTACCATTCATTTTTTTTTATTAACTTCATTTAAAACTTTTTCAGCAGTACTTTTTTCTTCATCAGTATTGTAAAATATTTCAGATCTATATTGAAATCCAACATTTACTCCTTGACGATT
Source organism: uncultured Pelagibacteraceae bacterium (assembly GCA_902552035.1). GTDB lineage: Bacteria > Pseudomonadota > Alphaproteobacteria > Pelagibacterales > Pelagibacteraceae > Pelagibacter. The sequence goes on along the minus strand of CACDFC010000021.1, from coordinate 98 downwards.
TTTTGTTGTTGGATCATGAATTTTAAAGAAAAGTCTAACCATATCTTCATATGAAATAATATTTTCATCAAACTCAACTTTTACAACTTCTATATGTT
>CACDFC010000020.1 GCA_902552035.1 uncultured Pelagibacteraceae bacterium | reverse complement strand
TGTTGACAAGGACAAGGTACCAAAAGCAATTTCAATAATACTATTAGGTGGAATTGTTTCTGCAGTTATTGGCCCAGGTCTTGCTAATTATGCAAAAGATATTGTAAGTAATCATCTCTATGTTGGATCTTATTTGTCTCTAGCTGTATTAACTTTTTTACCGTCAATTTTCTTTTTATTTTATAAAAATACAAAAAAAATTGAAATCAATATCAAATATTCTGGAAGGAATTATTTAGAGTTAATTTCTCAACCTAGATATTTACAGGCAATAGTCGCATCTGCCTTTGGTTATGCAATTATGACATTTTTGATGACTGCTACGCCATTAAGCATGCATGTTATGGAAGGTATGAGTTTGAGCAAGACAAGCGTTGTTATACAAATACATGTAGCTGCAATGTTTTTACCATCATTGATCACTGGTAACTTGGTGAAAAAATTTGGTCATAGTAAAATAATGTATGCAGGTGTATCTCTTTATAGTATTACTGTAATTGCAAGTTTTTTTGATCAATCATTTCTTAATTATATGTTTGCTCTTATATTTTTAGGTTTCGGATGGAATTTTTTGTTTATTTCTGGAACAAGTTTATTAGTTCTTACTTACAAAGAGGAGGAAAAATTCAGAGCACAGGGATTAAATGATTTTATAGTATACTCAGTCCATGCCATGGGAAGTTTGTCTGCTGGTATTTTAATAGTTCTTACAGATTGGAAAATGATGAATATAATATGCATTCCTCTTATGATTATAATTGTTTTAACAACATTTAGAGCAGATTATTTATCTAGGAAATGAGTTTTTTAATACTTGGATTTTTCACTGGTTTAAGCTTGATTTTAGCAATTGGTGCTCAAAATATTTTTGTAATAGAGCAGGGACTTAAAAAGAATTATACATTTTTAGTTTGCTTAATTTGCTCTATATCTGATTTTATTTTGATTTTTTTAGGTATATTTTTATTTGAATATTTTAAAACTTACTTCACTAAAAATATTGAGCTAGTATTCAATGTATTACTATTTGTTTTTTTAATTTACTTTATTTATAATAAAGTAATTTCTTTATATAAAAGTTCAGACTTCAACTTTGAAAAAAACGGTTTATCCCTAAGAGCAATAATAATAAAAACACTTGGATTTACTTATCTAAATCCACATGTTTATTCTGATACTGTTTTTTTTTTAGGAAATTTTTCAAAGAATTTTCAGGTTATCCATAAATATTTATTTGGCCTAGGAGCTTCCGTTGCTTCATTTATATTTTTTTTCTCTCTAGGTTACTTAGCAAAATTTTTTTCTAGTGATTTAATTAATTCGAAATCCTGGAAAATTATAAATTTTTTAATAATAATATTTATGACTGTTTTATCTAGTTACGTATTTATGGAGATAATGAGTTTAATTTGAAAATCCATATTTTCTAAGTCTTGCATCACCTGTTCTTGCATGAGCTTCCATACCTTCATATCTTGAAATTCTTGCAGCTGCAGAACCTACCTCTTTAGTAGATTCTTTTGTCATTCTTTGAAAACTCAATGTTTTAATAAATTTACCGACAAACAAACCACCAGTATATTTACCTGCACCCTTTGTGGGTAATATATGATTTGTTCCTGAACATTTATCTCCATATGCAACTGTTGTTTCTTCACCAATAAATAAAGATCCATAATTTTTTAATCTGTTATGAAACCATTTATCATTTTTTGTTTGTACTTCTAAATGCTCGGGCGCATAATCATCACTTATCTGTGCCATTTCCTCTTCGCTATCACAAAGTATAACTTCACCATAATCTTTCCATGCAGCTTCAGCACTTGTTCTAGGTAATTCAGGTAATTCTGAAATTAATTCAGGAACTCTCTTAATTACTTCGTCAGCAAGTTTTTTACTTGTTGTGTATAACCAAGCGGGAGAATTATATCCATGTTCAGCTTGACCGACTAAATCAACAGCAACTATTTCTGAGTCAGCTGTTTCATCGGCAATAACAGCTATTTCAGTTGGTCCAGCAAACAAATCAATTCCAACTTTTCCAAATAATATTCTTTTTGCTTCAGCAACGAACTGATTTCCCGGTCCTACCAACATATCTGCAGGTTCGTTTCCAAACATACCATAAGTCATTGCTGCTATAGCTGGAACTCCACCTAAATTCAAAATCACATCAGCTCCACATAAGTTAGCGGTATAAATTATTGCAGGGTGTGCACCAACATTTTCTTTAGGAGGACTGCATGCAATAATATTTTTAACTCCAGCAACTTTAGCTGTAGTTACACTCATAACAGCAGATGCTATGTGAGCATATCTTCCTCCAGGGATATAACATCCAGCGGTATTTACAGGAACTAATTTTTGTCCAGCAAACAGACCTTTTGATAATTCAACTTCAAAGTCTTGTCCATAATTTTTTAACTGTGCTTCTGCAAATTTTCTAACTCTGTCATAAGAAAATTTAATATCATCTTTAGTTTTTATATCTAAAGATTTACTTATCTCGTCTATTTTTTGTTTGGAAACAATGATGTCTCCATCATATTTATCAAATTTCTTTGTTAACTCTTTACATCCTTCTTCTCTTGTTTTTTCAAGCTCAGTTAAAAGCTTTTGAACTACCTCTCTAGTTTTTAAATCGTCTGTAGATGGTTGTTTAGGAGATTTTTTTAAATACTTAATTGCCATATAAAATTCTAAATCATTAATTAATCTAAAGCAACAACGGCAGCTGCAATTGATGCTAATCTAGCAGTTGCAACATCAGATCTTGAGGTTATTACAACTGGAACCTTACCACCAACAACTACTCCAGCTGCACATGCACCCATAAAATAAACCATTATTTTTACTAACGCATTCCCTGTCTCAACGCTTGGAACAAGCAAAACATCAGCATCTCCAGCAACTAAATTTTTAATGCCTTTAATTTCTGCAGATTTTTTTGAAATACTATTGTCAAACGCCAAAGGTCCAAAGACATCTGCGTTTAAATTTTCTTTTTTTGCTAACTCAGTTATTTCTTTTGCATCCAAGGAGCTTTGAACACTTTCTAATACTTCTTCAGTTGCAGATAAAACTGAAATTTTAGGTCTCATAGTGCCAATTCTATTACAAAAATTTATCACATTTTTAAGGATATGCATTTTTGTTTTAACATTTGGCGAGACGTTTAATGCACCATCTGTAATAATAAGTGGCCTATCTTCTTTATTTAATGTCATATGCCAAATATGACTTAGTCTAGTTTTTCCAATTAAATTATATTTTTTTTTAATAACTTCTTTCATTAAAACATCTGTATGAATATGACCTTTAACTATTATTTTAATAGCTCCTTTCGATGCAAGATCTGCAGCAATTTCAGATGTTTTATTTTCAATTTTTTCATCAATAATTTCAAAATTTGAAATATCAAAATTTAAATCTAAGGCACATTTATCAATATCTTCTTTATCACCAATAAAAATTGGGGTTATTAAATTTTCATTTACCGCATCCATCACAGACATCATTGTCAATGGTTTTCCTGCATTAACAATACCTGCTAAAATTCTTTTTTTTCGATGAGCAACATCAAGAAGATTATTTGGGCAAACTATTTCTTTATCTGAAAGCATTTTTTTTTATATATAATTATTGAAATGTATATAGTAAGTTAATATGGCATAAAATGGAAATAGTAACAACAATTGCACCAATAGCTTTAGCATTGATAATGCTTACTCTTGGATTGGGTTTAACAATTCAGGACTTTACAAGAGTTGTAAATCAACCAAAAGATTTTATTATAGGGTTACTTTGTCAGCTAATTTTACTACCTATCGTTGCGTTTTTACTAATTAAAGTTTTAAATACTCCTTTAGAATTAGCACTTGGAGTAATGATTATAGCTGCAGCACCGGGTGGCGTAACTTCAAATGTTTTAACTAAGTTTGCAAACGGAGATGTTGCTTTATCGATTTCTTTAACAGCTATTTTAAGTTTAATAAGTATAATATCTGTTCCATTTATAATTTTTAAATCTGCTGATTTATTAAATATTCAATACGCAACAAATGAAATTTCTATGTTGCAAATATCTTTAAAAATGTTCTTGGTAGTAACGTTACCTGTAATAATTGGAATGATTATTAGAAAATTTGTTCCTTTTTTATCATCAGAGGATAAATTAATGGAGAGAATATCTATTTTTCTTTTTGCGATAGTTTTCATCGCTATATGGGTTGAAGAAAAAGACAATATTTTATCTTATTTAAAACAAGCAGGATTAGTTACATTAATTCTTAATGTTGTAATGATGTTCATTGGTTATTATATAGCGAAATTTTTAGCTACAGGAATTGAGCAAAGAAAATGTATTTCATTAGAGTGTGGACTACAGAATGGTACCCTTGCGGTTTTTGTAGCTACTCAAATATTTGATGATATAGCCTTCATTGTTCCAACTGCAACATATGCTTTAGTTATGTTCTTGACATCAATAATATTCGTATTTTTATTAAGAAATACTAATTAATCATTTAAAACAGGACATTTTGAACCATTAAATAAATTAATTAATGATGAAAGATATTAAAAATTTGATAAAAACAAACTAAATGGAAAATATAACAAAAAATTTACAGTTCGTATTATTAACAATAATTCTTATCAGCACAATTATTGCCGTTGGGATTGAGATCAAGACGATGTTTATCAATCAATCAGTCACATTAGCAGATTTGCTTTTAATGTTTCTATACCTTGAGGTTTTAGCAATGGTGAGAGTTTTTTGGGATCAACAATCAATAAGCATTACATTACCACTGTTGATAGCTATTACCGCACTTTCACGATTTATAATTTTGCAAGGAAAAGAAATGGATCCTACAGGATTAGTTTATGAAGCGGTTGCAATTCTTTTAATAGCTGGTGCAATTGTAGTTCTCCGTTTACGTCATAGCGATAAGTTAGGACTTAAATCAAAAAAAAGAAAATAAGTAAAATAATATGAAAAAAATTTTTTTCTTATTAATAATTTTTTTACCAAATGTAACTTTTGCAGCATCAATGAGCATGATTGGTGAAAAAGGTAAAGTTTCAGAGGTAAGCAAAGTAATTGAGATTAAAATGTATGACAATTATTATGAACCAAATATTATTGAAGTAAAAAAAGGTGAAACGATAAAGTTTGTTGTAATTAATCTTGGTGAATTAGTACATGAATTTAATATTGCTACAAAAGAAATGCATATAAAGCATCAACCCGAAATGATGATGATGGTTGAAAAAGATATTCTTCTAGGTGACAGAATAGATTTAAAAAAAATGAAGGAAGCTGCTAAAACAGATCACTCTATGGCTCACTCTCACTCAAATAGTGTTTTATTAGAACCAAAAAAAAGTGCAGATTTAATATGGAAATTTAGCAAAAATACCAAACTTGAAGCTGCTTGCAACATTCCAGGACATTACGAGTCTGGTATGGTTGCAAAAGTAAATATTAATTAAATAAATTATTTTAACAAAATATTAATATCTTTTAAAATATTTGAGGGTATTTTTATCTTTTTATTTGAATTTTGTCTCAATCTTTTAAATTTATTTTGACCTGGAAAAAAAATATCATTACCATTTTTAATTTTTGATAAACTTTTAACTTTTTTTATGTTTTCTTTAATTCTCTTATTATAATTGTTTATAAACAAATTTGGTTTCATTAAAATAAATAAGTGTCCAACGTTTTGTGGTCCATTAAAATCATCAAAAGGATCTCTTACCTTTCCTCCATGATTACTTCCAGTTATCACTCCACTTAAAATATCAACCATCCATGCTAAACCTGAACCTCTATAACCTGCAATTGGTAATTGAACACCTGATAAAGCTTTCTCAGCATTCGTAGTAATATTTCCAAATTTATCTAAAGCTGTGCCATAAGGAATTTTTTTTCCTAATTTTGCTGCAATTCTAATTTTTCCTCTATTAATCATTGACATTGAAGTATCTAAAACAAAAGGGATTTTTGAAGATGTTGGTGCTGCAAAGCAAATCGGATTTGTACCAAATAATTTCTTTTTGGAACCATATGGTGCTATTGCTGGAGGTGCGTTAGTGAAACAAATAGCAATTAAATTTTTTTTTGCTGCTTTTTCAGCATAATATCCTGATAGACCATAATGCCCACTGTTTTTAACAGCAACAAATCCAATACCAGCTTTCCTAGTAATTGATATTGCTTTCTTTATTGCAACATCTGCAGCTACAAAACCAATACTATCATCTGCATCTATATGACAAACAGATTTTGAAATATTCTTTATTTTAATTTTTGGATTTGGGTTAATTAATTTTTTTTTTATTCTATCACAATACATCTTGAGTCTTGAAAGACCATGAGATGGAGAGCCAACTAATTCAGCATTAATTAAAGCATCAGCACATATTTTTGAATGTAAAAGACTTAAATTATGTTTTTTAAAAATTTTAGTTATTATTTTTTTTAAAGCTTCTTTCTTCATTAAGATTTCAATTTCTTGAAAACCAATCAGAAAACTGATCTTTATTTTTGGATATATAATCTGGGAGTTTGACTAAATCTACTTTTTTTAATTTATAACTGTTATTCCATTTATTTGGATCTTTCTGATCCAAAAAATGGTTATAAAAAACTTCATGATTATCTATCTTTTCTTTGATAAATTCTAAATTAATATTATTATCTTCAAATTCATTATGATGACCTCCATTTTTCATTTTATTAAATAAATCCTCAGGTGATTTCAAATTTGTAAAATGCCAACCTCCATCGTTTATAATTTCAAGATTTGAATACTTGGTGTTTGAAAATAAAGTATCCAATCTCCATATCGGATATTTTTTATTTTTTAATTTTTTTAACCATGGCATTGACAAAAGTTTATTTTTTTTACATGCTTTTGATCCATGCCAAGGCATAGCATCATACAAAAGATTAAACTTATAATAAAAAAATAACTGTTTAAATATAATAATATCTGATTTAGATTTTAAAAATTGATTTGAATTTAAATTAGGTATTTCATCATTATCACTCAAAATTATTAAATCACTATTAGATGCACCATCAATTCCTTTCATCATAAATTCGTAGGATTGATCAATTCTTTTAAGACTATTAGCTCTTTTATCTATAGATTTAAGATTTTCATCTCTATTTATTTCATCAGGCTCTTTTTCAATAACAATATAAATAATTTTATCTTTAAATTTTTTATAATTATCTATGTTAAAATTAAGTGATTTTTTTTTTCCGCTATGTGAATAACAAGACTCTACAACAATAAATTTTTCAACTTTTTCGTTTAAAATATTAAAACGCACATCCATTAAAAGCTCTTCATCAAAATATGTTGTACAATCAAATATCTTCATTAATTTTTTAAAAAATTAGCCTTTTCCTCTCCAAGGAATTGTTTTATCAATAATTTTTCTTAAAGTGACATCGAATAGCAATCCAAGCATACCCATAATAAATATAGTTATCCATATCACCTCATATTGAAAATATTTTTTTGCAACGTTCTCAACAAAACCAATACCGGTTGTTCCAGCTAGAAATTCTGCTGCTACTAAGGTTCCCCAGCACATTCCAACTGCTACACGTATACCAGTTAATATTTCTGGAAGTGAATTAGGAAAAATTACATATCTTAATATTTGTCTCTTAGATGCCCCCAATGAATGAGCTGCATGGATTTTTGATAATTGTGTTCCAGAGGCACCAGCTCTTGCAGAAATAATCATAATTGAAAGAGAAACCATAAATAAAAGAAATACTTTTCCTGTATTATCAATTCCAAGAACTGATATTATTAATGGAGCCCATGCTAACGGTGGCACAGGTCTATATAGTTCAATTAATGGATCAAAAAAACCTTTTGCAAATCTATTTAGACCCATAAATAGTCCTAGAGGTACACCAATTATAATTCCAAAAACTAAACCTAGAAAAACTCTAAGGAATGAATCCCAAATATGTCCATAAGGCACAGGAATTTTAAATAATTTAAAATCACCAGTAACAATTTTTAAAACTTTACCTTTGAAATTCTGCTCTACAATTCCGTCTTTACTATGCACTGGGTACTTACCAGGCAGAATATCTGCTATCCAATCTGGTAAAATAAATCCAATTATTTTACTTACATCCATCATATCAATCCAAAGTAAAGGAATATTTTTGTAACCAACGCTTGGCTTGGACATTAATATAAATTTGTTAAATGTATCTGATGGTTTTGGTAACCATCTTCCTGAACCTTGCTCAGAGCAGCTTGGACCACTTGCAACTATTGTTCCTGCTGGAAACAGTAGCATATCGATTAATCGAAGACCACCTTGCTCGGATTTTTGAAGATTATCGAATTCAATGATTGCATTTTGCATTTCATTAAGTGCATCTGGTGGATAGATACTAGCATATTCAATTCTTCTTGCTATTTTAACTATATCTTTTGCATAGGTAGATGCCAATTCATCTGTATCATCTAAGTTTTTTCTGTAAGATTTTATCTCATTTTTTAGTCCTTTTATTGAGGTTTTAAAATTAGAATTATGATTTCTCAATTTAAAAAATTCGTCATTAATAACTTGAAGTTCTTCTGCAGCAGCATGAAATTTTAATCCTCTATCAGTCGCAGGTATCAAAGGTACTTCTATTGTATTTTCAATAGATCCAGTTCCTGATTCAACTTTAATAATACTCCAACCACCTTCTTCCGATACTGCCTTTTGACGTTCATTTTTTTCTGTTTCTGTTTCAAACGGATAATCTTTCTTTTTAAAATTAGAACTTAATAATCTAATTTTATTTGTCATTTCTTTAATTTTTACTTTTGTACTTTCCTCCATTAAATATTTGTTTGTTAACAAAGGAATTAACAGACCAGTTTTATTAGCAAATTCGACTAGTACCTTTTTTTGCTCAACATTTAAATCTGATGATTTTTGTATCTCATTAATAATTTTTTGAAGGTTCTTGTTTTCGATTCTTATTATAGAAGTACTTTTAAATTCTCTCTCTTCTATTGGAAACTGATATTTTAGTCCTAATAAAGAGTCATTTACTTTGGCAACTTGGCATAATTCATTAGCAGATTCGGGGTAAAAACCTTTTGCAATATCCCAAGAGTAATATAACCAAATAAGTAAGATCGCACTGCTTCCCACAATTACCCAGTGAGTACCTCCTTTAGCTCTCTCTGGATTTCCAAAAACTGCATCTACTTTTTCCGTTCTTATTAATTTTCTACCATAAAGGATACATCCAACAATGGATACAAGAATTAATATTGTGATAATTTGGGTAAGCATTTAATTTTCTTTCCCCATAATTTCTTCTTCCATATTCCATATCATTGACAGTATCTCTTCTCTTTTTGATGAAAATTCTTTATTTTTTTTGATTTCTCTTAAATCCTCTTTTAAACCCATTTCTGCAAAAGGAAGATTGTACTCTTTATGTATTCTACCCGGTCTTGGTGCCATAACATACAATCTTTCACCGAGTAGCAGAGCTTCTTCTACAGAATGAGTAATTAAAATAATTGTTTTTCCAGTTTCCTTCCAAATTTTTAAAACTAAAGATTGCATCTTTTCTCTTGTCAACGCATCAAGTGCACCTAAAGGTTCATCCATAAGAATTAGATCTGGGTCATTTATTAAACATCTTGCAAGAGCAACTCTTTGCTGCATACCACCAGATAATTGATAAGTTGGTGTATTTCCAAATCCTTTTAATCCAACTATTTCTAACCACTCATCAACTTTTTTTGCTGTATTCTCAGGATTTTCTTTTTTCATCCTCAGTCCAAAATTTACATTTTCAGAAACTGTTAACCATTCAAACAAAGCTCCTTGTTGAAAAACCATTCCTCTATCAACTCCTGGTCCATTAATTTCATTATTACCTAATGTTATAGTTCCAGATGTTGGTCTAATAAAACCAGCTGCAATATTTAATAATGTAGTTTTTCCACACCCAGAAGGACCCAACACTGTTAAAAGCTCACCTTTTTTAATTGTGAAGTTTAAATCTTTTAATGCATGAACAGTCTCACCTTTTGGAGATTTAAAAATCATGTTTAGATTTTCAGAAACTAGATCACTCATAAGATGACTTTATAATAAAATATTAATAAAAAAAATAGGCACCAATTTAATAAATTGGCGCCTATTTAATTTCAATTTACCTTCAAATTATAAAGGTAAAAAACTAGTATCTACATTTCCTTTAGGTGTTCCCATACCATCAAGGAACGCCTTAAGATTTCCACTCTCCATAGACTGTTTAGTTTCTTCTGGTGAAAGAAATTTAAACCCATCTAATGTATCTTTCATATCTGCAACTTTCATTTCAGAAGCTTTAGACATAGAATTCATATCGCTTTTTCCAGCTTTATATCTTGCATTAGCTTCGTGAGTTACCTCTATAAATGTTCTTAGCATTCCTGGGTTTTCCTTCATAAACTTCGTAGTTACTGAAGTAATATCTATACCTAAGATACCTGCGTCTCTAGCCTCTTGGACTGTCAATAATCTAGATCCAACTGCAGTTGCAGCTTTAATTGAGTTACCTCCAAATAAACATGCCATTACAACATCACCACTTACTAAAGCAGCAGCACCTTCTTCAGGGTCCATTTGAATGATGTCCATTTTACCTCTGTCAGCTCCAACAACTTTCATACTTTCATCGAAAACATATTCAGCCATTGTTCCAAGAGGTACAGCAACTTTTTTACCTTCTAATTCAGTAGCATTTGCCTTTGTAATACCAGAAGCATTAGATGTTACACAAGTTGTTCCACCCATTCCATATTCCATTGCTATATCTACAAGTTTGATAGGCGCTTTAGATTTAACTGCGTTAATGAAAGGCACTAAACCTTGTGAATAAGAAATGTCAATATCTCCTGCTAGCATTGCATCAGTCATTGCTCCACCATTTGTGAAGTTAGTCCATTTAACTGGCACACCAAGAGCTTTTGCAAAATTTTTCTTTTGCATGTCCTCAAGGTTTGGACTTGGCCATTCTAAAAAGTAAGCAACTCTAACTTCATTAGCCGCAGAATTTGCAACTGAAATACTCAAGTTTAGAGCAACAAAACAACCTAGAAGAAAACTAATTATTTTTTTCATTTTTCTCCTCATTAATTAATTAATTATGAATGTATTTAAATTCAAAATAATGAAGAAGTAAATGATTTTTAAGTCTAATCTGCGCCAAATTGATTTACAAAATCAATCTATAGTTGTATTTTATTTTTTTAATTGTAAATTAATTTTCTATTTAAAAATTAAAAATTAGATTAAAAACAAATAAAGTTTAAAATTATGAGTTCACAAAAAACATCAATGCCAAATTCGCTAAATGAGCATTGGATGCCATTTACATCGAATAAAGATTTTAAGGAAAAACCAAGATTAATTACAAGTGCAAAAGGAGTCTATTTAAAAAATCATGAAGGCAAAACTCAAATAGACGCCAGTTCAGGTTTATTTTGCAATCCTTTAGGTCATGGACGACAAGAAATTATTGATGCTATTACAAAACAGTTACAAACCTTAGATTATTGCCAACCATTTCAACAAGGATTTGGCGGTTCTTTTGAGTTAGCTACAAGAATTTCAAAGCACACACCAGGAAATTTAAATAAAATTTTTTATACAATTTGTGGATCTACTGCAGTTGAAACAGCAATTAAAATAAGTGTAGCATACCATAAAGCAAGAGGAGAAGGTCAACGATTCAGATTTGTTGGAAGAGAAAGAGGTTATCATGGAATGAATATAGGAGCTCTTTCTGTTGGAGGAATGGTTAATAACGTAAAAACTTTTGCAAGTGTATTAATGCCTGGTGTGGTTCATATGCGACATACCCACTTACCAGAACATAAGTTTGTTAGCGGCCAACCTGAAACAGGTGCAGAGTTAGCAGATGACCTTGAGAGAATTTGTATGAATTTTGGTTCAGAAAATATTGCAGCTTGTATTGTTGAACCTGTTGCTGGATCTACAGGGACACTTGTTCCACCCAAAGGTTACTTACAAAGACTAAGAGAAATATGCAATAAGCATGGAATACTTTTAATTTTTGATGAAGTGATAACTGGTTGGGGAAGAATGGGATCTCCTTTTGGTTCACAGGAATTTGGTGTAACTCCAGATATAATGACAATGGCAAAAGCTACAACGAATGGAATAAGTCCGATGGGAGTAGTTGCATGTAAGGAAGAAATTTATGATACACTTATGGATAGCGCACCTAAAGGAACAATAGAACTATTTCATGGATACACTTATTCAGGTATACCGATTTCTGTTGCTGCTGGTTTAGCGGTTCAAGATATAATAGAAAAAGATGATATTTTTAATAGAGCAAAAGAACTAGCACCATATTTTCAAAAAGGTTTATTTTCACTTAAAGATATTGATATTGTTGAAAACATTAGAGGTTATGGAATGATGGGAGGAATTGATATTAAAATAGATAAAAAACCTGGTGCCGCTGGTTTAACTTGTTTTAAACATTGTTATGAAGCAGGAGTAAATTTTAAAGCAACAGGAGATTGTTTGATAATTGCACCAATGTTTATTTGTGAAAAGAAACATATAGATGAAATTATAGAAAAATTAAGAACAGGAATTTCAAATTATTCAAAAAGTAAAAAAAATTAATTTTCATATATGAAAATTGGTGTTCCAAAAGAAATTAAACCTCAAGAAAATCGAATTGGCTTAACACCAGAAAGTGTAAAGCTATTAGTCTCTGAGGGTCATGAGGTTTTAGTTGAGAATAATGGTGGTTACGAAGCTGGCTTTTATAATGATGAATATAAAAGTGTAGGTGCCAAAATAATAGAGGATGCGTCCGAAATTTTCAATAGTTCTGATATAATTGTAAAAGTTAAAGAACCTATGTCTAATGAAGTTGAAATGATTAGAGAAAATCAAGTCATATTTACTTATCTCCATTTAGCAGCTGAAAAGGAATTAACTCAAGGTCTTATAGACTCCAAATCAGTTTGTATAGCATATGAAACAGTTACTGATAATAATGGTAGACTTCCACTTTTAGCGCCAATGAGTGCGGTAGCCGGTAGAATGTCAGTACAAGCAGGCGCACATTGTTTAGAAAAAAATCAAAAGGGAAGAGGTTTGTTATTAGGAGGAGCTCCAGGAGTAGATCCAGGTAATGTAGTAATCTTGGGTGGCGGAGTAGTAGGTGAGAATGCCGCTATCATCGCAACAGGAATGAAGGCAAAAGTTCACATTGTTGATAAATCTGAAGATAGACTTAATCAATTAGTAGAAATGTTTGGAGATAAAATAATTCCAGAACTAAGTCATAAAACTGATTTAGAAAGATTAATTGCCGAATGTGATTTATTGGTTGGAGGCGTTTTAATACCTGGGGCTGAAGCACCTAAACTGGTAACGAAGCAAATGATAAAAAAAATGAAAAAAGGATCAGTAATAGTCGATGTTGCGATTGATCAAGGTGGGTGCGTTGAAACAAGTAAACCAACAACACACGCTAACCCCACTTATATAGTTAATGATGTGGTTCATTATTGTGTTTCAAATATGCCAGGTGGAGTTCCAAGAACATCAACTCTAGCGTTAAATAAGGCAACTCTTCCATTTTTATCAAAATTGGCAAAATATGGTTATAAAAAAGCTTTAGCAGATGATCCAAATTTTTTAGCAGGTTTAAATGTCCATAAAGGGGATGTTACATTTAAAGCTGTTGCAAATATTTTTGGTCATAGTTATGTTTCACCTGAAAAAATTATTAATTAATTAAAATATTATGAGTTATAGACCTTTACCAGATGGATTAACAATTAAAGGATCGCCAATTGAAGGTTTGGGTTTATTTGCTACACAAGATATTAAAAAAGGCTCTTTTATTGGAATAACTCATATTAGAGATGAACAGTTCGAAAATAAGTATATTAGAACACCAATTGGTGGATTTTATAATCACTCTAACGATCCAACTGTAATTAGAATGGTATCAGATGTAATACCTAAATTAAAATTTGGAGATAAAATAGATATTGATGCGCCAGTTAAAAAATTTCAAGACGGCGAAGATAATAAGGGAGAAAATTTATTTTATAATCTTCATGAAAAAAGTGATGCAAAATTTTTTTTTATGGTTTCAATAAAAGACATTAAAGCAGGGGAAGAGCTAACAGCAAACTATAATCTTTATACCTATCCAAAAACTGGGGTAGGAATACAAATGATATAAAATGAAAGAATTACCAAGTGCAACGAAAGTAGTTGTAATTGGTGGTGGAGTATCTGGTACATCTTGTGCTTACCATCTTGCAAAATTTGGCTGGAAGGATGTTTTACTTTTAGAGAGAGACCAACTAACTTCGGGAACAACGTGGCACGCTGCTGGATTGGTAAGTCAACTTGGTCCGTCGGCTGGAATTACAAAAGTAAGAAAGTATTCATTAGAACTTTATAAAAAGCTAGAAAAGGAATTTGATTTTTCTAGTGGATTGAAATTAAACGGCGCTTTATCTATCGCAACTACTCAAGGCAGATGGCAGGAATTAAAAAGACAGGCAACTACAGCTCAATTATATGATGTAAATGTAGAAGTCTTAAATCTAGAACAAATAAAAAAAATTTATCCAATTATTAATGAAAAAAATATTATTGGAGGGATTTTTATGCCTGGCGATGGTCAAGCTGATCCTGTAGGAGTGACTAATTTATTAGCAAAGGCAGCTAGAAAAGAAGGAGTAAAGATCTTTGAAAAGTCTCCAGTTTCTAAAATATTAAAAAAAAATGGGAAAGTTGCAGGAGTTATTGTTAATGGAAAAACTATTGAATGTGAATATATTGTTCTTGCTGCTGGCATGTGGTCAAGACAGATTGGTCAAGAAATTGGCGTAAGTATTCCTCTTTATCCAGCTGAACATTTTTATGTAATAACTGAAGGAATTAAAGAATTACCAAAAACAATTCCAGTTTTAAGAGATTTTGATGACAGATTATATTTGAAAGAGGATGCTGGAAAAATGTTGATTGGTATATTCGAAGGTAAGTCAATTCCAGCATTTAAAAATAATCATAAAGTTCCAGAAGATTTTTCATTTGCAGAGTTTCCAGAAAATTTTGATCACTTTGAACCATTTTTACAAGCAGCACTAAAAAGAGTTCCTTTATTAGAGAAAGCTGGAATAAGAAAATTTTTTTCAGGACCTGAATCATTTACACCGGATACAAACACACTTTTAGGAGAAGTTCCGGGTTTAAAAAATCTGTTTGCTTGTTGTGGCTTAAATAGCATTGGCATTGGTAGTGGTGGGGGAGTAGGGAAAGTTACAGCCGAATGGATGATAAATGGACATATCAATGATGATTTATTTATATACGATATAAAAAGATTTCAAAAATTTCATTCAAAATTAGAATTTATTACCGAAAGGATAACAGAAACTTTAGGAGATCTTTATGGTATGCATTGGCCATACAAACAACACATTACATCAAGAAATCAGAAGTTACTTCCATATCATGAAGAATTGAAAAAAGCAGGTGCTTGTTTTGGAGTATCTTCCGGTTATGAGAGACCAATGTGGTTTGCAAAAAAAAATCAGGATCCACAATTTAAATATAGTTATAATTATCAAAATTGGTATCCCTCAGTAGAATTTGAGACAAAAAATACAACTGAAAATGTTGGTTTGTATGATTTAACAGCATTTTCAAAATATGATTTGATAGGTGAAAAATCTCATCAGGAATTACAAAAAATTTGCACAGCAAATATTAAAAATGAACCTGGGAAAACTACTTATACTCAAATGTTAAACGAAGATGCTGGAATTGAAACTGATTTAACAGTTGTTTGTTTAAACAAAAATCATTTTAGAGTTATATCATCAGCTGCCACTAAAGAACACGACAAATTTCATATATTAAAATATTTATCTAAAGATGTTGAACTTAAAGATGTTACAGATGATTTAGCTTGTCTAGGACTTTTTGGACCTAAGAGTAGAAAACTTATGGAAAAAATATCTAAAGACGACTTAACAAATGAAAATTTTAAATTTGGATCTGGAAAAAATATTACAATTAATAACAAAACAGTTTGGGTTCAAAGATTATCCTATGTTGGTGAATTAGGTTTCGAACTTTATATTAAAATGAATGAGTCAAAAGAAATATATAATTTAATCGTTAAAAAAGGAGTTGAATTTAATTTAAGTCATGGTGGCATGCTATCTCTGGATACAATGAGAATGGAAAGTGGCTTTCTACATTGGGGTCACGATATTTCACCAGAAGAAAACCAGTATGAAGCTGGTCTTCAATTTGCGATAAGCTATAAAAAAAATATAAACTTTATTGGTAAAGAGGCACTACTAAAAATAAAAGATAAAAAACTATCTAAAAGATTTGTTTCATTATTTTTAAATAATACTAAACCAGGCCAACCATTATTACTGCATGATGAACCTATTTATTGTGAAGATAAAATTGTGGGTAGAACGACTTCTGGAAACTACTCTTTTAATTATAAAAAATCTCTTGCTTTTGGATATATTAATTCATCTACAAGCCTTGAAGATTTTAAAAACAAGAAAATATTTGTCGAAATAGAAAAAACTA
>CACDFC010000019.1 GCA_902552035.1 uncultured Pelagibacteraceae bacterium | reverse complement strand
TATTTTTAAATATTTTTTCTATATCTTTTTTATTTGCTAAATTAATTTTGTAAAACTTAATCTTTTTTTTTAATATTTGAAGTCTCGCTAATTTCAATCTTGTTGAGTAGTAATTATTTAAATTATCAATTCCAATTATTTTACTCTTTGGAAATTTTTCTAAATATTTTTGAGCAAAATTGAAACCTATAAAACCAGCAATTCCAGTAATTAATATTGACATAAAAAATTAATATGCAAATTTATTATATCAATATACAATAATTTCAATGTGGATTGATAAAAAATTCAAAATAGTTGAAAAAATCATTAAAAAAGAAAGCTCAAAAAATATGACACTTCTAGATCTTGGTGCAAGAGATCAATTTCTAAAAAAATTTATATCGGATGATTTACAATATACAGGTGTTGACCGACTCCAAAATGATAATGACAATATAATAATTAATTTAGATAAAGAGTTTGATAAAATTAATGAAAAATATGATATAATAGCTGCTTTAGACGTAATTGAACATCTTGATGATCCATTAAAATTTTATAAAAACTGTAAAGAATACTCAAAAAAACTTTTATTGATTAATTTTCCAAATCAAGCTTATTACGAGATAAGACTTAATTTTTTATTTAAAGGAAAACTGACAAATAAATTTCATTTTTCTGGAAAACCAAATGATGATAGACATCGTTGGTTTACTAATTTTGAAAATATAAAAAAATTTATCGAAAATAACAAAGATTATAAATCGAAATTTGAAATTATAAAAATTTATAAAACAAGGAATAAATTATTTTTTTTGTATTATATTGAAAAAATACTTGGAAAAATTTTTCCACAATTTTTTTGCTGGTCATTTTTACTGGTCGAAAAAAAAATTAATAATTAGTTCTTTTAATTTTTTTATGAACTTCAATAATCTTGTTTATTCTTTTCTCCCATGTAAATTTATAAGAAGTTTTAATAGAATTTTTTCTTAATTTTTTTAAATTATATTTATTGTTTAAAATATCATTTAAGCATTTTACCCACATTCTACATTCATATTTTTTCACTAGTAAAGAATTATAGTTATGTTTTAGTACTTCACAAATACCTTCTAATCTCGATGAAACTAATATTTTTCCTGAAGCTAAATAATCAAACATCTTTAAAGGAGAATTGTAATTTGCTATATTCACACTTGATGATCTTCCTAATTGAAAATTAGCACTTGGAAGAAGTAATATGTCTGATTGATTTAAAACATTTGTAACCTCTCTATAATCTACATATCCGTGAAGCTTTACATTGCTTGGAATATTTTCAATATCTTTTTTTAATTCTCCATATAAATTAAAATTTAAATTCCTCAAATATCTTGCAATATCAATTATTAATTCTATACCTTTTCCCTTATAAAAACTTCCTACATAAGTTACGTTTTTAATTCTTTTACTTTTTATTCTATAATTAAAATTTTTCGTATCCACTGCATCGTGGAGTATCAAGGTATTTTCTTTATCGACAATTAAAAATTTTTTTCTTAATGCCTTTGAAATAAAAATGACTTTTAAAACATACTTTGAATTAATAAAATTTAAGTTAATCATAGCAAATTTAGAAAGACCTTTAAGTTCTGAATGAATTTCTAAAAAATGTTTAATTTTATATATGGTCAAAAAAAAACTTGATACTACACTTCTAGTAATAATAATGTCGTAGTGTTTTTTTTTTATATCTTTTGCAACCTTAAATCCAAATAAAATACGGTCAATGAAATTACTTAATTTAAATTTCAAGATATCTTTTATTAAAAATTTTTTTTTCGAAGTAAAAAGAAATTTTTTTTTAATTTTTAAAAAGTTTATTTTTTTTTCTTTCCAAGGGATTATTAAACAAACATCATTTTTTTTTGAAAAAGCATCGCACATTTTTAGAACATGGTGAGTATATGCACTTTTATTTGTCAATAATGTTTCGGCAATATAAGTAATTTTCATTTATTGATCTGAATAAAGATTTTTAAACAATAGTACATAATTTTTTTTGTCAAAATTGATTAATTCAAAGTTATTTTTTTTCAAATATGTTTTGCAATCTTCAAAAGTTGATTTTTGATCAATTCCTCTTTCAAAACCAGCATCTATGCTCAAATACTCAACTTGTGACAAATTTTTATTCAAACCCTCTAAAATCTCTGGCTCAGATCCTTCGCCCTCAATCTTTACTAACTTAATTTGTGAACCAATGTCATCGATAAGTTCATCTAATGTAATAGTTAGAATGTCTATTTTCTTTGTGTAATTACTTATTGGTATTACTGAACTGTCACCACCTTCGTCACTTAAATACAAAGAAACCTTGTCTTTAGAATTTTTCCAAATCGCTTTATTTATTAATTTTTGGTTTTTTACATTATGTTTTAAATTACTAAAAACTATAGGGCTAGGCTCAATGCCGTAATATTTAATTTTTTTATCAAAGCACAGAGATAAATCTCCATTATTTGCTCCACAATCTATTATGATGTCATCTGTTTTAAAATTGATCTTATTTAAAAAATATTTTTTTTTTAAGAAATTAATTCTCTTATTTATTCCTAATAGATAACAATAAACCCCCATTTTTCTGTGATGAAATCTCCATTTTAAATTTTTAATAAAATAAAAACCATCTTCAAAAGAAATTTTGATATTAGAATTTAATAATAGCGAAAAAAAATTGAAAAAAAAACAAAAGTAATTTCCGCTTGGAATTGGCAACCATATAAGTAAGTTTCTTAAAATCTTAGGCATATTTATATTCTAAGAATTTATAGATAATTACTAATCTTTTTTATAAATTGTAAAATTCTTAGTTTTAGCATTTCCTTCTTTAAACATTTTTTTTAAAGTTTCCAACATCAAAATTATTGAAAAAAAAATTAAACCAGCAAGTGTAAAAAAAACAAATAGGATCGGAAGGGGAGTTGCTATAAAAGATTTTCCGACAAAAATTTTTAGGTACATCATGTACGATAAACTTGCTAAAGAAAGTAAAAAGGATAACAGACCTAAATAACCGATAGTATAAAAATAAGAACTTTCGTTTCTTGAAAATTTTATAAATATCAAATCTATAAAAACTCTAAATATTCTCTCAAATCCATATTTACTTTTTCCTTTAGTTCTTGGTCTATGATTCACTTCAACTTCTATGATTTTTATATCTTTGCTTACTTGAGCGGCAAATAATCTATGAAAATCGCCAAAAAAATCATTAATATCTATCATACTTTTATCGAATATTTTTAATGAACAACCATGATCTAAAATTTTAGAATTTGTGAATTTTCTTACAACAAAATTTGCGATTTTGCTTGGTAAAATTTTTGTAAAATATGGATCATTTCTATTTTTTCTAAAACCATGTACAAGTATATTTTCTTTTTTATTGTAAATATCTATCATTTTTTTTATATCTTTTGGATCACTTTGAAGATCTCCATCTAATAAAATAATATTGTTATAGTTCGATACTTCAATTCCATTTAAAATTGACTTTGATTGGGCTAAATTAGAATTATTTTCTAAAATAATTGTTTTAATATTATTATTTAATTTTTTAAGAAGATTTGAAGTATTATCAGTAGAGCCATCATTGACATAAATAATCTCAAATTTGTTATTTGTAATTTCTGAGTCACTAAGTGCTTTTAAAAGCTCAGAATTAAGCTGATTAATATTTTCAGACTCATTATAGAGTGGTATGACTATTGAATAATTCATTAATTTAGAGATTATAGTATAAAAGTAATTTATATAATAATTTTTTTTAAAATATGTGTGCAATTTTTGGGATAATTGGAAAAACAAATAATGCATTATTAAAAAAAATGTCAAAATGTCAGCTTTATCGTGGTCCAGATAAACAAACTTTCTTCAACAATAAAAAGTACAAAATATCTTTTGGAATGAATAGATTATCAGTTATTGACAAAGCAGGTGGAAATCAACCAATGCTATCTCATGACAAGAGATTTCTTTTGGTATTTAATGGAACCATATATAATTTTAAAGAACTGAGAAATTTTTTAGAAAAAAAAATTAAATTTAAAACACAATCAGACACAGAGGTATTAATAAATTCCTATAGCCATTGGAAAGAAAAAAGTTTTAACTATTTTGATGGAATGTGGGCAGTGAGTATTTTTGACTTTAAAAATAAAGAAATGATTTTATCTCGAGATTATGTTGGGCAAAAACCCTTATTTTATTTCAAAAAAAAAAATATAGTAATTTTTTCTAGTCAAATAAATGGAATATTTCAGTATGACAATAAATTTCAAATTTCAAAAGAAAATTATGGAAATTATTTAAAGTTTAATCATTTCCCAGCTCCAGAAACTTTGTATAAAAATATCCATCAAGTATGCCCAGGAGAAATTATAAAATTTAAAAGAAATGAGATTTCAAAAAAAAACTACTGGAGAGTTGAAAATGGAGGAGATTACAATATTTTTTTTCCCAAAAGAAAAACAACAGAAATAAGTAATATATTTCAAAAAATAACTTCAAATTATTTAATAGCTGATAAAAAAGTTGGACTTTGTCTTAGCAGTGGATTTGACTCAAATGTTCTAAAAAAAATTATTTTAAAAAAACAAAAAAAAATTAAGTCATTTACTATTGGTTTTCAAGAAAAAACTTATGATGAATTAAGGTTTATAAAAAAAACTCAAAATAATTTTAATAAATCGAAAGTACTTAGCGAGAAAGATTTGATTAATTATTTTCATAAAATTAGAAAAAATATTTTTTTTCCTATAGGAGACTCATCAATTGTTCCAACCTATGGATTATTTAATTTAATTAAGAAAAACAAAACAAATGCAGTTATCGGTGGAGATGGTGGTGATGAAATTTTTTTTGGATATTTAGCGTTCAAAGGTTTTTACTTCACAAAATTTATAAAAAGTATGATACCAAATTTTTTATTAAAAATTATAAAATATCCATTTCAAAATATTAAAATTACTAATGATTATTTAAGTTGGTCTAAAAAAATAAAGTTTTTTTTTAAATTTATTGATAAAGAAATATATTTGGTAAATAAGTTATGGATATCTAATTTTACAGATGAGGATTATCAAATTTATTTCAAAAAAAGAAAATTGAAATCTAAACATTCTAAAAAAATAAAAAGTTTATTTAATAAAGAGCCAGATTTCATGAAATTTGCACAATTTTATTACATTAAATATTACTTACCAAATATTTTATCTAAGGTGGATTATTCAAGTATGATAAATTCTATTGAATGCCGATCTCCATATTTATCCAAAGATTTGCTTAATTATTCTATAGATTTATCTTCAAAAAAAAATTTTAGTTTTTTTAAAAATAGAAAACTAATGAAAAAAATATTTTCTAGCTTTATCAAGGATGATTTTGAAATTAAAAAACATGGTTTTGCATTCAATAAAAATTCAATATTAAAAAATAAAAGATTAATTAAGCGTGTTTTAAATGAAGATTTGATTTTAAATTTAGATTTCTTCAAAATAAGATATCAAAATTATCTTAATGGTAACTATGAACATGAACAATATATCTGGAATGAAATTATTTTAAATTTTTCAAGACAAAATATAGAGAATAAAATATAAAAGTTTATGATTAGTCCAACAAAAAATATTCAAAAAATATTAATAATCTTTCTTTTAATTATTTTCTTTCTTTTACACTTCAACAATATTAATTATGGTCTTCCTTTTTTTCCCAATAGTGATGAAATTGCATTTCTGATAAGCAGCCTTTCTTACCTAACTTATATTACGGGTATTGAATTTAGAGTCATTGATCCAATTATTGCACCTTTTTTAAATATTTTTTTGATTTCGAATCTTATTTTTTTAAATGAAGTTATTATTAATTCGGTTTCTTTTTTTGAAATTAAGGACAGGATATATTTAAACCCAGAACTTGTAATTTTTTACGGCAGAGTCTCCAGTTTAATAGTATCAACAATTTCTTTATATATTTTTTATTTAATATTCAAAAAATTAAAAATAAATTTTTACATATATTTTCCAATGTTTGTCTCCCTAATTTTTTCCCTTTTCCTAACAGATATTTCAATCGTAAATGGTAAAAATTCTTATTATTTATTATTTTTTCTAATTCAGCTTTACTTTCTAATTAAATTTCTCAGAAAATTAGATAAATTTAATTTTAAAAGCTACATAATTTTTTCTATTCTTGCATCATTATCTTGGGGAATTAATTATTGGTCTTCAATAATTTCAATTTATGGAATTCTTGTTCTTCACTATCAAAAATATAAATTTAATAATTTTAAATATTTAATTATTTTTTTATTAATTTTTTTAATTCTTGGTTTTTTTCCAAATTTTTTTTTATCATCCGGATTTGAAAACTCAAAAGGGCCTTTTGGTTTTATTTTTAATAGCGATACCATGCAATATAATTCGACTTTTGATTTCATAAATTTATTTTATAAAAAATTAATTCTAAGTTTAAAGATTATTACATTTACAGAGTTTATTTTTGTAATATTCCTTTTTTTTTCATTTTTTTATTTATGCAAAAATTACTATAATAAAAAAAATTTTATTATAATCGCTTTATTATTTTTAGAACCAATAATTTTATTTTCAATTTCAGGAAAAGTTATTATTCAAATAAGATATTTTTCAGGATTAATATGTTTAGTTTATTTGCTTCAAGCAATTATTCTTCAAGATATTTTAATTAGACACGAAGCTAAAAAAATTATTATTTTCTTTATTATGTTAAATATTCTATTTTCTTATCAAAAATTTAACGTAAGAAATGGAATATGGTCTTTAACGGCAAATAATCATTCTTTTTACGAATTTTTTTTAGCCAATAAAAATATAAATAATTCAATATTGTATATTTCTAATGAATTTTATTTTAGAAAAAATTTACAAAATTTATTATTTTATAAAACTTTACATGAAGAAAAGCTTATAAATACTAATAAGTTTGAAAGAGATAATTATTCGTCAGTTCAAAAAAAAATTAAAAGAATTAATGATAACTTAATTGATGGAAAAAAATTAAAAAATAATCTCAATGTATTTGAAACAGGTAGCCTTATAATAAATGATTTAGATAATTTTTTTGATCTTGCCAAAAAAAAATATAATTTTGTAGTAATAGATGAGAATGACGAAAATTATAAAATTACAGATTATGTTAAAAAAAATTTTATAAGAAAAAGAGTTTATAAATCTAGTGACTCAGGAATAATATATTTTAGTAATTTAAGATCAATATTTCGTTTTATAAGCGAAGGTGAAAGAATTAATTTAGATGGCAAAATGGTATACGGAAATAACTACGGACTGTATGAATTAAAATAATATTATAAGAATGGATATATAATTTTTTTTCTGTGAATTTTTTTTATTATGTTTTTAAAAATATTATGTTTAATTAATACAATATAAATATCAAATTTATTTATCATTTTTCTTCTTACAAATTTAAGACTTTTATATTTTTTATTTTCTATTAAAGGATCGTATGCCTCAATATTTTTAAACTTTTTTTGCAATATTTTTAATATTTTAATTGCTAAAGAATTTCTAGTATCGGCAACATTTTTTTTATAGGTAAGACCCATAACTAATATTTTTTTTTTATAAAAATTATCAATGCTATTAATTTGTTTAGAAATTTTACTCACCATAAAATTTGTCATACTATTATTTGTTTTGCGCCCATTTAATATTATATTTGTTTTTGCTCCTTTTGTTTTTGCAAAATAAGAAAAATAGTAGGGATCAACAGGTAAGCAATGACCACCTACTAAACCGGGTTCAAATGGAATAAAGTTCCATTTAGACTTTGCTAGATTTAATACATTTCTAAAATTTATATTTGAAATATAACAAACTTTATAAATTTCATTAATTAGAGCAATATTTAAATCTCTTTGTATATTTTCAATAACTTTAGATGTCTCTGCTTCAATAATATTTTTTGAAAAAATAATTTTTTTTGATATGTGTCTATAAATCCTTTTTACTGGTTGCTTTATTATGTTGTTTTTAAATGCAACAATTTTTGGTATTGATTTCAATGTTTTTTTTTTATCACCTGGATTAATTCGCTCAGGCGAATATCCTACATAAAAATCGTTGTTCTCTTGTAATCCAGAAGTATTTAAAATTGGAATACATATTTCATTTGTAACAGTTGGGTATACGGTAGACTCAAAAAATATAATATCTCCCTTTTTAATAATTTTTGACAAAAATTTACAACTTTTTTTTAATAATGTTAGATCTGGTGTATTTTTTTTATCAATGGGAGTAGGTACAGCTACTATGTAAAAATTTCCTTTTTTGATGTCTTTTAATTTATTTGTGTACATTGATTTTTTTTTTAGCTTTAATTGATTTCTGCTAAACTCTTTGTTATAGTCTTCTCTCTTTTTTAAACTAATTATTCTTTCTTTGTTAATATCAAATCCAATTGTTTTAAAATTTTCTTGCAGATTTAAAAATATAGGTAGTCCAACATAACCTAGGCCAACAATTACTGGGTAAATATTTTTCATTTTATAATTTAAAATGACAAAATACTTACTTATCAAATTATTGCTAGAAAAAATTAAATGATTGCGAATATTATAAGATAAAGTAAATAATATTTAAGATAATGAGAAATAATTTACTTATTGTAATCCCATCAAGACTTAATGCAAAAAGACTTAAACAAAAGCCTTTATTGAAAATAGGGAATAAAACCTTAATAGAGCTTGTTTATGAAAATGTAAGAAAGATTAAAAATTATAAAATATTAGTTGCAACAGATAGTTCGAAAATTTTAAATACTTGTAAAAAAAACAAAATACCATGCATAATCACTAATAAAAAACATAAAACTGGATCTGATCGAGTAGCTGAAGTTTCAAAAAAAAGAAGATTTAAATGGATTTTAAATCTTCAGGGAGATGAACCACTAATTAATATTAAAGATATAAGAAAACTTATCACTAAAACATTGCTTTACGAAAGACAAAAAAAAGAATTTGTAGTTTCAACTTTGTATGTAAAAAAAAAATTTAAAGAAAACAACAAAAATGAGGTAAAATTATTAATAAACCATAAAAATGAGGTTTTATTATTTAGTAGAAAAAAAATACTTTCAAATCAAAGAAAAAACGAGTTTTTAAAACATGTGGGAATATATTTGTACAAATCTGAGTTTCTTAGAATATTTTCCAAACTTAAAATGAGTATTTCTGAAAAAAAAAATAATTTGGAACAATTGAGAATATTAGATAACGGTTACAAAATTCTTTCTTTTGAAGCTTCTCAAGATACTGTCGGCGTAGACACTAGAGCTGATTTGAAAAAAGTTAAAAAAATTTTACTGTAGTTTTTTTTTTACTTTTACAAGATCTTGCTTAGTATCGACAGCTATAGATTTATTTGACATGCTTATCATTTGAACATCAAAACCTAGTTCTAAAAATCTTACTAATTCACAATCTTCAATGCTTTCTAGCTTTGTTTTTTTTCTCTTTGCTGCAAAAGCTAAGAGTGCTTTATATGGAAAAGAATAAATACAAACTTGTCTCCAGGCTTGAACGAAAAATTTTTCTTTTGTGGTAGGAATAGCAGCTCTAGACATGTACAACAATCTACCATCTTTTCTAAATACAACTTTAGGAATATTACTTGATAAAAATAGCTTTTTTTCTTTTATTTTTGTGTAACCATTAAATATTTTATTAGGATATCGTTTTGAATAATTAATTATCTTTTTTAAATCATTTGGATTACATAAAGGCTCATCACCTTGAACGTTAATATAGAATTTTGCTTTATTTTTTTTAGCTACTTCAGCTACTCTATCAGTTCCAGTAAGACATTTTTTTGATGTCATTATATATTTTATTTTATTTTTAATACATAAACTTGATATTCTTTTGTCATCAGTAGCTACGATTATATTTTCTGATGATGTAACTTTTTGACATTGCTTAAAAGTTCTAACTAGCATTGGTATACCTAATATATTAATTAAAGGCTTGCCAAGCAAACGTGAAGATTTATATCTAGCGGGAATTACGATCAAAAAATTTTTTTTCATAAAATATAATACAATTAATTATTAATGTATTTACTTAAAACAAAATTAATATAGATTAAATTTGAATTAGAAACCTAAATGATAAATTTCGATAAATCAATTTTCTTTTACGATCCTTTTCCACACTGTGTAATAAAAAATTTTCTAGAAACTTCAATTTATAACGAAATTTGTACTGAGTACCCCGACCATGATTTACTAAAAAAAATGAAAGATAAAAGGCGTGAGGAAAATAAATTTGAAAAATTTAATTTAGGAAATAATAGTAAAAACAGCGAATATTTTTATAAATTTTTAAATTCAACAAAAACAACAAAAAAATTTTATGAATACCTAAATACTGAAAAATTTTTAGAGGTTTTGAATAATTTTTTAAACAAAAATTACATAGATTTAAGAATGAACCTAGACCATAATTCTGGAATTAAAAATATTATTAAAAATATTTTTAATAAAAAAAAAAGAGTGGATTTTGAATTTTCATCAATATCAACGAAAAATGGTTACATACTTCCTCATACAGATGGTGGTAATAAGTTAATAGGTTTTGTAATTCCTATAATTGATAATGATGAGATATTAGACATCAAAAACACTGGGACAAAAATATTAAAAGCTAAATCAGACAAATTCAAATTTAATTTATTTAATAAAACTGTTCCATTTGATGAGACAGAATTGATTAGAGAATTGCCTTTTGAAAAAAATCAAATGTCTTTACATATTAAGACATTTAACTCTCTTCATGCTGTTGGACCATTAAAAGTCATAGATCAGAAAAAAGAAATATTTAGAAAAAGTATTTCAATTTTCCTTATAAAATAATTTACTGAATTGAGATTATAAATTTACTATTAGTTCCTTTGAAGTTTTTAAATATATCAATTATTTTAAGATTCGATCTACTTTTAGTTAATCCAAAAATTTTTATGTCATTAATTTTATTAGAAATGCAGAAACATAATGCATAAACCAAAACCAAATTTTTATCAAAATAACAATAATTTCTTTCTATCTTAAGTTTTTTATTTTTATAAATATTATATTTAATTATTTTGTTACTAAATTTTTTAAAAAATTTTTTTAACAAAACATAATGTGGAACAATTAATTTTATTTTTTTTATTTTTAAAATTTTTTCAACTTCTGTAAATACCCTATATGCATTTGATTGGAATATTAAATCTAAAAATTTATGATTTATATGTTTTGTAAAATTTAGTGAGGAAATAATATAGCCTGAAGACTTTAATTGTTTAACATCAAATTTTTGAATATCTTTATTATCACAAAAAATTGCTATCTTTTTAATTTTGGTATTGTAATTTTGATTAATACTTTGCATTTTTAAAAATAGATTATCAAAAATATTCATATCATAATTCATTGCCTTATTTTTTTTTAAAAACTTTAAAATATCAGTGGTAACTTTAATATTGAATTTTTTCTCTTCAATAAGTCTTTGAACAAAAGTTGGGTGAATACTATTTTTAGCCGAATAAATATAAAATTTATTTTTTCCCCATTTATATTTTTTCAACAGTTGGGACATATTTTTTTTTGTGAAATTCTTTATTTGTTTTGCTTCATTAAATTTTTTTTGATAATTTAAAAACTTCTCTAATTTTAAATTGCCAGCCCCCCTCCCCATTCCCATTAAAGAAGTATCAATGATGCCGAACCCATTTTTAATTGCAGCTATAGTATTTTTGAGCGCACTTCCAGTATTGTCATGAGAATGAAAACCTAATTTACTAATGTTTATGCCTTTTTTTTTAAGATTATTTGTAATATTATTTAATTTACTTGGGCTACAACTGCCAAAACTGTCAGCTAAATATAGATAATCGGCTCCAGACTTTAGCGCTAAGTTGAAAAATGCATATATTTCATTATCTGATAAAATTGTAAATTTCATTAAGTTAGCTGCAACCATATAATTTTTATTTTTTAAATATTTTATTAGTAAAGGTAGGCTAGATTTATCGTCATAATTACAGGCAATTCTTACTAACTTGATTTTACTAAGTTTTGAGTCTGGAAAATTTTTTTTTAAATATTGAAAATTATTTTTCTTTAAAAAATCTGCGAGATCTATCATAACAGCAATGGTTTTATTTCTTGGAAACTTAAAATTTTTAATAAAGCTTTCTTTGGTGGTTAAAAAATTTCCTATTTTTTTTAACCCTTTTTGCCCTGATCCAATATTTGTAGTAATCGGTTTTCTAAAGCCAATTTCAATTGAATTAACTGAACTATTGGATAAAGATTTGATATAATCTTTTGCAAATTTGTTTGAAAAATCCCAATTGTTATAATAACCTCCATCCCTTAGTGTGCAGTCTAAAATTTTGACATGATCCATATATCATATAAGTATTAATTAATAAAAAGTATTTTATCAACAAAAAAAATGCACAAAAAAATTTTATTAAAATTTAATAAAATAGAAAAAAAATTTGGCGAAGAGTTTTCAATTTCAAAAGGGAGCCTTTATAGCTTAATCTTAAATAAAAATTTTAGTTCTAGAGAAATCTCAATTTCAAATATAATTAAAAATCTTATTTTAATTTTCTTGTCTTTAATAACAATTTTATTATGTAAATTAAAAAAAATAAAAATTGCAAATTATTTTATTATCCATAAAAATTCAAAAGAATACGATAATAGAAGTAAATATATACTTCATAATTTTAATTTAAAAAAATCTATGAATATTATTAGGTGCCAAACGTTTACAGATTCATTAAAAATTTTTTTTTTATACCCAAATGTTTTTTTTTATATTCCAATTGATTTTTTTAGCTCCTTTTTTTTATTTAAAAAAAAAAAAATTATAGATAATTATTATGTTTTGCATAAGAAAGAATTTAGAATATATAGAATTCTAAAAAGTATTTTTAAATTTTTAAAAATTAAAAAATTCTTAACAATTGATGACCAAAGAGTTTTACAAACATTTCTTAAAGTTTGTAAGGAGTTAAATATTTCATCTATTGGTTACATGCATTATAAATTTAGTAAATATTCAGTAGCTATAAAATATCTAACTTTTGATCATTTTTTTGTATGGAGTAATTATTTTAAAAAAAAATTAATTAATTTAAACAAAAAATATAAAAACAAAAAAATTATAATTACTGGATACCCATGTAAAAAAGTCTCAAATATAAAAAATAGAAAAATAAATATATTATATTTACTAGATTTGAATATAAATTTTAAAAAAACAATTAAATTTCTTAAACATCTCAGCAAAAATAACGAAATTGAATTTTTTTTAAAATTTAAACCTCAACATAAAATGAGTCCTCACTGGATAAGATTTTGCCAAGAAGAAAGGATAAAATATTTTGAAAGTGAGAGCCTAGATTATATTAATAGTTGCCATAATATTGATTATTTTATTGCAACAATTTCAACTGCTTTATTAGAGTCAACATTATACAAAGCTATTCCTATAAAACTGATGACTAATAATGACTTTGCAGACGATATGATTAAGGACAAGATAGTTTTCAAAGCAAATAACTTTAATGATGTAAAAAAAATAATTAAAAATAACAATAAAAAGAAGTTAAGAATTTTTTTTAATAAAGTTTGGGGTAAAAAAAAATATCAAACAAAAAATATAAAAAAAATACTCTATAAGATAATGCAATAATTTTACTTAATTAGTAATCTACTTGCATAGTCAATTCGATGAAACCAGTAAAAATTTTTTTCTAATTCAAAATACTCATCAACAGCTTTTTTTGATCCTTTCCAGTGCCCGTAATCATCAATAATTAATACTCCACCTGGTTGAAGTTTTGGGAATAGAGTCTCTAATTCAATTTTTGTTGACTCATAAAAATCAGTATCTAATCTTAGTAGAGAAATTTTTTCAGGTAGATTTTTTGTTTTTTTTAGAGTTTCTTCAACTTTTCCTTTTATAAAAATGAAATCTTCATCAGGACTTAGACCGAATTTTTCAATATTTTTTTTTACCTCATCAATACTTGAATAGCACCATGGCATATCTGAAACCTTATATTTTTTGTAAGTATCAAATGCATTTACATCTTTAAGATCCTTGTCATACTTTCCTGGTTCTGTCATACCCTCGAAGGTGTCGTAAGCAAATATTTGCTTATTTATACCAATTTGATCGATAATTTTTTTATATAGAATTATATTTCCTCCTTTGTAAACTCCACATTCAACAAGATCACCATCTATATTGTTTTTTTTAATATGTTTAATAGCTTGAATTATTGCCCAGTGATTAGCAACTTTACACATTGTGTATGGTTGAATTTTTTTTACAATATTTTTTTCTTCATCAGATATTTCTGAGATATGATTTTCTTGTCTCAAGTACCATGAATTAACATGCTCTACTTTATAATTAAAATTATTTAAAATTTTTTTTAGTGACTCTGTAATCTTAAATAATTTCAACATTTATAATTTTATTTTCTTTTCAAAATCTTTTATGACATGAATAAAAGATTTATTTAAACTGTCTTCTGGTGGTTTCCATTGATATTTTTTTGCCAAATTAATATCTAAACATTTTTTTTTCATACCATCTGGTTTTTTTTTATCGTAACGAATTTTTAGTTTAACGTTAAGTTTTTTCATTATGAAATTAGCAAAAAAATTAATCGAATATTCTTTTCCTGTACCAATATTTATGAAAGGTTCTTTAATTTTTTTATTAAAAAAGAAAATAATAGACTCCGCAAAATTATCAACATACATAAGTTCTCTTTTTGGTTTGCCAGTTCCCCATATTTTTAAAAATTTTTTTTTGTTTTTTTTGCACCAGTATATTTTTTTAATTAAAGCAGGAAAAAAATGTGATGTATTTAAATCATAGTTATCGTTTGGACCATACATATTTGGTGGAATAAAGCTTAAATAATTTAAACCTTTATTTTGATTATAATATTCACACATTTTAATTCCAGAAACTTTTGCAATTGCATATCCCTCATTTGTTTTTTCAAAAGGGCCTGTTAGTAAATATTTTTCCTTCATTGGTTGTTTGCACTTTGAAGGGTATATACAACTAGATCCGAGAAAAAATAAATTTTTAACTCCTGCTATATAAGATCCATGTATTAAATTATTCTGAATTTGTAAATTTTCATAAAGAAATTTGTCTTTGGATTTTAAATTTGCATTTATTCCACCCACTCTTGCTGCTGCAATTATTACCAAATTTGGTTTAATTTTTTTTAAGAAAGAAAATGTTTTTTTTTGATCAAGCAAATTTAATGTTTTTTTATTTTTAATTATTATTCTTTTATAGCCGTAAAATTGAAGTTTTCTATATATAGCTGATCCTACCATTCCATTATGTCCAGCTAAAAAAATTTTGGAATTTTTTGTAATTCTAAACATTTTAAATCTGTTTTAAATAAATTTTGAATATCTCAAAAATACGTTTGTATATTTTTTGTATCATTGTAATAAATAATTGAATATATACCTAATCTATAGTTTTATGATGGAAAATAAAATAAAAAAAATTATATCAAAAACATTTGGGTGTAAAATTTCGGATATAGATGAAAACTCAGCAATATATAAAATAAAAAAATGGGATTCGCTTTCACATTTTGAATTAGTAGATAATTTAGAAGATGAATTTAATATTAGATTCAAAACAGGTGAGGATGAAACGCTCACATCATATAAGATCATATGTGCAACCATAAAAAGCTATAATGAAAAATAAAAAAATCCTTATAGTTGGAGATTCAAACTGCTTACCACGCTATAATGCGCCAGAAAACGAAATTGTAGGTGTGCAAGACACATATGTTTATCATTTACAAAAAAACTTAAAAAATTTTGATATTCAGACAATGATTGTTGGAGGAGTAACAACATCAGAATTATTAAATTTTTCAATTCCATATTTTTTAGATTGGGAGCCAAATTTTGTTATTGTGCATTCCGGCGTAAATGACACTAAGTCTCAATTTGTTAATAATAATAAAGCCAGTATTCTTTATAAAATTTTGTCGAAATTCAAAATAAGTAAAAAAAAAATAAAAGAAAATATTATATATAATAAGAATTTGATTAGTTTAAATTCTACACCAAAAGTTCCTGTGGAAGTTTTAAAGCAACAAGTGTCAAAATTTTTATATTTATTCAAAAAATCAAAAGTTTTATGGATTGAAATACATAATGATGAAAGAATTGATAAAATAAGACCTGGTACATCAGGAAGATTAAATAATTATAATAATATGTTAAAAGAAGTTTTGAAAAATAATTTTGTCGAACTAAATAAAATTAAAGATAATTCAAATTTCACATCGGATGGTTTTCATTTAAATAAGAAAGGACAATTCTTATTATACGAAATAATTAATAATATAATTTTAAAGAATGATTAAAGATAACATAAATAAAATATCTATTATATTAGATAAAAAAGATAATAATTATTATAAATTATATTTTTTAGGATTTTTGGTTATAAGTATTCTCGAAACTATAAGCGTAGGATTAATACCTGCATATTTTACAATCATAGTCGATCCAAATCTCTTGTTAGAACAATTAAAATTTAACGAAAATATTTATAAATTAGGTAAATCATTCCTTGATAAAGAAAATATAATTTTCTATTTTACTGTTAGTATCTTGTTATTTTTTTTAATAAAATTTATTTACAGTATTTTGTTTCATTATTTTGAAGCAAAATTTTTTAATAAAATAAAAATTAAAATAAGCTCTTTAATTACAAGCATTTATTTAAAAAAAAATTATCTTTTTCATACTATGAATAATCCTTTAGTTTTAGGAAGAAATATAACAACAGAAGTTAATGTAACAGTGTCATATTTAAAATCATTTATAATTGTGATTAAAGAATTTACACAAATTTTTTTAATATTTTTACTTTTATTAGTAGCAAATTACAAAATAACTATATTTATTTTGATCATTTCTACAATTTTAATATTTATTTACCTTAAGATATTTTCTTCAAAATTACTGAAAAAATCTGAAATGGCTTTTTTTGAGAGAGGAGAAAAAAGCAAAATTATTAATCAAATTTTAGAGTCTATAATAGAAGTAAAGTTATATAATAAATCAAAATATTTTATCGATAAATTTGTTAAGTCAATAACTAGAGAGTTTGAGTCTAATGTTTTGTTTGAAATTATAAATAAATTACCAAAAATATTTATAGAGTTTTTTATTGTTTTTTTGGTATGTAGTTCAATCTTTTATGCATCAGTTCTAAAATTAGATATTATTGCCTTTGTTCCAATACTTGCATTGTATTTTTTTGCTGCTTTAAGAGTTTATCCCTCATTAAATACAATTCTTATAAATAGATTATCTTTAGTGCAGGGACAAGTCTCACTTGATCAAATTTATAAAGAAATAATAAATTCTAATAGGGATGTTGATGACGATAAAGATTTAAGTCAGACTGCAAGTTTCGAAAATTTCATAGAATTAAAAAATGTGTCACTCAAGTACAAAGATAGATTGGTAGCACTTGAAAAAATAAATTTGGTAATTAATAAATTTGAAACAGTTGGAATTGTTGGAAAAACTGGAACAGGCAAAAGTACACTAATAAAAATAATTATGGGATTAATTGAGCCAGACACAGGAATGGTACAAATTGATGGAAAAGATTTAAAACAAGTTAAGAAATCTTGGCAAGGTAAAATTGGTTATGTTCCTCAAAACTTTTCTTTAATAGATGATACAATTTATGAAAATATTTTATTTGGTGATAGTGAAGAAGATAAAAATAAAATTAACAGAATTTTAAAAGAAGTATCATTAAGTG
>CACDFC010000018.1 GCA_902552035.1 uncultured Pelagibacteraceae bacterium | reverse complement strand
ATTTCCATTTTCATCCATTCCTTCTATTTGTGATAACTCTTCAGAATTTCTTTCTTCTATAGGAATATCTTTAGCTTTTTTTATATTCCAATCAATTGTTGAACTAGGTAGCGCAACATAAAAAGGAATATTATTATCATGGGCAGCTAAAGCTTTTAAATAGGTTCCAACTTTATTACAAACATCTCCACTAGCTAATGTTCTGTCTGTCCCAACAATGCACATATCAACCTCCCCTCTTTGCATTAAAATTCCACCAGTGTTGTCAGCAATAATTGTATTTTTAATTCCTTCTTCGTTTAACTCATAAGATGTAAGATTAGCACCTTGGTTTCTTGGTCTTGTTTCATCAGCCCAAATATGAACTGGGATACCTTTTTTATGTGCATGATAAATCGGTGAGGTCGCTGTACCCCAATTTATTGTTGCAAGCCATCCAGCATTGCAATGAGTCAAAATATTTACTGTATCTTTTTTTTTATTATAAATTTCCTCAATTATCTTAAGGCCATTTAACCCAATATTTTTACAAAAATTTACATCCTCTTTACAAATGCTATTCGCTTCGTTTAAAGCAATGTGTAAAATTTTTTCACTATTTACACCTGATAGTTTTTTCATCATTCTATCCACTGCCCATTTTAAGTTAATTGCTGTTGGCCTTGAATTAATTAAATTATTTACAGATTTAATTAAAAAAGATTGATCGTTATTTTCAATAATTGAAAGAACCAAACCATAAGCAGCTGTGGCTCCTATTAGGGGAGCACCTCTTACTTCCATTGCTTTAATTGCATTTATTACATCTTTAACTGTTTTGAGATCTTTAATAACAAACTGATGTGGAAGTTTTGTTTGATCAATAATTTTTACAATATTATTTTCAAACCAAATAGTACTATATTCTTTACCTTCTATTTTCATTTATTTAAAACTCTACCAGCGATTGTTTTCAATTTATCTTTTGTTTTTTGTGTTCTTTTTTCTGGTGAAGTGATAATTGCTACATCTAAGCAATTATTAGTTGGATCATTTGGATCGATATGTTTTTCAAAATTTTCTATTAAATTTTTAATAACATTTTTAGCTTTAGCAGCATTTCCTAAAAGTACTTTAATAACTTTTTGCACATCAACATTTTCATGATCTGGGTGCCAACAATCATAATCTGTTACCATTGAAACTGAAGCATATCTAATTTCTGCTTCTCTTGCTAGTTTTGCCTCAGGCATATTTGTCATGCCAATTACATCTGCTTTCCACGACCTATATAAATTTGACTCTGCTAAAGTAGAGAATTGTGGTCCTTCCATAACTACATAAGTTCCATTTCTTTGATATTCAATTTTTTCTTTTTTAATCGCTTCCTCACAAGCATTCATTAATCCATTTGATGTTGGATGAGCCATAGAAACATGTGCTACAATTTCATCATCAAAAAATGTTTTAATCCTTGCAAATGTTCGATCGATAAATTGATCAACAATAACGAATTTTCCTGGACTTAATTTTTCTTTTAAAGAACCAACTGCAGAAACAGAGACAATGTCGGTAACGCCTAGTTGTTTTAGCGCGTCAATATTTGCTCTAAAATTAATATTTGAAGGAGAAATAAAATGACCTTTTCCGTGTCTAGGAAGAAAGAAAACTTCTTTTTTATTGAAATTTGTCTTTAAAATTTGATCTGATGTTTTTCCCCATGGAGTACTAATATCCAAAAATTCTCTATTTTTAAATTCTTCAACGTCATACAAGCCGCTTCCACCAATAATAGCTAATTTATTTGTCATATTATTTAAAATGATTTAATTATTTATAACCCAAATATTTATGGATTTAAAAGAATATATTAGATCAATACCCGACTATCCAAAGAAGGGAATTTTGTTTAGAGATATAACAACGCTTATTAAAGATGAAAAAGCATTTTCAAAAACAATTGATTTGATTGTTAAAAAGTCTGAAAAATTTGAAATTGATAAAGTTGCAGCAATCGAGTCTCGTGGTTTTGTGTTTGCATCCGCTGTCTCATACATTTTAAAAAAACCATTCATAATGCTAAGGAAAAAAAATAAACTTCCTGCAGATACGCACAGTATAAATTTTGAATTAGAATACGGAACAGCAACAATTGAGATTCACAAAGACTCGATAAAGAAAAATGATAATATTTTAATTATAGATGATTTGATAGCTACTGGTGGAACAGCGGAAGCAGCTGCGAAACTTGTGGAAATATCAAATGGAAATGTATCGGCTTTTATTTTTGTGATTAATTTATTTGATCTTGGTGGTTGCAATAAGTTAATTGAAAAAGGATACAAAGTAGAAAATTTAATGGATTTTCCTGGTCACTAAAAATTAATTCTAAAAGAAGATTTTTTTGCCATCATAGAACTTAATAATCCAGAGAATCTAAATTTATATTTGATGGTCTCTAATTCATTATTTTTAATAACATTAAATAATATTTTAATAGAATTTTTTAATAAACTTGCCAGGCCTTTGATATAAGAAATAAAAATTCCTTCATATTTTTTGTTAAAATAAAATTGAGACCACATATAATGCCAGTTTTTTAACTTTAATGCCTCAATTTCATATTTTGCATCTGAAGCAAATGATCCTTTAAATCCAAGATGTTTAACTAGAAGTTTGTTTGAAGAATAAATTAAATTTCCATTGATTAAAGTTTTTTTGCATAGATCAAATTCTTCAAAAAATAAGAAAAAATTTTCATCAAAAATCTTTTTAGTTTTAAATTTTTTCAAATTAATCAGCATAGAACACCCAACTACCCAATCTACTTTAGTTAAATGATTATCGAATTTAATATCAATATTTTTTTTTTTTGAGAAGAAGCCTGCTGGCTTCCAAATACTATTATCAAGATACTGAGAGCCTATAATAGAGTATTCAAAATCATCATTAAGGTAGTGTATTATATTTTCAAAAAAATTTTTTTCACACACTATATCTGGGTTTAAAATTAAAGAAAAATTTGTTTTTACTTTTTCTAATCCAAAATTATTTCCACCCCCCATTCCTAAATTTGATCCTGTACATAAAATATTTACGTTATTAAAACTTTTTATAATTTCCTCTGAATTAATAAAATTTTCTGAATTCTCTACTATTAAAACTTTTACAGATGGGTCAATTGATTTTAAGCAATCTTTTAAAATAGAAATATTTGTTCTAAAAGTTACAATAATGATTGTTAAATCTGATAATTTATTATCCATAATTTAGTCTTAATTAACTATATACTTCTTTTTAAATTATATTAAAAAAAAATAAATGTATAAAGTTATTGTAACAGGTGGACTAGGTTTTATTGGTAGTAATCTAATTAAACTATTATTAAAAAAAAAATATTATGTTATCAATATTGATAAGGCAACGTATGCCTCGAATTTTTATAATACCAAGGAATTTAGTAACAATAAAAATTATAAATACATTAAATTAAGTATTGGAAATTATAATAAAATGTTATCTGTATTTAAGAAATATAGACCTAATGCTATTTTTAATCTTGCTGCAGAAACTCATGTGGATCGATCAATTGATGGTCCAAAGGCTTTTATAGATAATAATATTATAGATGTTTTTAATTTATTAGAAGCCTTAAGAAAATATTCTAAGATTAAAAAAAATATAAAGTTAATTCATATTTCAACAGATGAAGTTTATGGTGATGTTTTGTCTGGAAGAAGTAATGAGAATTCTAAATATAAACCGAGCTCACCATATGCAGCATCGAAAGCTTCCTCAGATCATTTAGTAAGTTCATATTTAAGAACTTATAAAATTGATTCCATAGTAACTAATTGTTCTAATAATTTCGGACCTCGACAACATCCTGAAAAATTAATACCCAAGTTGATTTATAATATTATAAATAATAAACCTTTGCCAATTTATGGTAATGGAAAAAACTCAAGAGAATGGATATATGTAGACGATCACTGTGAAGCATTAATTAAAGTTTTTGAAAAAGGTAAAGTTGGTGAGTTTTACAACATTGGGTCTAATAAAAATTTGAATAATTTACAAATTACTAAAGAGTTGTTGAAAATATCAAAATCAATTATGAAGATAGGCTCAAAAGTAAAAATCAAATTTGTTAAAGACAGACCTGGTCATGATTTAAGATATGCTCTTGACAGCAGAAAAATTAAGAAAAAACTCTACTGGAAACCTCAAACTTCTTTTAAAGTTGGATTAAAAAATACTTTTTTATGGTATTTAAATAATATTGGTTATTATAAAAAAATTCCAAAAAAAAATATTATTAAAAGATTAGGTGTAAAATTTGATTAAAAAAGCAATTATTTTATCTGGTGGTATGGGAACAAGGATGAGTCCAATAACTAAAGCAGTTAATAAACAGCTTCTACCTATCTATGACAAACCTCTTATTTATTATCCTCTATCAATTCTTATGTTAGCGAAAATTAAAGATGTTCTTATTATTGTAAACAAGGGACAACTAAATCAGTACAAAAAATTATTACCAGATGGAAAAAATTTGGGAATTAATATTGTATATAAGGAACAATCATATCCAAAAGGATTACCTGATGCTTTTCTGCTAGGAGAAAAATTTATTAATAAAAGCAATGTTGCATTAATTTTAGGAGACAATTTTTTTTATGGTCAATCTTTATCAAATACATTAAAAAATTGTATCAATATTAAAAATGGGGCTAAAGTAATTTTACATAAAGTTTCTAAACCAGAATTATTCGGCGTTGCCAAAATTAAAAATAAAAATAAAATCGTAAGTATTAAAGAAAAACCAAAAAAGTTTTTTTCAGATTTAGCAATTACTGGTCTTTACTTTTTTGATAAAAATGTTGTTAAGTATGCAAAAGAACTTAAACCATCAAAAAGGGGCGAGTTAGAAATAACTGACTTATTAAATAAATATAGAAAAAAAAATAAACTTAGCGCTGAATTTATTGGAAGAGGTGGAGCATGGCTGGATACGGGTTCAATTGAAGATTTTTATAATACTTCGGCTTTTGTCTCAAATATTGAAAAAAGACAAGGGCTTAAAATTGCTTGCTTGGAGGAAATAGCCTTAAACAACAAATGGATAGGAAAAAAAGATATTTTAAATTCAATAAAATTTTATGGGAATTGTGAGTATTCAAATTACTTAAAAAAAATTTCTTTATAAAATTATGGTAGCGGGAAGTGGGATCGAACCACTGACCTCGGGCTTATGAGTCCCGCACCATAAAAATTTATAACGGTTTTATTGGATTATTTCCAAAGAAAATTCAAAAATTTCTCTCTCATTGACGCATGAGAGACGCACAATTATTATTCCTGTACGAGTTTATTAATTTATGGTTTCGTTTTATACACAAAATCTAATCCATCATCTTCTTTAACTCCGATAGGATCAGCAAAATATTCAGCAATAGCTTTTCCAGGAATTGTTTTATCATTAACAAAATTTATCCATTCATTTCCGCCTGCCATCATTCCTTGCTGTATTTTCTTTGTAATAGTAGAAGGAGTAACAGAGTTAAGTTTTTTTATTCCTTCTTGTTTTGAACATTTAAAAACTGCACAAAATAGTTCGCCTATAATATCTCCATAAAGATCATTAGTTAATTCCAATGAACTTCCTTGAAGGGCAGAATCGGCAAGTCCATAAATATAACCCGTATAAAACTCATCATTAAAAAGTTCTTCTTTTGACATTTGGTCTTTTGGTGGTTCGGCTATTTTTATCCAACCTACCAATACGAATTCCAGCATGGAAAAATAATCCTGCAGATTTTTTGTAGTTAATTTTTCTCTAATTTCATCTAATTTTTTCATTTTCTATTTCTAGTTTCTTCGTTTATGCTTTCGCCGTATTCTTTGATTTTTTGATGTTCCTCTTGTTGAGATTGCTTTTTTTCTTTAGCGCGTTTTAAAGTAAAAACGATTATAAAAATAAACATTGCAATACCGATAATAGTTAATGCTGTATTCATTTATTTGAAAGATACCATATTAGAGCTGCTACTTCGATTATAATTAAAGCTTCAAGCATTTTTATAAGTGAACATTTTTAAAGAAATAAATTCTCTTCTTGTCATTTCTTTGTTTAAAGAAGGTATTAATTTTCTTAAGTTTCTTAAAAAATGTCTGTACTCATATAATCTTAAAATACCAACCGTTTTTCTAACTACTGCAGCTGCACAAATACCCACTAAAATATTTAGTACAGTGATAGAAATTAATTTTGTTGATAATGCAAAAGCTGTGACTCCAGCAGCGCCTCTAATTGCTGCCCATTTAAATTTTCTAAAACTTTCTTTATTTTTAACTTTTGTGTATGAATATCCAAGTGCAGCTATTGAAGTTATTGCACTTATGGGTTCTCCATAAACATAACTTGATGCTAACATGCCAGATGCTATTTCAATAAATTCACTTTTATCAGCTTTCTTCCATCTAAAAATTAATGCTAATGCACTTGCAGAAGATGCAAGCAATTCATTAAATTCAACATGCTTAATATCTTTGATCCATTGCTGAGGTACAGTTGAAGTTGAGTGAATTAATGTTGAGATGTATGGAAAATGAGAAAGCTTAAATTTCATTAAATTGTAATGTACAATACAATTATGGCAAAAAAAGACAAGTCACTGTTTGAAAGTATTTTTAAAGGCACAGTTGATATAAGTGCAGAATTATTAAAAACTAGTTATGATGTTGCTGAAAAAGTAGTGAAGACTGGTTATGAAGCTGCTACCTCGGAAACTGCAAAAAAAATATACAAAAAAACTGGAAAAGGTGTTGTAGATTTATTGCGCTTCACTCCGCCAAAAGAAAAAATAACTAAAGTAAAACTGGTTCATTATTTAACTGTTGAAGAAGAACACATTAAAGATACTTTTAATTCGTTGTTAGCTAATCATTTGAAAAAAAAACCTAATAAAAAAGATTATCTAAAATTTAGAACTCATTGGAGAGCAATTTGTGCACAAATGGTATTTGGTGCATTAGCAAAGACACATTCAAGTGCTTCTTATATTGAGATGAGAGAATATCTTAAAGAAGAATTGGATAAAAAAGATAAGGAAATCATGCAACTAGTTATACATCTTTATAGCAAAGCTTATGCGAGTGGTGGTCTTGCAGTATCAAGAATTTTAAATTCTCAATGTTTTAACGATGAACTTTCCGATGATGCTATAGATGAATTTGACAGAGGTTTCGCTTTAATGCATGAAACTTGGATACAATCTTTTA
Source organism: uncultured Pelagibacteraceae bacterium (assembly GCA_902552035.1). GTDB lineage: Bacteria > Pseudomonadota > Alphaproteobacteria > Pelagibacterales > Pelagibacteraceae > Pelagibacter. The sequence goes on along the minus strand of CACDFC010000018.1, from coordinate 12,259 downwards.
AATAGACTTATTTATTATTATCAATGACGCATGAGAGACGCAAATTCAGACTAATCATCTAGAATGGTAGCGGGAAGTGGGATCGAACCACTGACCTCGGGCTTATGAGTCCCGCGCTCTAACCAACTGAGCTACCCCGCCGTAAATAAGTTTCAGTTTATAATACTTTTTTAGATTTGATGCAAATAACACTAAATAATATAGTATGCTAAATTTATCAAATGAAAGATATAATTTTCTCAAAAGTTCTAAAAATAATAAAAAGTTGGAAAAAAACCTATTTCGACTTCTCTCAGTTAGGTGAAGAAAAAGTAATTGATAATTTAATAGAGAGAATTTCACATAAGTACAATATTGAAAAGTTTTACATTGATATTGGTGGTTTTAGCCCAATAAAATTTAGCAATACTTATAAATTATATCAAAAAGGATGGTCTGGAATTGTTGTGGAACCGAACCCTGTTAAAACAAAAAATTGGAAAATTATTAGACCTAAAGATTTTGTAATTAACGCAGCTCTAGTTCCCGAAAATTATAGTAAAGAAAAAATTGAATTATTTAAAAATGATGAAAACGATCCAACCGAAAGTACAATTAGAAAAGATAGCAGCTCTAAGAGTTATATTTCAAAAATAATAAAAATTTCTGATATTGAGTTAGTTTATCAAAAAAAAAGATTTAGACCATTTTTCTTAAATATTGATATTGAGGGTTTTGAAGATAAAATAATTTTAGATTTAAAAAATATAAAACATATATTTCCCTTAATATGCGTTGAAATATTAATTAATAAAAAAAATGATTACTCTATTTTTAATTATAAAAATTACGAGTGTGTAAAATTTTTAGAAAATAAAGGATATTATTTAGTAAGTGTTTGTGGTGTTTCGCTAATTTTTTGCCATAAAACATTCTGGGTTCCTTATTATAGATAAAAAATAAAGTCTAAATAATTTTTATAGATACAAATATATAATTATGGTTTTTTTTGTTTAACAATTTTAAATATTTTTAAATTATTTGATAAAAAATGTCTAAGAAACCAATAAAAACGATAATAACTTCTTCTTAATAAATTCCTACCTAAATAATTATAGTACGCATAGATATTTGGAATATAAATATGTTTTTTAATATTCTTATTACAACATTCTTCAACATAAATACCATCAGCCTCATATTTATCTAATCTAAATCTAATGTCACTTGCTAATTTGAAATCAAACAAAAACATTCCTAGATCTATATTATAAACTTTTGGACTTTGTCCTGAAAAGACATACCTGTTTCTTTGTTGATCAAAAGTATAAAAATAATTAATTTTAATATCCTTTAGTAACTTATAAAAATTTGGATTAACTATATTATCATCGTCTAAAAAATATATGAATATATTTTCATCTGAAAAATTTTTACTAACATAATCAAGTCCTTTATTTCTTTGAGCGTTACCCTGTATTTCATTTTTTTGTGATATATGAATTATCTCAACAATATGTTGATTTTTTTCAAACTGTTCAAAATTTTCAGGAATCTTAGATCCATCATAAATAATTATCCATTTATATATGTAATCAAAACTAATGCTTTGAAGTATTTTGTTAAGGTTTTTTATTCTATAGGAAGGTGTAATTATTATAATTTTTTTTTTATCCATAAAATTTAGAAATATTCTTTAATTTTACTCAAATCTATAAATATAAAACTACTATGAATATTTTTTCCTTTCATTTTTTTAGATAAGATTTTTTTATAAATTAACTTTCTTTTTGTACAAAGTGACGGGATTGCTTTTAGTTCTGAATGCGTAGGTGTTATAATTTCATATACTTTAGTATTTGGCTTACAAAATACAAGATTAGCAAATCCTGCTCCGTGAGGCCCTACAATTACTTTGGCATTGTTGAATAAATAAATTTGCTCATAAAAGTTTAAATCTGAAAGTTTTACAATTGAAAAATTTTTTGTTTTTAAATATTTAATTATACTTTTTTGATCCTGTATTTGAAAATGTTTAAATCTTGAGTCTGATCTATCAATAAAAATTTTATTTTTTTTTTTAATTTTTTTTTTGTTTTTTAAATAGTTTGAGAATAGTAAATTTAAAAGCCATTTAGGAATAAATTTAAATTGATCTTGAATTATACCTTTTTTAAAATAAAAATGTTCAAATGCTAAAATCTTATCAGCTTCTATGTGCTTATTGGTCATACTATTAATAATTTTGTTTTCACTAACACCATATATTTTTAAAGAATTTAAAATATAATTGTTTTTATTTGGCAAATAAAAATAGTCTATTTTATTAAGTAAATTTTTTTTTTTTAGTATTTCTATTTTTGGCAAAATATCAAATAACCAATGCCAATAATTATTTCCACTTGATCCCTGAACAGCTGAAAAAACTGTACCACTGTATTTATTTTTGAATTTATTAGTTCCTTTTGATAATGTTGAATTGTAATCAATATTAGCGATTTTATGTTTGTTTTGTTGATATGAAATTCCATTAATTATTTTATTATTTGTAATGTAAGCTACATTAGTATTGCAATCTGTAAAAACTCTTCCTTTTTTAATTGTATATAATTTTAATTTATATTGGTTAGATTTAATATGATAAATTTTCAAATCATTTGAATGTTTAATGTTTTTTAATTTAGTAATTTTTCCGTAAATTAATTTAAAAAAAGAATTAATTAAATTCTTATATAAATATATCATTATTGGTTTATTCAAATGATCTCGAATTGATCATTCCTTCAGTTGTAAAAGTGTCATTTAAAATTTGCTCACATCTTTTTTCAAATATTTTTGTATTTTCATTTAGTCTGCTTTCAAATAAATGATAGACTCCACCTTCATAATAAGTTCCAATCCCATACATTCCATAATTGTGTAAGTAATATTCTTTGTGGACTTTATCAAAAAATTGAGGATACAAAGCTCTATATCTAATCCCATTTTTTTCTAGCTGATAACATACATTTTGAGAATAATCATACTTGGTTTTAAAAATATTTTTTAACTTGTCTTTTAATTGACCAAAAGTTGGTTTTCCAATTTTATTCCACGTTTGACGATCTATAAAACAGAATGCAGGACCAATGTATATGTGGGTATAAGGAAATATATGATTGGCCGAAACAGCAATACCTATCATGCTTTTGGTTTTTTCTACATTTGACAAGCATTTATTTATAATATCTTTGTTAGTTACTATACAATCAATATCTATGAAGCCTACAATATCTGATTTGGAATTGTTCATTACCCTGTCCATCCAAATACCTACATTTAAAGTTTCATTTGTATACTGAACAGGAACATCAAATTTTTTCATAATCTTAGAATGAAAATCAAAAAAAATCGGATTAGAATTTTTATAATACAGGGTATGTATTTCGAAATTCATTTTTAACTTTTTTTTTAATAATATATTTATATATTTGTATTAAATTTATATTTAAATACAAATTATAAAAATGAAAAAAATTTATTATGGTAGAGCAGTATACGATAATCGAGAGATAAAGGCTGTAAATAGCGTATTAAAAAATAATAGTCTTAATTTAATTGATGGACCAAAAGTAAAAAAACTGGAAAATGTTGTTAGCAAGATTTTTGGTAAAAGATTTGGATTAATGGTTAACTCTGGGTCTTCTGCAAACCTTTTAGGATTAGCATCATTTGATTTTAAAAAAGGATCCGAAGTGATAACTACAAACTTAACTTTTTCAACTACAGTATCACCAATATATCAATTAGGACTAATACCGCATTTTATTGGGTCACAAAAAAATAAATTCGTTGCAGACCACAATCAAATCGAAAGATGCATTAACAAGAAAACTGTAGCAATAATGATACCAAATCTATTAGGAAATATTTGTGATTGGGAAAAAATATATAATACTGCAAAAAAGTATAACTTAAAAGTAATAGAAGACTCAGCAGATACTATTGGTTACACTAAAAACAACAAAAATCTTGGAAAGTACTCTGATATAGTTACTAATAGTTTTTATGCTTCTCATATAATAAATGGGGCCGGTACCGGTGGAATAGTATGTTTTAATAATTTCAAACAATATCAGAGAGCAAAACTCTTACGAGGATGGGGAAGATCATCTGCAACTTTTAATGAGTCAGAAAATATTGCTAAACGATTTAATGTAAAAATATCTGGAATTGACTACGACAGAAAATATATATTTTTTGATCTAGGATATAATTTTTTACCTTCTGAAATATCAGCTGCCTTTGCATTAGAACAACTTAAAAAATTAAAAAAAAACATTAATTCAAGAGAAAAAAACTTCCAATTTTTAAAGAATTTTTTTAAAAATTATCCACAACTAGTAAATTTACCAGAACAAAATAAAGGCATAAAGACTGCTTGGTTAGCTTATCCTTTGGTAATAAAAAAAAATAAATTTTTTACCAGAAAAAATTTACAAATTTTTTTTGAAAAACAAAACATTCAAACAAGAACTATTTTTACAGGAAATATTTTAAGACAACCAATAATGAGGGGTAGAAAATTTAAAAAAGCAAAAAACTCTGAAATTATTTCAAATGATGTTATGAGAAACGGTATGTTGTTAGGTTGCCATCAGGGTATGACAAAAAATGATCTATTACATATTTGTAAGATTTTTAAAAAATTTCTAAAAAAAACTGTAAAAAATAGGTAAATAAATAGTTTGCAAAATTTTTTTCTAAAGCTAACTTTCAACATATGAGAATTGAAGAAGATCTAAAATTAGACTATTCTGATGTTTTATTCAGACCTAAGAGAAGTACATTATCGAGTAGAAAAGATGTTGATTTAAAAAGAAAATATAAATTTAAATACAGCGGCAATCACTGGTCAGGTATACCTATTATGGCTGCTAATATGGATGGTGTGGGTGAGCTAGAAATTGCTGAAAAACTGTCTGAGTACGGAATGATTACTTGTCTTACAAAACAACATGATGTTAAAAAGATTAATAAATTCAAAAAAATAAAAAATATTTATAACAACATTGCACTAAGCATAGGTATAAAAAAAGAAGATTTTGAAAGACTTGATAAGATTTTAAAACAATTTAGTTTTTTCAAATTTATTTGTATCGATGTTGCAAATGGATATTCTGAGCGCTTTAGTAATTTTATTAAGTCTGTGAGAGATAAATACCCAACTAAGACTATTATTGCTGGAAATGTAGTAACAGCTGATATGACTCAAGAATTAATTTTAAGTGGAGCTGACATTGTAAAAGTTGGTATTGGTCCAGGTAGTGTCTGCACAACAAGAATACAAACAGGGGTAGGTTATCCTCAATTAAGTGCAGTAATGGAATGTGCTGATGCTGCTCACGGTTTAGGTTCACACATAATTGCTGATGGTGGATGTACTTGTCCAGGTGATGTTGCAAAAGGATTTGGTGGAGGTGCAGATTTTGTAATGCTAGGTGGAATGTTTGCAGGACACGATGAAGGTAAAGGAAAAGTAGTTAAATCTAATGGCTCGAAATATGTAGAATTTTATGGATCTAGTTCAGATACGGCAAATAAAAAACACTATGGTGGATTATCTGATTACAGAAGTAGTGAAGGTAGAACAGTTAGAGTCAAGTACAGAGGAAAAATAAAAGATACTTTATCTAATATTTTAGGTGGTATTCGAAGTAGCTGTACTTATGTAGGTGCGCCATCATTAAAACAATTAAGTAAATGCACTACATTTGTGAGAGTATCTAATCAATTTAATGATACTTTTGTAAAATAATTAATCTTTTATTTTTTTTTTAATTTCTTTCTTGCAAAATGCTTCTGCATTACTCTTAGTTAAATTATTATCTTTCTTCATTTGTGCAATAACGCATGCTGAAATAGATTTATTAAGACTAACTTTCCCATACTTAGATTGAGTAAAATAAAGAAGAATAGATGCAATAATTATAAATAGTATAAAGTAAATATTTTTAGTCATTGTATATTGTGAGTATAAATATTATTCAGAAGGTTTAAATAATAAACAAAGTCCATTATTACAGAACCTTTTACCTGTTTTACTTGGCCCATCATCAAAAACATGCCCATGATGTGCGCCACATACTGCACAATGATACTCTATTCTTTTCATTCCAAAAGAGTAATCTATTTTTGTTTTAAAGGCCCCTGGCAACGCTTCAGAAAAAGATGGCCAACCTGTTCCACTATCGAATTTTGAATCCGAACTAAATAATTTATTCCCGCAATTTGCACAGTGATAAAAACCTTTTCTTTTTTCATGTAAAAGTGCACTTGAAAATGGTTTTTCAGTTCCTTCGTTAAATAAAATATTCTTTTGTTCTTTTGTAAGGTTTTTATTGATAATTTTTTTTGTTTGAGAATATAAAAATTTATAAGGTAATATTATAAATGATATTATTGAAAGATTTATTAATTTTAAAAAGTTTCTTCTCATTTATAATAAATACCATCTTAAATTGAAATCACAAAGAGCCTCATTGACACAAATCGTCTTTAGTGTACTTAAAGTTAATGAAATTAAAAGTAAATTTAAAAGCACCTAACTTTAAATTACCAAGTACTGACGGTAGTATTATAGAATTAAATAAAATTAAAAATAAAAATATAATTCTTTATTTCTACCCAAAAGATGACACACCTGGTTGTACTTTAGAATCCAAGGATTTTAATAAATTAAATTCTATGATCAGTAAGAAAAAAACAATTGTTTTTGGCATTTCAAAGGACAGTATTGAAAGTCATTTAAAATTTAAAAAAAAATATAAATTGAAATTCGATTTATTATCTGATGAAAAACTTGTGGTTATTAAAAAATACGGAGTTTGGGGTATGAAATCCTTTTTAGGTAAAAAATTTAAAGGAATTATAAGGTCTACTTTTTTAATAAATTCTAAAGGTAAAGTTCACAAAATATGGTCAAATGTAAGAGTTAAAGATCATGCTAAATCTGTATTTGAAGAAATAAATAATATCTAAACTAACGATTTTTGAGGTTTCATATCATCTTTGCTAATGCCAGCAACTTGAACAGGTTTTTTCATTGCATCTCTTCTAAATGGTTCACCAAGTTCTTGATTTAAAATTACTTCTATAAATGTTGTGATGCCTTTTTTTTGATCTTCACAGGATTGTTTAATAGCTTTTGTTGTTTCATCCATAGTTTTGGCTGTAACTCCTTTTAAACCGCATGCATTAGCAACTTTTGCATAGCTTAATTCTGGATCAAGTTCTGTACCAACAAAGTTATCATCAAACCATAATATTGAATTTCTTTTTTCTGCACCCCACTGATAATTTCTAAATATTACCATTGTAATTGCTGGCCATTCTTCTCTAGCACATGAACTCATCTCATTCATACTTATCCCAAAAGCTCCGTCACCTGCAAAACCGATTACTGGTGTGTTTGGACAACCAATTTTTGCACCTAAGATTGATGGAAAACCATAACCACAAGGTCCAAATAATCCAGGTGCTAAATATTTTCTTGGTTTTTCAAAAGTTGGGTATGCATTACCAATTGCACAATTGTTTCCTATATCGCTTGAAATAATAGCATCCTCAGGCATCGCTGCTTGAATTGCTCTCCAAGCCTGTCTTGGTGACATTCTATCTTTGTCTCTTTCTCTAGCCTCTTTGTTCCAAACTGTTCCTGGATCATCATCCTCGTGGTCAAGACTTGTTAAAGTTTGTAACCATGCTGATTTTGTTTGATGAATTAAATTTTTTCTCTCTTCTCTTCCTTTATCTCCTGCATTTGAAGATAATTTATCCAATATTTGTTTGGCAACTTGTTTTGCATCACCAGCTATTCCAACTGTTACTTTTTTAGTAAGTCCAATTCTATCTGGGTTCATATCTACTTGAATTATATTTGCTTTTTTTGGCCAATAATCAATTCCATAGCCAGGTAATGTTGAGAAAGGATTTAGTCTTGTGCCAAGTGCTAAAACAACGTCTGCTTTTGAAATTAATTGCATTGCTGCTTTTGAGCCATTGTAACCAAGAGGTCCAACAGCTAATGGGTGGCTTCCTGGAAAGCTATCATTATGCTGGTAACCATTACAAACTGGAGCATCTAATTTTTCTGCTAGATCCTTGCATTCTTTTATTGCATCACCAATGACTACTCCAGCACCTGATAATATTACTGGAAATTTTGCATCTGATAACATTTTTGCAGCCTTCTCAATTGCTTCTTTGCCTCCACCTTGTCTTTCAAATCTTACAATCGGTGGAAGATCAATATCTATAACTTGAGTCCAATAATCTCTTGGTACATTTATTTGTGCAGGAGCAGATCCTCTAACTGCTTTTTCGATTACTCTATTTAAAACTTCTGCCATTCTAGATGGATCTCTAACTTCTTCTTGATAACAAACCATATCTTTAAACAAATTCATTTGTTCAACTTCTTGAAATCCCCCTTGACCCATAGTTTTGTTAGCTGCTTGAGGAGTTACAACTAATAATGGAGTATGATTCCAATAAGCTGTTTTAATTGGAGTGACTAACCCTGTAATTCCTGGACCATTTTGTGCAATGACCATTGAAATTTTTCCTGTTGATCTTGTGTACCCATCTGCAATTAATCCACCGTTAGTCTCATGAGCAACATCCCAAAATGTAATACCTGCTTTAGGAAATAAATCAGAAATTGGCATGAACGCAGAACCTATGATACCAAAAGCGTGCTCAATTCCATGCATTTGAAGAACCTTTATAAAGGCTTCTTCTGTTGTCATTTTAGTCATTATTTTATATCTTTTTAAAAAATTTATTTTATTACAATTGGATTAATATATAAGATTGAAAGAATTTCAAACAAGAAATCGTCACAATGGCAAATACAGATATAATTATTCACGATAAAAAAGATAATGTTGGTGTTGTGGTTATTGAAAAGATTACACCAAATCAAGACTGTGATTGTTGGATAATGGAAAATGACGATTCTACAAAAATTCAATCTAAAAATGAAATTCCATTAGGTCACAAAATCGCTATGACTGATTTAAATGAAGGAGACACTATTATTAAGTACGGCCATGATATTGGAAAAGTAGTTAAATCTATTAAAAAAGGTGAGCATGTACACGTTCACAATGTAAAAACGAAGAAATGGTAACATGGAAATTCCAAGAAGCTTTTTAGGTTATAAACGTGAAAATGGAAGAGCTGGTACTAGAAACCATGTAATAATTTTACCTGTTGATGATATTTCAAATGCTTGTGCGGAAGCAGTTGCAAATAACATTAAGGGTACAATTGCATTACCTCATTCTTATGGAAGATTACAATTTGGTGCAGATTTAGAATTACATTTTAGAACAATGATAGGTACCGGAAAGAATCCTAACGTTGCAGCAGTTATTGTAATTGGAATTGAGCCCAAATGGACAAAAAGAATTGTAGATGAAATTGCAAAAACTGGAAAACCTGTTGAAGGATTTAGTATTGAAGGAGTTGGTGACATTGATACAATTGCAAAAGTTTCAAAAAAAGCTCAAGAATTTTCAATGTGGGCCTCAGAAAAACAGAGACAGGAATGTCCAATTAGTGATCTATGGATTTCCGTAAAATGTGGAGAGTCTGATACAACTTCAGGACTTGCATCAAACCCAACTGTTGGAAATTTAATGGATAAGTTAGAGCCACTTGGAGTTCATTTATGTTTTGGTGAAACTTCTGAATTAACTGGTGCTGAAAAAGTCTGTGCTAAAAGAGGAAAAACACCTGAAGCACAAAAAAAATTTATGAAGACTTGGAATGATTATAATGATTTTATTTTAAAAGAAGCAACAGACGATCTCTCAGAAAGTCAACCCACAGCAGGTAATATTGCTGGAGGTTTAACTACAATCGAGGAAAAAGCTTTTGGAAATTTTCAAAAAATAGGTTCAAGACAATTTATTGATGTATTGGAACCAGCAGAGGAACCAACTAAGGGTAAAGGATTATATTTTATGGATACATCATCTGCAGCTGCAGAATGTGTTACACTCCAAGCAGCGGGAGGCTTTAATATTCATTTATTTCCAACTGGACAAGGAAATATTATTGGAAACCCCATTGAACCGGTTATAAAACTAACTGCTAATCCTTTAACAGTAAAAACAATGAGTGAACATATTGATGTTGATGTTTCTAAAATTTTATCTCGACAGATGAATTTAGATCAAGCAGGAGATGAATTAATCAAATCTACAATAAGAGTTGCTAACGGTAGATTAACATGCGCAGAAGCCTTAGGTCATAAAGAATTTGTAATGACCAAACTATATAGAAGCGCCTAAAAAATTCTAAATTGAAATTAAAATTTCCTATAAATTTAATTCCAGGAATAATTCTAGCATTTATATTATATTCTTTTTCAGAAGGTATAAATAACTTTATTTCTATTGCAATTTTTGGATATGAAAAAAGTCCAATCTCTACAGCTATGTTCGCAATTATTATAGGTTTAACCTTAAGTAATATTTTCAAAATTAGAAAAGGTTTTCTAATAGGTTTAGATTTTACTCAAAAATATATTTTGAAATTAGGTATAGTATGTTTAGGTATTCAATTAAAACCTTTTGAATTTTTAAAATTTGGTACAATTGCTATCCCACTTATTATTATTTGTATTATAAGTGTTTTGATTGCCATTAAACTTCTCATTAAGAAGTTAAAAATTTCAAGAAGAATGTCATACTTAATTGCTATTGGGAGTACAGTTTGTGGAACAACAGCTATAATGGCAACTGGTCCTATAATAAAGGCCAAAAAAAGTGAAATTGCATATGCAGTAGCTAATATGACTGTATTTGGAATTATAGCCATGCTTTTTTATCCCTATTTTGCAAATTATTATTTTGAAGGTGATCCATTATTTTCAGGGTTGTTTTTAGGAACTGCTATACATGAAACAGCACAAGTCGCAGCTGCTGGTTTAATATACGATCAACAATTTAATAGCCCAGAAACGTTAAATATTTCAACAGTTACAAAATTAATTAGAAATACTTTTTTGGTGATTATGATACCTTTGTTTGCATACCTCTATAATAGAGGGCAAAATCAATCTAAAAATTATTCACTTATTAAAATTTTTCCCTATTTCGTTTTAGGATTTATAGCCTTTATTATTATTAGAAATGGAGGAGATTATATTTTTTTAAACTCTAATAACTCAAACAAAGAAGTTTGGACAGAATTTGTGTCTGTAATTAAATTTTCTGCAAAGGTATTTTTGACAATGGCAATGGGTGCAATAGGATTGTCAACAAATTTAAAAGATCTGAGATCTATGGGATATAAACCGTTTATAGTTGGTTTTATTTCATTATTGACAGTTGGAATTGTAAGTTTAAGTGCTATAGAATTTTTTGGTAGTTTAGTTATTAATTAGGCTGGTTTTTTCTTTTTATCTTGATAGTCGCTGAATAATTTTCTCACAAATGCTGCCAATATGGCAAGAGTAACTGCTAGTATTATTGATAACACGCCGTAGACAATTGGGAAATCATTAGACATATTTGAAATAAATTGCGAGAAGCCAGTCAACTCTGGTTTATTTAATGATAAATTGTTAATTGTAGATTGAGACTCTCTAAAAAAGCTTTCGTAAGCCATAGCGATACCAACAAGCAATAAAAGTATTGCTAATATTGTTTTAAATTGGGAGCTGTCAACCTTTTCACCCAATTTCTGACCAACTTGAACACCTAATATTGATCCTAATATTAAAACTATAACTAAAATTAAGTCTATTGAACCGTAATTGAATGCATGAAGTATTGTTACAATAGCACTTACAAAAATTGTAACAAACAAAGATGTGCCTGGGACTAATTTGGTTGGCATGCCTATTATATAAATCATGGCTGGTACCAAAATAAAAGCACCTCCAATTCCCATAATTGCTGCAATGAAGCCGACTATTAAACCAATAATGATTGGTGTGAATGCACTTTCATACACTTTAGATTTTTTAAATCTCATTCTTATCGGTAAACCATGAATCCAATAATGAACATGTAGTTTTTTTCTTAAAACTATTTTTTTTCTTGCTCTGTCAAGCTCTGTAACGCCTTGGACTAACATAAAGGTGCCAATTATTGCTAAAATATACATATATGCTAGTGCAATAACTATATTTATTTTACCAATGTCTTTGAAGTAAGTGAATGTTAAAATTCCAAGGATTGTTCCACAAGCACCTCCTATAACAATCATAAAGCCCATTTTGTAA
>CACDFC010000017.1 GCA_902552035.1 uncultured Pelagibacteraceae bacterium | reverse complement strand
AGGTAAAAAAAGACTTAAAAATTACATAAATCTAAAATGGAGAGTTGGTTTTGGTGAAAAATTATCTTCTCCAAACAATTGCTTTGATTTTTATGTGATTAGTTTTGGTTTAAGAAATACTAAAAACGTAGATAAAACTATTTCCGAAGCACATAGAGTTCTTAAAAAAGGTGGTCGTTTTTTTTGTTTAGAATTTTCAAAAATTGAAAATTCAAATTTAGAAAGTATTTACAAAATTTATTCTAATTTAATACCAAAAATTGGGAAGTTTATAGTTGGAGATGAAAAACCATATAATTATCTAGTCAAAAGCATTGATAATTTTGTAAACCAAGAACAGTTATTGGATATTTTAAAAGATAATAAATTTGAAAATTGTAAGTATAGAAATTTAAGTGGTGGTATAGTTGCAATCCACTCTGGTTGGAAAATATAATGTTAAAAAAAATTTATATTTTATTCAAAATTGCTAGAAAATTAAGTAAGTCTGAGGCTTTAAAAGTAATTGCAAAAATACATCAACCCCCAAAAATAATAATTTTTTTATCTAACCTTTTATCCTTTTCTTTATCAAATAGTTCCAGAAAAGATAATCTGAGTGATGAAGAAAAATTATGTAATTCTATACAAGACATGGGAACTACTTTTATTAAATTAGGACAATTCCTTGCAACTAGGCCTGACATAATTGGTGAGGAATTGTCTAAGCAATTAGAAAAACTACAAGATAAGCTTCCACCTTTTTCTAATGATAGAGCAAAAAATATATTAAAAAAAAATATAGGAGAAAAATCTTTTAACTCAGTAATTAATTTTAGTGAACCTGTTGCAGCAGCATCAATTGCACAAGTTCACAAAGCTCAAATAAATGATAATGGCGTAATTAAAGATGTAGCAATTAAAGTTCTAAGACCTGATATAAAAAAGATTTTTAACGAAGAAATCGATGCCTTAATGTTATTGGCATACATAATTGAGAATTTTGCCAAAAAAACAAAAAGACTGAAATTAGTTGATGTTGTTTTTTTATTGAAGGAAATTACAAACCATGAAATGGATTTGAGATTTGAAGCTGCCGCAGCAAACGAATTTTTCGATAATACAAAAAATGATGCAGGTTTCAGAGTTCCTAAAATTTACTGGAGTTTTACTGGAGAAGAAGTTCTCACACTTGATTGGATAGATGGTGTGTCTATTAGGGAGAAAGAAATAATTAAGTTAAAAAAAATAGATGTAAGTATTATTGCATCTGATATAATTCAACATTTTCTAAGACATGCAGTAAGAGATGGTTTTTTTCATGCAGATATGCATCAAGGAAACCTTTTTATAGATAACTCAGGTCATATAGTTCCCATAGATTTTGGTATAATGGGAAGAATTGATAAATTAAATAGAAGATATTTGGCTGAGATATTATACGGCTTTATTAAAAGAGATTATAAAAAAGTTGCTGAAGTTCATATTCAAGCAGGGTTAGTTCCTCAAAATGTGCAGGTTGATGAGTTAGCTCAAGCCTTAAGGTCAATAGGAGAGCCTATATTTGGACAATCAGTTAAAGAAATATCTGGTGGCAAACTTTTAACACAATTATTTGAAATTACAGAAAAATTTAATATGCAAACACAACCTCAATTACTTTTACTTCAGAAAACTATGGTAGTTGTTGAGGGAGTTGCAAGAAAATTAAATCCAGATACAAATATATGGGAAACATCAAAACCTGTATTGGAAAAATGGTTAAAAGAAACTAAAGATCCAATTAATAATTTAAGTGATACTTTAAAAGAGTCTTCAGAAGTTCTAAAAAAACTACCTGAGCTGCCCAAAATTATGGAAAAAGCTAATCAGGCCTTAACTTTTTTAGCAAGTGGACAAATACCTCAAAATTCAAAATCTTATTCGGCTCTAGAAGAAAAGAGATCAGAAATCAAATCATTTAGAAATCAAAGCATCATTGGATTATTACTGCTTGTATTTTTAGGTATCATAGTATTTTAATTATCTCATGGAAAATTTAAAAAATAAAAAAATTTTGTTAATAATTTGTGGAGGCATTGCTGCATATAAATCTTTAGAATTAATAAGATTGTTAAAAAAAAATGGTTCGTACGTAAAAACTATTTTAACAAATAACGCAAAAAAATTTGTTACACCTCTTTCTGTAGTTTCACTGTCTCAAGAAAAAGTCTATTCAAAACTTTTTGATTTTAAGGATGAGTCTGAAATGGATCATATATCTCTATCAAGATGGTCTGATGCTATTTTAATAGCCCCAGCTACTGCAAATACTATTTCAAAATTATCTAATGGTATTGCTGACGACTTAGCGTCTACAGTTGTTTTAGCTTCTAATAAAAAAATTTTTCTAGCTCCTGCAATGAATGTTCGAATGTGGGAACATGACTCAAATAAAAAAAATATAAGTAAATTAATAGATTTTGGTTATAGAATAATTGGTCCAGAAATAGGGGAAATGGCATGTGGAGAGTATGGCCATGGAAAAATGTCAGAACCATCAGAAACAATTAAATATTTGAATGAATATTTTACAAATTTAATGAATAATTCAAAACTTACTGCTTTAGTTACAGCAGGTCCAACCCATGAATACATCGATCCAGTAAGATATATAACAAACAAATCAAGTGGAAAGCAAGGTTATGAAATAGCTAAATGCTTGCAAGAATGCGGTGTACAAACAACTCTTATTACAGGACCTACTAATTTAAGCCCAGCAGAAGGTATCAAAACTATAGAAGTTAAATCAGCTGAAGACATGTTTAAAAGAACTTTAGAAAACCTACCTTCTGATATTGGGATTTTTTCTGCTGCTGTTTCAGACTGGAGAATTAAAAATTATAAGAATACTAAAATAAAAAAAGATGATGATATAAATCTCAAATTCGAGAGAAATACTGATATTTTAAATCATGTTTCAAATCATAATAGTCTTAGACCTAAAATCGTTATTGGCTTCTCGGCTGAAACAAACGATATAATAGAAAATTCAAAAATAAAAATTGAACAAAAAAATTGCGACTGGTTAATTGCTAATAATGTATCTGATAATACAATAGGATTTGACTCAGATTATAACGAAGTAACAATATTTTATAAGGATAAGAGCACAGAAAAATTTCCTAAAATGAAAAAATCTTTATTAGCTAAGAAATTGGTTGAAAAAGTCATCTCTCAAATAAATTAATTTGATATTATAATTATAAATATTAAATTTGAATGAAATGAACATTGGATTAAGTGAAGAAAATATTGATAGATATGCTCGACAAATAATTTTAAAAAATGTTGGTCCTACAGGGCAAAAAAAAATATTAAATGCTAAAGTTTTGATCATAGGGGGAGGAGGATTAGGATCGCCGGTTTCTGACAGTTTGTCTAGGGCAGGTGTAGGAAGAATTGGAATAGCTGATTATGATAAAGTAAATTTGTCTAATATTCATAGGCAGTCTATGTTTAGCTCTGAAGATATTGGTAAATATAAAGTAGATGTTATAAAAAAAAAAATTAAATTAATAAATCCAAAGATTAAAGTAAAAACTTTTAAAAAAAAAATAAATAAAAAGAATATAGATAAAATACTCAAAGATTATGAAATAATTGTAGATGGATCTGATAACTTTGAAACTAAATTTTTATTAAACGAATTTTGCATTAAGCATAAAAAATTTCTTATAGTGGGTGCTATAAGCAAGTTTGATGGGCATCTTTTTGTATTCAATTTCAACAAAATAAAAGCTCCTTGCTTAAGATGTTTTTATCAAAACATGCCTCCAGATGAAACTTTAAATTGTGAAGCAAATGGTGTTATCGGACCAGTTGCAGGCATTATTGGTAATCTTCAATCAAATGAAGTTTTAAAAAATATTTTGAATATTAAAAGTAACTTGAATAGTAATATTTTAATAATAAATTTGATTGATTTAACTTTTAGAAAAGTAAAATTTTTAAAAAAAAGAAATTGTGTATGCTGAAATTGCCAACGTTTTTGTTTTTTATTTTTTATACAACATCTCTTTTAGCAGAAACAAATTATTTTTTAATGTTAAAAAATAGCAAAGTGAATGTGAGATATGGTCCAAGTTTTGATTACCCGATTAAATATGTTTACAAAAAAAAATTTTTACCAGTAAAAGTGATTGATAAAAAAGAAAATTTTAGAAGAATTATTGACCATAAAAAAAATAGTGGGTGGATACATAGATCTCAACTAAAAAAATCAAAATCTTTAATTGTTCTTGAGGATAAATTAATTTTTAAAAATAACAGTAAATTTTCTGAGCCATTGGTTAAAATTAAAAAAGGTAGATTGTTACTTGTAAAAAAATGCCATTTAGAATGGTGCAAGGTTAAAACTGATAATTATTCGGGTTGGATTAAATTTGAGAGCGTATGGGGCTCGTTAAATTAATTTAAATCGAAGCGGTCTAAATTCATTACTTTTGTCCAAGCTGATACAAAATCATTTATAAATTTTTCACTTGCATCATCCGTAGCATATACTTCGGATAATGCCCTTAACTGAGAATTTGAACCAAAAATCAAATCTGCTCTAGTAGCTTTCCATTTAACTTTTTTTGTTTTACGATCTAGTCCTTGAAAGAACTGTTCTTCTTTATCTATTTCTTTCCAAGTTGTTCTCATGTCTAACAAATTTATAAAAAAATCATTTGTTAGAGCTCCAGGTTTTTTTGTAAATACACCGAAATCTGAACTATCGTAATTTGTATCTAATACACGCATACCTCCAATTAATACCGTCATTTCTGGACCTGTTAATCCAAGAAGCTGTGCTTTATCAATGAGCAGCTCCTCTGATG
Source organism: uncultured Pelagibacteraceae bacterium (assembly GCA_902552035.1). Lineage (GTDB taxonomy): Bacteria > Pseudomonadota > Alphaproteobacteria > Pelagibacterales > Pelagibacteraceae > Pelagibacter. The sequence goes on along the minus strand of CACDFC010000017.1, from coordinate 16,892 downwards.
AAATTGTCGGCACACTTTTACCATTGGAATATCCATTGGCATTTAATTTTACATAATTTCTAAAGCCGTCAGCTAACGGTTCAAGAAGATTAAATGAATTGATATCAGTTTGTTCTTGATTTGCATCTCCTCTTCCTGCCTTAAATGGAACTTTAATTTTTTTACCAGCCTTTTTAGCAGCTTTCTCAATACCCACTGATCCTCCTAAAACTATTAGGTCAGCTAAAGAAACAAATTTATTTTTTTTATCGAATCCCTTTTTAATTTTATTAAGAGTTTTTATTACTTTTGATAATTTAGAAGGATTATTAACTTTCCAATTTTTCTGAGGGTAAAGAGCAATTCTTGCACCATTCGCGCCACCTCTTTTATCAGATCCTCTAAAAGTTGATGCTGAAGCCCATGCTGTTGATACTAGTTGAGAAATACTTAAGCCAGATGTTAAAATTTTTTTCTTTAAAATTTCGACATCTTTATTTTTTAGTTTATATTTATTTTTTGGTATTGGATCCTGCCAAATAAGTTCTTCTTTTGGAACATCACTCCCAAGATAGTTTGCCCTTGGACCCATATCTCTATGAGTGAGTTTAAACCATGCTCTTGCAAAAGCATCAGCGAACTCAGCTGGATTTTTATGAAAATGTCTTGATATTGGACCATATTTAGGGTCTAACTTTAAAGATAAATCTGTAGTTTGCATCATTGGCAAATTTTTCTTCGTCTTATCATGTGCGTCAGGAGTAAGATCAATTGCATGGCCATTTTTTTTTGGTTTCCACTGATGCGCTCCAGCTGGACTTTTTGTTAGTTCCCAATCATACCCAAACAAATTATCAAAATAACCCATATCCCATTTAATTGGATTTGAGGTCCAAGCACCCTCTATTCCACTGCTTATTGTATCAACTCCTAACCCAGTTTTATAATTACTATTCCAACCAGTTGCTTGCTCGTGTATTTTTGATCCTTCTGGCTCTGGTCCTTTATGAGATTCTGGTGCTGCTCCATGAGATTTGCCAAAAGTGTGACCCCCAGCAACAAGTGCAACTGTTTCATAATCATTCATTGCCATACGTCCAAAAGTCTCTCTAATGTCGTGAGCTGCTAAATAAGGGTCTGGATTCGCATCGGGACCTTGAGGATTAACATAAATTAAACCCATATGTGAGGCTCCTAAAGGGTTTTCTAACTCTCTTTTTCCACTATAACGATTTACACCTAACCATTCTTTTTCAGACCCCCAATAAATATCTTCCTCTGGTTCCCAAATATCTTCTCTTCCAGCTCCAAAACCAAAAGTTTTAAAACCCATAGACTCGAGCGATATATTTCCAACTAATATAAATAGGTCTGCCCAAGAAATTTTTTTGCCATATTTTTTTTTAACTGGCCAAAGTAGTAATCTTGCTTTATCTAAATTGACGTTGTCTGGCCAACTATTTAATGGAGCAAATCTCTGATTTCCGGTTCCAGCTCCTCCTCTCCCATCACCAGTTCTATATGTACCTGCTGCATGCCAAGCAAGACGTATAAAAAAAGGCCCATAGTGACCGTAGTCAGCAGGCCACCAGCTTTGTGAGTCCGTCATCAATTTATATAGATCTTTTTTTAACGCTTTAAAATTAAGTTTTTTAAATTCTTTTTTATAATTAAATTTTTCACCCATTGGGTTTACCAATGATGAATGTTGACTTAAAATTTTAAGATTTAAACTATTTGGCCACCAATCTCTATTTGATTGTCCCTTGCCTGTTGAATGTTTGGGTGGTGTTCCAACTCCTGTGAAAGGACATTTTGATTGTTCTTTAACTAATTCACTACTCATTCTTCTACATTATAACGATTCTAAACTGCTGTCAATATAATAGAATAGTTCTAAAGTAGTTTAATTTTTGATTTTAGTTATTATTTGCAACTTTAACTAATACTTCTACGGACTTAATTTTTTTTCCTGGAATATTTTTTTTTATTTTAATTTGACTAATATCTTCATCGTAAAAATCAGTAAGTTCGTTTGTATTTTCATTAAAAAAGTGGTGATGGTTAGATATATTAGTATCAAAAAATGTTTTATCACTATTGATTGAAATTTCTTTTAAGTGACCTTTTGACTTCAAAACATCAACAGTGTTATAAATTGTCGCTAAAGATATTTTATTTTTTGATTTTTCATTTAAAATTTGAGCTAAATCACTGATTGTAAAATGAAAAGTCTTTTGACGATCAAATAATACTCTGCAAATCTCTAATCTCTGCTTTGTAGGTCTCAAATTAGAGGATCTCAATTTTTTAACTAATTCTTGTTCAATTGTCATTTTTTTTTCCTTATTTTATAACAATTATGGAGCATTTGTATATTATTATTATAACTAATAGAATAATAAGGTTGAAATTATGAATAAAAAATCGTCATACAATTATGAAGATCTAATTAATTGTGGAAATGGCGGACTTTTTGGACCAGGAAATGCCAAATTACCTTTACCTCCAATGCTCATGTTTGATAGGATAACAAATATTGATGAAGATGGTGGAACTTTTAAAAAAGGGATAATTGAAGCAGAATTAGATATTAAAGATAGTTTATGGTTTTTTGATTGTCATTTTAAAAACGACGCGGTTATGCCAGGTTGTCTAGGATTAGATGCAATGTGGCAATTGGTTGGTTTTTATTTAGGTTGGCTGGGAAACCCTGGGAAAGGAAGGGCACTAGGGGTTAATACTGTAAAATTTACTGGAGAAGTTCTTAAAGATGTAAAAATTGCAAAATATGAAGTAGATATGAAAAGAGTGCTTATAAAAGAAGGAACGACTGTTGGTTTGGCTAATGGAATTTTAAAAGCTGATGGAAAAAAAATTTATTCAGCAGAAAACTTAAAAGTAGGATTATTTAAATAATGCGAAGAGTGGTAATTACTGGCTTAGGTATAATTTCTTGCCTTGGGAACAACCAAGATGAAGTAAAACAGTCATTGCTTAATTCAAAATCTGGAATTTCTTTTTCTGAAGAATATAAAGAGCATAATCTTAAAAGTCATGTACATGGAAAACCAAAAATAAAACTTGAAGATCACATAGATAGGAAAACTATTAGATTTATGGGATCTGGCTCTGCATATAATTATATTGCTATGAAAGAAGCAATTGAGGATTCTGGTTTACAAGAAAAAGATATAAGCAATTTTAAAACAGGAATTGTAATGGGTTCAGGTGGTCCTTCAATTGAAAACGTTATTTTAGCAGCAGACAAAACAAGAGCTAAAACCCCAAAGTTGATGGGTCCTTTTATTGTTCCAAGAACAATGGCTAGTACAGCATCAGCAACACTTGCTGTTCCATTTAAAATTAAAGGAACAAATTATACAATGAGCTCGGCTTGTGCAACTAGTGGTCACTGTATTGGGAATTCCATGGAGCTTATTCAAATGGGTAAACAAGATATTGTTTTTGCTGGAGGAAGTGAAGAAATACATTGGGCGATGACTGCAATGTTTGATGCTATGACTGCTTTATCTTCAAAATATAATGATACTCCTGAAAAAGCATCTAGAGCTTATGATAAGACTAGAGACGGTTTTGTTATTGCAGGTGGAGCAGGGGTACTGGTGCTTGAAGAGTATGAACACGCTAAAGCAAGAGGTGCAAATATTTATGCAGAATTGACTGGTTATGGTGCAACATCGGATGGATATGATATGGTAGCTCCATCTGGAGAAGGAGCTGTCAGGTGTATGAAAATGGCACTTGCAACATCAAAAAATAAAATTGATTATTTAAATACTCATGGAACTTCAACACCTGTAGGAGATATTACTGAATTAAATGCTGTAAGTGATACTTTTGAAACAAATATTCCAAAAATAAGTTCAACCAAATCCTTATCAGGTCATCCGTTAGGGGCAGCATCTGTTCATGAAGCTATTTACTGTTTAATTATGATGAAAAATAATTTCATTACAGCTTCAGCAAATATAAATGAGATAGATGAAGATGCTAAAAAATTTCCGATAGTTACAACAACTGAAAAAAATGTTGAATTAAAAGCAGTAATGTCTAATAGTTTTGGTTTCGGTGGAACTAACGCAACTTTAATTTTTGAAAAGGTCTAAATAATGAATTTAATGAATGGCAAAAAAGGTTTAATCATGGGTGTTGCTAATGAGAGATCTATTGCCTGGGGTATATCACAAAAATTATCAGAAGCTGGTGCAAATTTAGCTTTTACATATCTAGGTGATGCATTAAAGAAAAGGGTTATTCCTCTTGCGGAAAGATTAGGTTCAAAAGTTACGTTTAGTTGTGATGTTGAAAAGAAAGACGAAATAATAAAATTATTTGAAAATATTAAGTCCGAGTGGGGGAAGATAGATTTTGTGGTACATGCTATTGCCTTTTCAGATAAATCTGAGCTATCAGGAGAATATTTAAATACTACAAGAGAAAACTTTTTGAGAAGTATGTTAATTTCTTGCTTTTCATTTACTGAAATTGCAAAAGAGGCATCAAAAATAATGAATGAAGGTGCTAGCATGATTACATTAACATACGAGTCAAATAAAACTATTCCAAACTATAATGTAATGGGAGTTTGTAAATCTGCACTAGAATCCAGTGTAAAATATATTGCTAGAGATCTTGGTGCAAAATCAATTAGAGTTAATGCCATAAGTGCAGGACCCATTAAAACTCTAGCTGCGTCTGCAATTGGAGATGCAAAATTTTTGTACAAGTGGAATGAAGATCATTCTTTTTTAAAAAGGAATGTCGATATTAACGATGTTGGAAACTCAGCATTATATCTTTTAAGTGATCTATCAGCAGGAGTAACAGGCGAAATACATTATGTAGATGCTGGATATAATAAAGTAGGAATGCCCAATCCTAAGAATATTACATAAAATAAAATATGTCTAAGAGATACAGTGGTAAATCTTTTAAAGACTCTAGTCTAAAGAAGAAACCAAAACTAACTTTTAAAGAAAAAAGAAAATTGAAAAAAGAAAAAAAGAAAAATATATAAAATGCTTATTCTAGTTTGGTTTGTAGTTTGTATAATATTTGCATTTGTTCAATTTATAGCTGGTGATACAGGGCACGCCTTAGAAGTATTTGCACTTATAAGTGCTATTGCTTTATTTTTTTTAAGTAGAATAAAAGATAAAATAAAATAGATATGGATAGTTTAATTCAAAGTATAGTTGCAATTTGTTTAGGAATGATGATTTTTTTTTCTTTTATATTAGCTCCAATGATCTTCAAAATTTTAGATCCGGAAAATGCTGGTAAATTTGTTAGAAAAATTTTTCCCTATTACTACTTTGTAAATTTAGTTTTTTTATCAATTGTTGTAATATTAATTTTATTAAATTCAAAAATTAATTTTGAATTCTATATAATAGTCTCACTAGTAATATCATTTATATTTGCCCAGTTTATTCTTATGCCTTTTATAAACAAACTAAGAGATAATAATGAAGAAAATAAGTTTAAATATGCTCATGGTTTTTCTGTAGCAATAAACTTTTTGCAAATGATTGGATTAGTATTTCTGCTAATTTGATGAAAAAAATTTTAATTTTAATAATTATTCTTTTACCTATTAACTCTTTTTCAAGTGAAAAAATAATTAATTCTTTAAAAAACGGAAAAAAAGTAGTTTTTATAAGACATGCAATTGCACCTGGAAACGGAGATCCTGATAATTTTGATATTTTAGACTGCTCAACACAAAGAAATTTAAATGAAAAGGGTAGAGATCAATCGAAAAAAATTGGTGAATTTTTTAGATCAAATAAAATTTTATTTGATAAAGTTTTATCTAGTGAGTGGTGTAGATGTAAAGATACTGGTATAATTGCCTTTGGAGATATAGAGACATTTAGTGCTCTAAACTCGTTCTATGATGCAAGATTTTCAAAAAATAAAGATAAACAAATAAATCAACTAAAAGAATACATAAAAAACTGGGATGGTAAAAAAAACCTTATTTTAATAACTCATTATGTTGTTATTTTAGAAATATTAGGTTTGGGTATTACATCTGGAGAAATAATTATAACCAATAAAAACTTTGAGTTGATTGGTAATATAAAAACTATGTAAGCTAAAAATAGCTTTAAAAAATACTAATTCCCTCTTTATAAAAATAGGCTGCTAGTAATAAAACTATTAAAATATAAACTATTACATAGATGATATATTTAAATTTTTTTTTCATCTATTAAAAATTAATCAAACAGCAGCTTGCTTAATAGATAATTTAACTTTCCCTCTATCAAATCCAATTACTTTTACTTTAACCTCATCACCTTCTTTCACAACATCAGTAACTTTTGCAACTCGTTTATTTGCTAACTCTGAGATATGAACAAGGCCATCTTGTTTACCTAAAAAATTAACAAATGCACCAAACTCCATAATTTTCATTACTTTTCCATTGTATATTTTATTAAGTTCTGCTTTGGCAGTTATGTCTTTTATAAATTGCAATGCAATATTTCTAGATTCTTCATCAGGTGCAGCAACTGTAACAACTCCTTCATCATTTACATCAACTTTGGCTCCAGATTTTTCAACAATCTCTCTTATTGTCGCCCCACCTTTACCAATAACTGCTGCAATATCTTTTTTATCTACAGTGATCTTTTCCATCTTTGGAGTATGTTTGCCAACACTATCTCTTGATTTATTAAGTGCTTTATTCATTTCACCTAAAATGTGAATTCTACCATCTTTTGCCTGATTTAAAGCTTGCTCCATAATTTCAAAAGTAATACCTGTAATTTTGATGTCCATTTGAAGAGAAGTAATTCCATCTTTGGTTCCAGCTACTTTAAAATCCATATCACCTAAATGATCTTCATCTCCTAAGATATCTGATAGAACACTAAAATTGTCTCCCTCCTTAATTAAACCCATTGCAATACCTGCTACTGGTTCTTTAATTGGAACGCCAGCATCCATTAATGCTAAAGAAGTTCCACAAACAGTCGCCATAGAAGATGATCCATTAGACTCAGTAATCTCTGATACTATTCTAAAGGTATAAGGAAAACTTTCTTTTGATGGTAAAGATGAATTAATTGCTCTCCATGCTAACTTTCCATGTCCAATCTCTCTTCTTCCAGTTCCAATTCTACCTGTTTCACCGACCGAAAATGGTGGAAAATTATAGTGGAGCATGAATCTTTCTCTTTGTAACCCTTCTAAACTCTCAATTCTTTGCTCATCATCTGAGGTTCCTAATGTGGTCGTTACTATCGCTTGAGTTTCGCCTCTAGTAAATAAAGCAGAGCCATGAACTCTAGGTAATATTCCAACTTCGCATTCGATTGGTCTTACATCTGAAAGGCCTCTTCCATCTATACGATTTTTATTTTTTAAAATGTCAGTTCTAACGATAGACTTTTCAAGATTTTTAAGTTGGGAATTAACATCTAAGTCTGAATAATTTTCGTTTTCCTCAAAAAGTTTTTTAGCTTTATCAGTAATTTCAGAAATTTTATTCGATCTATCTTTTTTATCTCTTGTTGCAAAAGCTTTTTTTAAATCAGAAGTAAATTCTTCTTCAAGCTTTTTTTTCACATCAGAAAGATCTTTTTTCTCGACTATCCAATCCGGTTTTTTGCATTCTTTTGCAAGTTGTTCAATCATTTCAATTATTGGAACAAAAGCATCGTGGCCGAATTTTACTGCATTCAGCATTTCTTCCTCAGTCAAACCTTTTGCCTCTGACTCAACCATTAAAACTGCATCTTTTGTGCCCGCTACAACTAAATCCAGTTTTGAATTCTCTAAATCAATTTTTGAAGGATTCAACATATATTTGCCATCAATAAATCCTACCCTAGATGCACCTACTGGACCCATAAATGGCATTCCTGAAATGGCTAGAGCAGCTGATGAAGCTATAATTGATAATATATCTGCTTCATTCTCTTTGTCATAAGATATTACTGTTGGTAGAAGTTGAACTTCATTTTTAAACTCATCAGGGAATAATGGTCTAATTGGTCTATCAATTAATCTAGATATTAATGTTTCGTTCTCAGTTGGTCTAGCTTCTCTTTTAAAATATCCTCCAGGAATTTTACCTGCTGCATAATATTTTTCTTGATAATTAACTGATAAAGGAAAGTAATCAACATCAGGATTTACTTTTTTAGCTCCTACAACAGTAGCCATAACAACTGTTTCGCCACACTGAGCAATAATTGCTCCATCTGCTTGTCTAGCTATTTTTCCTGTTTCAATTGAGATTTTTTTCCCACCTATTTCTATTTCTTTTTTTACTATTTTAAACATTTATTTCCTTAGTTTTAGTTTTGAAATTACATCTTTATAAGATTCAATTTTATTTTTTTTTAAGTAATCCAATAATTTTTTTCTTTTATTTACTGCCTTTAATAAACCAACAGATGAGTGTCTGTCTTTACTAAATTTTTTAAGATGACCAGATAAATTTTGGATTTTATCTGTTAGTAGAGCAACCTGAATTTCTGTTGATCCAGTATCTTTTTCGTGAATTGCTACTTCTTTAGCTTTTTTATTCATTTTATTCCTTGTTTATATGTTTGTTTTATTAAATTTTCAATTTTTTCTGCATATTCAAATGACTCATCCTTGACAAACAAGATTTTTGGCAAAAACTTCATCACTATTTTTTTTGAAAGAACCTTTCTTATTAAATAAGAAAATTCCTTTAACTTTTCTACAACCTCATTTGCATTTTTACCTTCTAGAGGTAGGACGAATGCCTTTGCTACTTTAAGATCGGGACTCATTCTCACCTCAGTAACTGTAATATTTTTTGTATCTAAATTAGGTAACTTTGCTTCATCCCTTATAAATATCATTCCTAAAGCTTGTTTTATCATTTCTCCTACTCTTAGCTGTCTTTGTGTAATAGGTTTTCCTAATTTTGTCATTATATTCTTCTTTCAGTTATTGTTGAGTTATAAGCTTCTATGATATCTTTCTTTTTAAAATCAGTGAAATCTTTGATAGTAATACCGCACTCAAGTCCTGCAGAAACTTGTTTTGTTTGATTTTTTTCTCTAAAAATTGTTCCAATTTTTCCTTTAAAAACTATTGCTCCATCCCTTATAACTCTTGCACTAGAATCTTGAGTAATTTCACCATCCAAAACTTTTGAACCAGCAACTTTACCAACTTTCGAAACTTTAAATATTTCTAAGATTTCTGCAGACCCAATTATTTTTTCATCTATATCTGGTGTCAATAAACCAGACATTTTGCTTTTTATAAAGTCTAAAACCTCATAAATTATATTAAAAAATGAAATATTAATTTTACTTTGTTCAGCAAGTTTTTTTGCTTCTTTTGTGGGCTTTACGTTAAATGCAACTAAAATGGCATTTGATGCTTTTGCTAATGTGACATCTGTCTCTGTTATCATTCCTATATCTGATAAAATTATTTTAGCTTTCACTTCATCGTGTTTAATTTGAGAAATTGCATTTTTTATAGCTTCTGACGATCCATGAACATCTGATTTAATTATAATATTTAATTCTTCTGAGACTTTATCGTTAAAAGCTGAGTCCTGAGTAACAAATGTAAGAGGACTTCTTCCTTGTTTTGCTTCATCAATTCTTCCATCGGCCAATACTTTTGCCTCTTTTTCTGAGGATAAAACTATAAAATCATCCCCAGCTCTTGCTGCTCCATTAATACCTAAAATTTCAACTGGTGTAGCAGGTTCTGCAAAACTAATATTTTCACCTAAATCGTTAATAATTGCTCTAACTTTTCCCCACTTAGTACCGCTAACAAAATAATCACCTTTTTTTAAAGTGCCTGCAGTAATAATAATATTTGCGATAGGGCCTCTTCCTACATCAATTTTGGACTCCATAACAATTCCTTTTGCATTTGTCTCAAAATCAGTCTTTAAATCCAAAAGTTCTGCTTGAAGTTGAATAGACTCTAATAATTTATCCAAATTCATGTTTGTTTTTGTTGATATCTCAACAACTAATGTATCACCTGAGAGTTCCTCTGCTATTAATTCATGTTCCAAGAGTTGATTTTTAATTTTTTGTGGATCGGCCTCAGGTAAATCGCACTTATTAATTGCAACCACTATTGGCACCTTTGCGGCTTTCGCATGTTTAATAGACTCAACAGTTTGTGGTTTTACACCATCATCAGCAGCAACTACTAATATAACTATATCAGTTAATTTTGATCCTCTAGCTCTCATTTCTGTAAAAGCAGCATGACCAGGAGTATCTATAAATGTGATTTTTTCATTTTTATTTTTTATTTGATATGCCCCTATATGCTGTGTGATTCCCCCAAATTCTCCCGATACTACATTCGCTTTTCTTAACGTGTCTAAAAGAGAAGTTTTACCATGATCTACATGGCCCATTACAGTTACTATGGGAGCTCTTCTTTTAAGATTATCAGTTTTGATATCTTTGATTTTTTTAATTATTTCTTCTGTTTTTTCCTCTTTAATAGGAACATGACCAAATTCTTTTACTAAATATTCTGCAGTATCAGTGTCAATTGTGTGATTGATTGTGACAGTTACACCCATACCCAACAAATGTTTAATTATATTGCTAGATTGTTCAGCCATTCTATTTGCTAATTCTCTAATAGTAATTACTTCTGGTATATTTATTTCTCTTTTAATCGGCTTTAAGCTATCTTTGGCATCCTCTTTTTTTAATTCTCTATTCTCTTTTTGTTTAGCTCTTTTTAATGAAGCTAAGCTTCTTCCTCTTGAAAAGCTTTCTTCATCACTTAAAGCTCTAGATATAGTTAATTTTAGCTCTCTTCTTCTAGGGCTTAATTTACTTTTAGAGTCCTTTGTAATTGTTTCACCCTTCAATCTTTTTGTTGCTCGCTGTTCTGCTAATTTGCGCTTTTCAAAATCTGATGAAGTAGATAAGTTTGGTTTTTTTAAAAAGGGCGATTTTTGAGACGTATAAGTTGATTTTGTTGATATTTTATTACCAAAGTTTCTTGAAAAATTTTTTTGTTGATGTCTTACTGTAGGTTTCTCAATTATTACAGAATTTTTTGATTTAAGTTTGGCTTTTTCAATATTATTAATTGTCTTTTTCGAAGTTCCTGAAATTGATAACTTTAATTTTTTTTTTTCCATATCTCATCTTTCAATCTGTGAAAATTTTATTTCTTGCTGACATAATCAGTTCATCTGCTTCTTTTTTTGACAATGCAAAATCTTCCAAATATCCTTTAATTTTTATTCTTTCACCATTTACTATGTCATAAGTGCCTGTTAACTCATCTGATGCTAAATCAGCAAAGTCGTTTAGGGTTAATATTTTTGACTCGCCCAATGTCACTAACATTCCTGGTGTTAAACCCTCGTGCTCTATTAAGTTATTTTCTAAACCAAGATCTTTAATTCTATTCGATATTTCTTCCTGATCTTTTTTATGAAATTCATTAGCTCTCTCAATTAGTTCTTTTGCGGTCTCCTCTTCTATACCTTCAATTTTTGTCAATTGTTCTATATTGCTATCTTTTACTTCATCAATATTAGAAAAGCCTTCTGCTACTAAGAGTTGACCAAGTGTTTCGTCAAGTTCAAGATTTTTTACAAAATTCTCTGTTTTTTCTTTAAATTCTATTTGTCTTTTTTCTGAGTCTTCCTGATCGGTCATTATATTTATTTCATAGTTTAGTAATTTTGTTGCTAATCTTACATTCTGTCCTCTTCTACCTATTGCCTTACTTAAATTTTCTTCAGTCAAGATTACATCGAGTTTTTTTGACTCATTATCTACGTTTACTCTTTGAACTTCTGCAGGAGATAAGGCGTTTGATACAACTATTGCTGGATCCTCTGACCAATTAACGATATCGATTTTTTCTCCCTGAAGTTCATTCACTACTGCTTGAACTCTGCTACCTCTCATCCCAACGCACGCACCTACTGGGTCTAATGAAGTGTCTATTGCTTTAACACAAATTTTAGCTCTACTTCCTGGGTCTCTAGCTGAAGATTTGATTTCGATCAAACCATCATAAATTTCAGGAACTTCTTGGATAAAAAGTTTTTCCATAAATTTTGGATGGGCACGTGAAAGAAAAATTTGCTGACCTCTTGGCTCTCTTCTTACATCTAGACAGTATGCTTTTAATCTATCACCTGCTTTGATATTTTCCCTAGGTATTAATTCGTTTTTTTGGACAATTGCCTCTGTTTTTCCTAAATCTACGATAACATTCCCAAATTCCAATCTTTTTACTATTCCACTAAGAATCGTATCTTTTTTATCTATAAAATCATTAAATTGCCTTTCTCTCTCAGCTTCTCTTACATTGAAACTTATTACTTGTTTTGCTGTTTGAGCAGCAATTCTTCCAAAATCAAATGATGGTAAGGGTTGTAAAATTTCATCACCAATTTTTTTATCTTTGTTATCATCACTTAATAACTTCGCATCATTTAGACTAATCTCTATATTAATATTATCTGGTTTCTCTACAATTTGTAATTTTCTAAAAATGCCTATTTCTCCGCTATCCCTATTAATTTTAACACTAATGTCATTTTCTGAACCAAATTTTGATTTTGCAGCTTTAGCTATTCCTGTCTCCATTGAATCAATTATTAACTCTTTATCAATGGATTTTTCAAGTGCTACCGCTTCAGCAATTCTTAATAGTTCTAATTTATCAGCTCGTCTATTTAACATAATTTAACATCCCAAAAAAAAATGGGCCGAAGCCCATTTTGAAATTTCAACAATGTTAAATGAATATATGTATTTTCTCTAAATATTCAACTTTAATTACTTAGTGAAAACATTGGATTTATCAGTTTTTTCCCAAGAAAAAGAACCGTCAGACTCATGATCTCTTCCAAAATGTCCATAAGCTGCAGTTTTCTGATAAATTGGTTTATTTAAACCTAGCATTTCTCTTATGCCTCTTGGACTTAAGTCAAAATTCTCGTTTATAAGCTTTTCAACATGTCTATTTTTTTCTTCATCATTATCAAATAGATCAACATAAATAGATAAAGGTTTAGAAACACCAATTGCATATGCTAACTGGATTAAACATTTATCAGATATTTTTGATGCAACTACATTTTTTGCTAAATACCTAGAAGCGTAAGCAGCGGATCTATCTACTTTTGTGGGATCTTTTCCAGAAAATGCACCTCCACCATGAGGTGCTGCACCACCATAAGTATCTACGATTATCTTTCTGCCAGTCAATCCACTGTCTCCGTCTGGACCACCTATAACAAAATTTCCAGTGGGATTTATATAAATTTCTTTTTCATCAAGACTCCCTAATAAATTCTTCGGTATAGATTTCTCAATATATGGAGTACAAAGCTCTTTAACCTTTGCTAAGTCAACATCTTTGGAATGTTGAGTTGATATCACAACTGATTTTACATTTGCAGGTTTGCCATCTTTATACTCAATCGTAATTTGACTTTTTGAGTCCGGCTCTATTCCTTTTAACTTTCCAGATTTTCTGTCTTCAGCCATCAACCTTAAAATTCTATGTGAATAATGAATTGGGGCTGGCATTAAAACATCGGTTTCATTGCATGCATATCCAAACATAATTCCTTGGTCACCAGCACCCTCATCTTTATTTCCCGAAGAATCAACTCCCATAGCTATATCTGCTGACTGAGAGTGTAAGTGAGTTTCAATCTTAGTTGTGTCTCTCCAACTAAAACCATCTTGGTCGTAACCAATATCTTTAATACAACCTCTCACTTTTGATATTAATTCGTCTTTTTTAATTTCTGGACCTCTGGTCTCTCCAGCTAAAACTACTTTGTTTGTTGTAGTTAAAGTTTCACATGCAACCCTAGCTTGGGGTTCCATTCCTAAATACGTATCTACAACCATATCTGATATTCTATCACATACTTTATCTGGGTGGCCTTCAGAAACTGACTCGCTAGTGAATAAAAAATTTTTTTTCATTTTAAGAACCTTTCATTTTTTTTAAAAAAAAAATCAAAGTAATATAAAAAATCAAAAAATAAAAGAATATCTTGTTGCCGTACTTACTGAATATAGTCGTTTCAGCGTAACTTAAACTATTTATAACAATAACTCCCTTCTGGGTTGATTCTATCTTTTTGATTACCTCCCCTTTAGGATTAATAAAAGCAGAAATCCCATTATTACTTGATCTGATTATATTCTTTCCCTCTTCTATTGCGCGGAATACTGAATGAGAAAAATGTTGTTCTGGTCCAATTTTTTTACCAAACCATCCATCCTCTGAAATATTTATTATAAAATCAAAATTTACTTTTTGCTTATTTAATCGTCCGCTATAAATTATTTCATAGCATATTAAAGGGAGAAATTTGAGGTCGCTTATATTTAATAAATCTCTTTTGAAATCTGGGCTAAAAGAATTGTATCCGTATGTAATTTTTTTTATACCAGCTTTTTTAAATAAATTTTCAAAAGGTAAAAATTCACCAAATGGGACAAGTTTATTCTTATTGTATTTACTTAATAGTTCAAAATTATTATTTAATACAACCATTGAATTAAAAATTTTTTTACCTTCTAGGCTTGTAATACCTAATACTATTTTATGATTATTTGAAAAATTATTTTTAAAGATATCATGCAAGTAATTTAAATCATCTAAATAAAGTCCAGTAAAAGTGCCCTCAGGGTAAATAAAAATAGTTTTTTTACTTTTGTTAGGATTGCTTAATTTTACTAATTCTTCAGCAATTAATTCTATAGAGTTTTGTTCAAAATACTTTTTAATTTCTATTTTCGGAGATATTATTTTTATATTTACTTGTAATTTTTCTTGCTTTTTTTTATTAAAATTTTCAACAGTATAAGTGCCGTAAAAGTAATTAATTAAAATCAAAGACGTAAGCCCTATAGTGAAAATTATCTTCTTAGTTTTAGTATTACTCATCAACAAAATTAATGGACCTAAGAAAAGTGTAATTGACAGTAAGTTAAATGAATAAGTGCCAATAAAAGATAATATTTGTAAATTATCAATATAGTTTGTCCAACTATAGGCTATTAGATTCCATGGGAATCCCCCAAAAACTGTACCTCTAATAAATTCAATCATAGAGAATATAGTTGCAAATAATAAAATTGAATAAATGTTTAGCCTTAAATTAAACCAAGATAAAAAAAGCGTAAATAAGCCATAAAAAATTCCAAGAAAAAATGGTATTAATATTATAGAGAAAGGTATCAATTTTTTATAACTTTCATCAAAAGTAAGAGAATTGGTTATCCAGTGTAAGCTAAAAATAAAATATCCAAAACCGAATATCCAACCAATAGAAAATGCCGCAAATTTACTTGTATAATAGTTTTTTAGAAAGAATAAATATAACAGTGGAAAAGTTAAGAAATTTAAAAATACTAAGTTGTATGGAGGAAGGCTAAACGAACTAATTGAGCCTAAAATAAATGGTATTATGTAAATTATTATTTTTCTATTCAAATTTTTTTATTAAGATAATTTAATATTAATTTCTCTCTTTTTCTCATTTTATTATAATCTTTAATTTTTTTATGGTCGTATCCAAGCAAGTGTAAATATCCGTGAATCCAAATTTTATCAAATTCGTGCTCAAAATTACTTATTTTAGACCTTTTATTAATAATTTCAAAACTTATTGCTACATCTCCAATGTATGATTTTTCTTTTAAGGGAAAAGATAGAACATCTGTTGGTTTGTTTATTTTTCTAAATTTATTATTTAATTTTTTCATTTTTAGATTGCTAGTTAACAAAATTGAAAATTCTTTATTTTTTGGACCTAATATTTTAGATGCTTTCTTAATTTTTTTATTTATATACTTTTTTGGATCTTTGAGCTTTTTTTTCCATTTATAATGATCTATGTAAACATTGGCTTTAATCATTCATCTACATTTTTACTGGAATAGGCTTTAACAATCTTAGAAACTAATGGATGTCTAACAACGTCTGTGTGATCAAAATCGATAACTGATATTTCTTTTAAGTGACCTAGTAGTTTTTTTGATCTATTTAATCCTGATAAAGATTTATTTGGCAAATCAATTTGGGATGGGTCGCCATTAATTACAATTTTTGAATTTTCTCCAATTCTTGTTAGAAACATTTTAATTTGGGTATCAGTTGCATTTTGAGCCTCATCAAGTATTGCAAAAGAATTTTTTAATGTTCTACCTCTCATAAATGCTAAAGGTGCTATTTCTATATCACCAACTTCAATTTTTTTTTGAATTTTTTCAAAATCTAACAAATCGTATAAGGAGTCATATAATGGTCTTAAATATGGATCTACTTTTTCTCTCATGTCTCCTGGTAAAAAACCAAGTCTTTCACCTGCTTCAACTGCTGGCCTAGATAATATAATTCTCTCTATTTTTTTATCTAATAGCATTGTTAATCCAATAGCGACAGCTAAAAAAGTTTTACCTGTACCAGCTGGTCCAGCTGAAATGACTATGTCACTTTCTTTTAATGCTCTAACATAATTTTTTTGTTTTTCCGATCTTGGAATTACAGATTTCTTTGGTGTTTTGATTATATACTCCATATTTTTCTCAGAGAGACTCATTTTTTGTTTAATCATAAATTTATTTACTGAAGAAACTATATCTTTTTTTTCAATAGTTCCATTAATATTGAATTGCTCTACTAAAAATTCTATTGCATTTTTAACTAGTTCAATTTTTGTTGAATTACTTTTTATTAATATAGAATTTCCCCTAGAATAAATATTCGTCTTAGTTATTTTTTCTAATTCTTTTAAATTGTTATTGAATTCTCCAACAACTCCAAGAAGAATATCGTTATTTTGAAATATTATACTTAAAGTATCATTGCCAGAATAAACAAACTTAAGATTTGAGTGAATT
>CACDFC010000016.1 GCA_902552035.1 uncultured Pelagibacteraceae bacterium | reverse complement strand
AATATTGGAGCAAACATGGTTGTGTTATTTTGCAACCATATGATATTGAGGTTGGAGCAGGAACATTTCACCCTGCGACCACTTTAAGATCTTTAGGACCTAAACCTTGGAAAACTGCTTATGTACAACCATCGAGACGACCTACTGATGGACGTTATGGAGAGAACCCAAATCGACTTCAGCATTACTATCAATTTCAGGTGTTAATTAAACCTTCACCCAGCAATATTAAAAGACTCTACCTAAATAGTTTGTCTTCTATTGGAATAAGCCATCTTGAGCATGATATAAGATTTATTGAAGACGATTGGGAAAGTCCAACATTAGGTGCCGCAGGTTTAGGATGGGAGGTTTGGTGTGATGGTATGGAGATTACCCAATTTACTTACTTTCAACAAATGGCAGGAATAGAATGTAATCCTGTATCTGTAGAATTAACTTATGGTCTAGAAAGATTATGCATGTTCACACAGCAACAAAAAAATGTATTTGATTTAGTTTGGAACAATGAAGGAATTTTTTATAAAGATGTATTTCATCAAGCAGAAAAAGAATTTTCTAAGTACAATTTCGAATTAGCAAATACAGATAATCTTTTTATAAATTTTGATATGGTAGAAAAAGAGGCGCGATCTTTAATAGAAAATAAACTTTCGTTACCCGCATATGATCAATGTTTAAAAGCAAGTCATATTTTTAATATACTAGATGCAAGAGGAGTAATTAGTGTTGCTCAAAGATCGGATTATATTTCCAGAATTCGAAATATAGTTAAAGCAACAGGCAAAGTTTGGCTTGAAAACAATATTTAAATGTCAGGTTTTTTTTTAGAACTTTTTACTGAGGAAATTCCAGCAGGCTTACAGTCTTCTGCAAGAAATGATTTAAATAAAAATTTTAAAATATTTTTTGATGAGCAAAACATAAAATATGATATTAACGCAAAAATAGTTTCAACTCCAAATAGGCTAGCAGTCTATTTTAAAAGTATAAAAAAAGAAATTTTAATTAAGTCAGATGAAATAAGAGGACCAAGTGTATCAGCTTCAGAAAAAGCGATAGAGGGGTTTACAAAATCAAACGAAACGTCTAAGAAAAATCTTTTTAAAAAAAAAACAGAAAAAGGTGAATTTTATTTTTTTAAAAAACCAGCAAAAAAAGTTAAAACCATCGATATTTTAAACAAAAATATTCCTTTAATTTTAGAAAAATTAAACTGGAAAAAATCAATGAAATGGGGGGAATTTAATCTTTACTGGGGAAGGCCTCTAAAGTCAATATTAGCAATATACGACTCCAAACCCTTAAACTTTAAATTTCATCATTTAACCTCTTCAGATAAAACCTTTATTGATAAGGATTTTGAGGAAAAAACAAAATCTTTTAAAAACTTCAATTCATATATTTCATATTTTAAAAAGCTTAAAATTATAATTGATCATGATTTAAGAAAAAAATACATAGAAAAAGAATTAATTAAACGTTCATCCAAAAAAAATTTAAAAATAAATATTAATAAAAAATTATTAGATGAAGTTGTCGGTATTGTTGAAAAACCTAAAATTGTTATGTGTTCTTTTGATAAAAAATTTTTAAATATACCAGAACAAATTATTATTATATCAATGCAACAACATCAGAAATATTTTCCAAGTTATGATAGCAAAGGAAATTTATCTAATTATTTTTTCGTGGTTACAGACAAAGTTGACAAAAAAGGTTTTATCAAAATTGGAAATGAAAGAGTTATAGAAGCAAGATTAAGTGATGCTGAATTTTTTTGGAAAAAAAATAAATCTCAAAGTTTGATAAAACAAATATCAAAACTTAAGCACATTACTTACTTTAAGGGTTTAGGAACTTATTTTGATAAAGTTCAGAGAATAAGAAAACTAAGTGCATTAATTTCGGATGAGTTTTTGATTAGTAAGGAAAAAATAGAAATTGCAGCATCTATTTGTAAAGTTGATTTATTATCAGATTTAGTTGGAGAATTTCCTGAGCTTCAAGGAGTACTTGGAGGCCATTTTGCTCTTTCACAAGGTTTTGAAAAAGATATCTGTTTAGCCGTTAGTGAACATTATTTACCAATAGGCACCGAAAGTTCTATACCAAAAAAACCTTATAGTATTGCTTTATCTTTAAGTGATAAAATAGACACTCTTGTAGGCTTTTTCGGTATAAATTTGAAACCGTCAAGCTCAAAAGATCCTTATGCGCTTAGAAGATTGGCAATTGGTTTAATAAAAATGATCTTAGAAAACAAAAAAAAAATTAATTTAAAAAATTTAATAAATTATTCATCTGAATTATATGTTGAGCAATCAATTGAAATTAATTCGAAAAGTGTTCAGAAAGAATTATTAGATTTTTTTCATGAAAGATTTAAGAATTATATGAAAGAAAAAGGAATAAGACAGGACATAATCGAAAGCTCTACTCTAGATTACAATATCAATGATATACTATTAATTTTTAATAAAGTAATTATATTTAATAAATTGATTTCAAATCAAGTTGGATTAGATGTAATGTCTAATTATAAACGCTCTTCAAGCATTTTAAGCAGTGAGAAAAAAAATACTAAACTAGATATTTTAGGATCTCCGGATCCAGGATTATTTAAAAATAATTATGAAAAAAACTTATATAAAAAAATACATGATATAAGAAAAGATTTTACTAGTGTAAGTAAAGAAGATAATTATGAAGCTTTGCTAGGATCTCTTGCTTCAGCTAAAAATGAATTAAGTGAGTTTTTTGATAATGTAATAGTAAATGATAAAGATGAAGTATTTAAAAAAAATAGGCTAGAACTTTTACAAATGTTATGCAATACCTTCGATAATTATTTTAATTTGTCAAAAATAGAAACTTTATAATGAAGAAGCTTATTTTTAATTTTAAATCAAAAGATATAAAAAAAATTAAAAATTCAAAAAATATCCTAGGAGGAAAAGGTGCTAATCTTGCAGAAATGGGAAGATTAGGGTTTCCTGTACCCTCAGGATTTACTATTTCTACAAATGTATGTGATATTTTTTATGATAATAAAAAAAAACTTGGATCAAAAATCCTTAACGCAATTAAGAAAGAAATAAAAAGTATAGAAAAAGACTCAGGTAAAAAATTTGGAAATATTAATAATCCACTTTTACTTTCTGTAAGATCTGGTGCAAGAGTTTCCATGCCCGGAATGATGGACACAATACTTAATTTAGGTTTAAATGATCAAACAGCTAATGCTCTTGCAAAAAATAGTTCAAATAAAAGGTTTGCAATGGACAGCTATAGAAGATTTATTCAAATGTATGGCAATGTAGTATTGGGAATAGAGAGTTTTAATTTCGAAGATTTAATTGAAAACTATAAGCTTTCAAAAGGAGTTTTGTTAGATACAGATCTCAATGCTGAAGATTGGGATCGTTTGATAAAAGATTTTAAAAATATTGTGAAAGAAAAAACAACGAAAGAATTTCCACAGGATGTTTATGAACAATTATTCGGTGCTATTTCGGCAGTTTTTTTGTCTTGGGAAAGTAAAAGAGCAAAAGTTTATAGAAAAATAAATCAAATACCATCAAACTGGGGTACAGCTGTAAATGTTCAGTCAATGGTATTTGGTAATATGGGTAAAAGTTGTGCTACAGGAGTAGTATTTACCAGAAACCCCGCAGATGGAAAGAAAGAGATATATGGTGAATATTTAATTAATGCCCAAGGAGAAGATGTAGTGGCTGGCACAAGAACCCCACAGTGTATAACAAAAAAAGCCAGGATCAATTCTAAAATGATAGAAAAATCAATGGAAGAATTAATGCCAACAACCTTTAAACAGTTAAAAAAAATTCTGATTAAACTAGAAAAACATTACAAAGATATGCAGGATGTTGAATTTACAATCGAAAATAAAAAACTTTGGATTCTGCAAACGCGTTCAGGTAAAAGGACTGCTAAATCAGCTGTAAAGATAGCTGTCGATATGGTTAAAGAAAAATTAATTACAAAAAAAGAAGCTGTATTGAGATTAAATCCAAATTCTCTAGATACACTTTTGCATCCTACTTTAGATGAAAATAGTAAAATTAATGTAATTGGAAATGGTTTACCAGCATCTCCAGGAGCAGCAAGTGGTAAAATCACGTTTTCTTCCGAAGAGGCTGAAAGATTAAATTCTATGATGCAAAACACTATACTTGTTAGAGTAGAAACATCACCTGAGGATATTAATGGTATGCATGCTGCCAAAGGTATTTTAACCTCCAGGGGTGGTATGACTAGTCATGCAGCTGTTGTGGCAAGAGGCATGGGCAGACCTTGTGTATCTGGATGTAGTGAAATTGAGATTGATTATGATAAAAAAATTTTTAAGATTAAAAATACAGTGGTTAAAGAAGGGGATGTTATTACTATTGATGGATCAACAGGTAGAATTATATTGGGAAATGTAAAAACTATCAAACCAGAAATATCTAAGGAGTTTTCGAAAATAATGAGCTGGGCCGATAGCTTTAGAAAATTAAAAATAAGAACAAATTCTGAAACTTTTCTTGATACAAAAACAGCAAGAGAATTTGGAGCTGAAGGTATTGGTTTATGTAGAACAGAGCATATGTTTTTTGATGAAGAAAGGATTTTATCAGTAAGAGAGATGATTCTATCAAAATCAAAACATGATAGAGATAAAGCTTTAGAAAAATTGTTACCTCACCAAAAAAGTGATTTTATTCAGATATTTAAAATTATGAGTGGATTACCAGTTACAATTAGATTATTAGATCCACCTTTACATGAGTTTTTACCTAAAAATCAAAGTGAAATAAGTGATGTAGCTAAATCACTTAATTTATCTAGTCAAGAAGTTCAAACTAGAATTGATGAATTGCATGAACATAACCCAATGCTTGGACATAGAGGATGTAGACTTGGTATCTCTTTTCCAGAAATTTATGAAATGCAATGTAAGGCAATATTTGAAGCTTTAATTGAGTGCAAAAATAATAAAGTAAAACCTATTATGCCTGAGATAATGATCCCATTGGTTTCTACTGAGGCAGAGATCCAAATTATGAAGGACTTGGTAATTAGAGTTGCAGCAAGAGTTCAGAATAAAAATAATACAAAGATAAATTTCTTAGTTGGGACAATGATTGAGCTGCCAAGAGCTGCTTTAAAAGCAAAAGATATTGCAAAGCATGCAGAGTTTTTCAGTTTTGGAACAAATGACTTGACCCAAACAACATTTGGCATAAGCAGAGATGATAGTGGCAAATTCTTAAATGATTATATTGAGAATAAGATTTTCGATATAGATCCTTTCGTATCCATTGATGATGGAGTAGGAGATTTAATTAAAATAGCTACTTTAAAAGGAAAAAAGCAAAATAAAAAAATTAAATTGGGAATATGTGGGGAGCATGGTGGAGACCCAAAAAGTATTCATTTTTGTTCAAAGACAGGTTTAGATTATGTTTCTTGCTCGCCATATAGAGTACCTGTTGCAAGATTGGCGGCTGCTCAAGCTGAATTATTAAAATAGTGAAACCTTCATAAAAAAGTTTTAAGAAATATATAAACCAGTATCAAATGATTTTGCACTATGGGTAATAGCACCGACAGAAATTCTATTAATTCCTATTTTTGATATTTTATTAATATTTTTAAGAGAAGCGTTTCCAGAATATTCAGTTTGATATTTATTATTACTAAGCTTTAAGCACTTCTTTAATTGATTAAAACTCATATTATCAAAAAGTATTCTTTTAAATTTTAAATTAATTATCTTTTTAAGTTGTTTTATATTTTCAATTTCTACAGTAACAGTTTTTTTGGTCTTAATAGCTCTCTTTACTAATTCTCTAAGATTCCCTGATGCACTGATATGATTTTCTTTAATAAGAATTTCATCACTTAAATTATATCTATGATTATAGCCACCACCCATTTTAACAGCATATTTTTCTAATGTTCTTAAATTAGGTGTGGTTTTTCTAGTACAACATATTTTAGTTTTTTTCTTAATTCTTTTAGTGAACTCATTAGTTATTGTTGCAATTCCTGAGGCATGATTAAGAAAGTTCAACGCTGTTCTTTCTGCAATTAAAATCGTTTTTGAGTATGCTTTAATTTCAGCAATAACTCTATTTTTTTTAATTTTTGTTCCATCAGAGATTTTCTTTGTAAAAACTGTTTCTTTTCCAGTTAATCTAAAAGCTGCTTTACAAAATTCTAATCCAGCTATTACACCGTCTTGTTTAGCTACTATTTGTGCCTTCACTTTTTTTTTAATTGATTTGATTAGATTAGTTGTGATATCTCCTCTTGGCTTTAAATCTTCTTCAAGTGCTTTTTTTACAATTAAATTTATATATTTTTGATTTAATTTTTCCACTAATCTAACGACCAATTTCAGTCATTCTAATAACAGACTTTCTTGCTGATTTGATAGTTTTATCATCTAATAAAATCTCATTAGTTTCATTTTTTAAGCAATCTAAAATTTTAGGAAGAGTAATTCTTTTCATATGAGGACATAAGTTACAAGGTCTTATAAATTCTACATTAGGATTATCTACTTGAACATTATCGCTCATTGAACATTCAGTTACCATCATTACTTTTTCTGGCTGATTGTCTTTAACATATTTAATCATACCACTTGTTGAACCAGTAAAATCACTTGCCTTAATAACATCTGGAGGACACTCAGGATGAGCTATTACTTTAATTCCTGGATTTTCTTTTCTTATTTGATTTATTTCTTCATCATTAAATTGTTCATGAACTTCACAAGTTCCTTTCCAAGAAATTATTTCAACATCTGTTTGAGATGCAACATATTTTGCTAAATAATCGTCTGGTAAAAAAATTACTTTTCTAACTCCTAATGAATTTACGATTTTTACAGCATTGGCCGAAGTACAACAAACATCTGTTTCTGATTTAACGTCTGCTGAAGTATTTACATAAGAAACTACTGGTACTCCTGGATATTTTTTTTTTAATTCTCTAACATCTTCGCCAGTTATAGATGATGATAGTGAGCACCCAGCTCTCATATCTGGCAATAAAACTTTTTTGTTTGGGCTCATAAGTTTAGCTGTCTCAGCCATAAAATGCACTCCGCACATAACAATTATATCTGCTTTAGTTTTAGCAGCTTCTATAGCTAACGCGAGCGAGTCAGCTGAAAAATCTGAAATACCATGATAAATTTCTGGTGTTTGATAATTATGAGCAAGTATAATTGCATTCTTTTGTCTTTTTAATTTGTTTATTTCATAAATATATGGAGCAAAACTTGGCCACTCAATATCAGGCACTGCCCTTGAAATTTTTTGATATATTGGATCTGTAGCTTTTTTAATTTCTGTTGTAAATTCCATGCTTAAATCTATCAAGTTGAAACAAAAATGTCATTCAATTATTCTGACGCATAAGCGGCCATGCTGAAATTGGTAGACAGGCACGGTTGAGGGCCGTGTGGGCCTAGCCCATGAGAGTTCGAGTCTCTCTGGCCGCACCACTTTTTAAAACCAATCTGGTTTTAGAACCTTTATTAATGCTTTGCCACAAGTAAATTTTTTATCAAAATTAAAATTTTCATCCTTAAATTTTAGTAATCCGAAAGGATATTTTTCATCAATTAAAATTTTTCCGAGTGTTTTTTTATTATCTAAAATATCATCATCAATTTTAATAGACCCACTCAAAATTTCTATAGGTAATAATTTTTTTGATAGTTTATTTTTTAATTTGATTCGAGCGGTATTTTCTTGTCCAACATAACATCCTTTTTTAAAATCTAATCCATTTAGTTCTTCAAAATTACATTCAATTCCAAAGAGTTTATTTTGTAATTTGTTTGTATTTAATTGTGATATTCCTAGTTTAAAACTTAAATCATAATATTCTTTAATTTCTGAAGACTTAAGATCTAATTTTTTAATTGATAGGTAAAGTTTTTCTAAATTAATTATTAATCTGCCACCTAATTTTTTGTTTCTTGGATCTAAAACTATTGGATCTTCTCTATATTTGATAGTAAAACCTTCCTGGTCTTCACTATTCTCAAAAGATAGAAACTTATCTTTACTTATTGCAGCAATCACAAATTCATTACTTAAATTTAAAATTTCAACTTTTGATCTTAGTTTATATATTTGAAATTGCCTATAAAGTTTTTCAATCTGTTTTTTTTCACAATCAATAAAATATCCTTTTTTATGCTTTACTATTATAAAATCAAAAAGGTATTTGCCTTGAGGCGTGAGTAACGAAGCAAAACAACTCATGCTATCATTTACTTTTTTTATGTCATTTGTAATGATATTCTGCAAATAATCTAAACAATCCTCGCCTTGAATGTAAAGTATTCCTCTGTCTTCTAAAATATATACATTATTTTTTTTCATAATTGATTATTGTAAAATTATAATATAATTACTTTTTTCGAAAATGTTAGATCTATTAATCAAAAATGGGCAATGCTATATAGATGGAGCACTTAAAGATACTGATGTAAGTGTTAATAACGGCAAAATACAAAAAATTGGTAAAATTTCAGAAAAAGCAAAAGAAACTATAGATGCAAAAGGTCTAATAGTTTTACCAGGGTGTATAGATACTCAAACTCATTTTAGAGAGCCAGGATCAACTGACACAGAGGATCTTCACTCTGGAAGTAGAGCAGCGGTTGCAGGAGGAATTACAGCTGTATTTGAAATGCCAAATACTAATCCTCCAACATCAAATAAAGTCGAATTTAAAAAAAAGTTAGATCTCGCAAAAAATAGAATGTATTGTAATTATGCTTTTTATTTTGGTGCTACAGCTGATAATTCAGATCAATTAGCGGATTTAAAAAAACTAGAAGGTTGTTGTGGTATTAAACTTTTTGCAGGTTCCTCTACTGGTAATCTTTTAGTTGCAAAAGAAAAAGATATTGAAAAAGTATTTCAAAATAGTTCAAAAGTTGTAGCTGTTCATTCAGAGGATGAAGAAATTTTAAATAAAAACAAAAAATTAATTAAAAAAGGTGATGTTCACTCACACCCTGTTTGGAGAAGTGAAGAATGTGCAATTTCTTCAACAAGAAGAATTGTTAGAATTGCTGAATTATACAAAAAAAAAGCACATATTTTACATGTTACAACAAAACAAGAAGTTGATTTCTTAGCACAGCACAAAGGCAATATTACTTTTGAGATTACACCTCAGCATTTAACAATTTATGCGCCTGATTGTTATGATAAACTTGGAACTTATGCTCAGATGAATCCGCCAATAAGAGACAAGTCTCATTATGATAGACTTTGGTATGGAGTTAAAAATAATTTAAATGATACTATCGGTTCAGATCATGCACCTCATTTAAAAGTTAATAAAGATAAAGATTATCCAAATTCACCCTCAGGCATGCCAGGAGTTCAGACTTTAATTCCAGTTATGTTAAATCATGTAAATGATAAAAGATTATCTCTTAGTCAATTAATTAATTTTGTATGCGAAAATCCAATTAAAATTTTTGGAATTAAAAATAAAGGGTACATAAAAGAAGATTATGATGCTGATTTTACAATTGTTGATATGAATAAAAAAATTACGATAAAAAATGATAATATAGAAAGTAAATGTGGCTGGTCACCATTTAATGGATTTGAGTTAAAAGGAAGCCCCGTTTACACAATAGTTAATGGAAACATTAAATTCAATAATGGAAGAATAATAGGTGAACCTGAGGGATTACCTCTAATTTTTAGTTAAATCTATTACTTTAGGATATTGTTATTTTTTAAATCTTCTTTTATTTCATCAAGTATTGCAGGATCGTCAATAGTAGCGGGCATTTTATATTCTTCTTTGTCAGCGATTTTTCTTATTGTTCCTCTTAATATTTTCCCCGATCTTGTTTTAGGCAATCTCTTAATAACAATCGCAACTTTAAATGCAGCAACAGGCCCTATTTTATCTCTTACCATTTGAATACATTCTTTAGATATTGTCTCATTATCTTTTGTGACGCCTGCTTTAAGAACAACTAAGCCAATAGGCAATTGTCCCTTTAATTTATCTGCGATTCCTAAAACGGCACATTCAGCAACGGATTGATGCTCAGATAAGACTTCCTCTATAGCTCCTGTTGATAATCTGTGACCTGCAACATTTATTATGTCATCAGTTCTAGACATGATCCATATATATCCATCATCATCAATGTGGCCGGCATCATAGGTTTGGTAGTAACCTTCATAATTAGACATGTATGTTTTTTTATATCTTTCATCAGCATTCCATAAAGTTGGAAATGTTCCTGGAGGTAGTGGAAGTTTTACTACAATATCACCCATCTCATTTGGTTTAGCAACCGAGCTGTCACTCTTTAAAACTTTTACATCATATCCTGGTACTGCTCTACATGCTGATCCATATTTTGTTTCTTGCATTTCAATTCCTGTACAGTTTGAACTAATTGCCCAACTTGTTTCTGTTTGCCACCAATGATCTATTACCGGAACTTTAAGAAGTTTTTCTGCCCATTTAATTGTATCTGGATCAGCTCTTTCACCTGCAAGAAATAATGACTCAAATGAACTTAAATCATATTTAGAAAAAAATTTTCCGTCAGGATCTTCTTTCTTTATAGCTCTAAAAGCTGTAGGTGCTGTAAATAAAGATTTTACTTTATAGTCAGAAATGATTTTCCAAAATGCCCCTGCATCAGGAGTACCTACAGGCTTACCCTCAAACAAAACTGTAGTACATCCTTTAAATAATGGAGCATAGACAATATACGAGTGACCTACAATCCAACCTATATCACTAGCAGACCACCACACATCACATGTATCAATATTATAAATGTTTTTCATAGTCCACTTAAGAGCAACAATGTGACCACCTATATCTCTAACAATTCCTTTTGGGATTCCAGTGGTACCTGATGTATACAAAATATACGCATAATCATTTGAGTTCATTTCAACACAGTCTGTATTTTGGGCATTTGAAAGTGCTTCATCCCAATCAATATCTCTTGGTGTATTAAGCTTTACTTCGTTACCAGGTCTTTGAAAAAAAATAACCTTCTCAATTTTATGAGATGAAAGCTCAAGTGCCTTATCTACTAATGGTTTATATTCAACTGTCCTTCCAGGTTCAAAACCACAAGAGGCTGTTACTAACAATTTAGCTTTACTGTCATCGATTCTGCTTGAAAGTTCATTTGAGGCAAAACCACCAAATACAACTGAGTGAACAGCTCCGATTCTTCCACAAGCAAGCATAGCTATAACTGCTTCAGGTATCATAGGCATATAAATTATGACTCTATCACCTTTATTAATGCTTTGATTTTTAAGAGCACCAGCAAATTTGGAAACTTTTTCTCGTAATTCATTATAAGAATATTTTTTTTTGTTACCGGTTATTGGGCTATCATAGATTAAAGCAATTTTATCCCCTCTTCCTTCATCTATGTGCACATCAAGTGCATTATAACAAGTATTTGTGACACCATCTGTAAACCATTTGTAGAATGGAGGATTATTTTTTTTTAAAATTTGGGATGGTTTTTTAAACCAAAATACATCATTTGAAATTTCTTGCCAAAATTCCTCAGGATTTTTAATAGAATTTTCGTAGATTTTCTTATAATTTTTGCTCATTCCCGTGACTCGATTTTGTTAGTTTTTTGAAATGTAGGTTGTATTAAATTTCAAAAACATAGTAAAATCAATACTTATTAACGACAAAAAAGCCTTCAATAAACTAACTATTTTTGGTAATTAAGCACCTAACTTCGCAGTAAGTTATTATTGTGTAGTTTATATAAACTAAAAAAAACTAACTAATGAGGGAGTTTTTATGAAGACATTAAAAACGTTAGCTTTAGCTTTATTTGCTCTAGTTGGAGTAACTACAGCGGCTAATGCGGCAACAACCTTTTTAGCTACGGATGATTTTGTAGGTATTTCATTCTGGTTAATTTCAATGGGTATGTTGGCAGCTACAGCGTTTTTCTTTATGGAGCAAGCAAATGTTGCTACTCAGTGGAGAAAATCAGTAAACGTAGCTGGATTAGTAACTGGTATTGCATTTATCCATTACATGTATATGAGAGCAGTTTGGGTTGAGACAGGAGAAACACCAACTGTTTACAGATATATTGACTGGTTAATAACTGTACCTTTACAGCTAGTAGAATTTTACTTAATTCTATCAGCAGTTAAGAAAGTTGATAGCGGCATCTTCTGGAGAATCTTAATTGGTTCTTTAGTAATGTTAATAGGTGGATATTTAGGAGAAGCAGGATTCATTAATGCTACACTAGGTTTTGTAATCGGTATGGCTGGATGGGTTTATATCCTTTATGAAATCTTTTCAGGTGAAGCAGGAAAAGTTGTTGCAAAATCTGGAAACAAATCACTTGTTACAGCATTCGGTGCTTTAAGAATGATCGTTACAGTTGGTTGGGCAATCTATCCATTAGGTTACATCTTTGGTTACCTAACAGGTGGAATAGACGCTAACGCACTTAACGTTATTTACAACTTAGCAGACTTTGTTAATAAGATCGCTTTCGGTGTTATTATTTGGTCTTGTGCTGTTGCAAACTCAGGTGGAAGAAGAGCATAATACCTCCACAGAGTAAAAAAATATTAATAGGGCAAGTTTAACTACTTGCCCTATTTTTTTTTGTGTATATAAAATTTCAATGGCAAAAATCACATATATTGAAAACTCAGGAGAAAAACATATCGTTGAAGTACAAAAGGGTCTTACAGTAATGGAAGGTGCTGTAGCAAACAATGTACCAGGAATTGATGCTGATTGTGGTGGTGGTATGGCCTGCGCAACTTGCCATGTTTATGTCAAAGATGAATGGTTTGATAAGATTAATAAAAAAACTGAAGGAGAAGATGACATGTTAGACCAAGCTTACGAACCAAAAAAAAATAGTAGACTTAGCTGCCAGATCCAGGTGACAGATGATATTGATGGTCTTGAGGTATATCTTCCAGAAAAACAAATCTAATGATCAAAACTGATGCGTTAGTTATAGGTGCAGGACCAACAGGTTTATTCACAGCTCACCAATTAAAGCTGATAGGATTAAATTGTGAGATCGTTGATAATCTAGATAAAATTGGAGGTCAATGTATTGAACTTTATCCAGATAAACCTATTTATGATATTCCTGCAATACCTGAGTGCACAGGTGAAGAATTAACAAAAAACCTAATTCAACAATTAAAGCCTTTTAATATTAAATTTCATTTAAATGAAAGAGTCGACGAGGTTAAAAACAATAGTGGTAGTTGGCATGTTAAAACAAATAAGGGAACAAGTTTTATTACACCAAACATAATAATTGCTGGAGGAGTAGGATCTTTTGAACCCAGAAAATTCGCACCGAAAGAATGTAAAAAATATGAAAATAAATACCTATTTTATGCAATTAAGGATAAAAAAATTTTTGAAAAGAAAACAGTTACAATTTTTGGTGGTGGAGATAGTGCTTTAGATTGGGCAATTGAATTATCAAAAAATTCAAAGATTAATTTAGTTCATAGAAGAGATGAATTTAAAGGAGCTTTATCAAGTGTTGAAAAAGTAAAAGAATTATCAAAATTAGGTAATATTAATTTATTTACTAAATACCAGTTAAAAAGCCTTAAGGGAAATGAGACAATTGAAAGTGTTGATATAGAACATGATAATAAAGAAGTTAAAAGTATAAAAACTGATTTTGTGTTAGGTTTTTTTGGTTTAATTATGCAACTTGGTCCCATAGCTAATTGGGGTTTAAATTTCGATAAAAAAACAATAAATGTTGATACTGAAAAGTTTGAAACTAATCAAAAAGGAATTTATGCTGTTGGTGATATTTGCAATTATCCTGGGAAATTAAAGTTAATTTTGTCAGGATTTCATGAAGGAGCATTAGCTGCTAGAGCATGTTTTAAATTAGCAAGACCAAACGAAAAATATAGATTCGAATTTACAACTTCATCAAAAGCGATCAAAGACCGATTAGGTGTAAAATAGTGATTGAATTATTTACTTCCGAAACTCCAAATGGAAGAAAAATTGCAATAATGTTAAAAGAAATTAATTATGAGTATAAAATAAAATATGTCAGTCTTGGAAAAGGCGACCAATTTAAAGATGATTTTATAAAAATAAGTCCATTTAGTAAAATTCCGGTAATTATCGATACTGAAAATAATGAAACTATATTTGGATCTGGTGCAATACTAATTTACTTGGCTGAGAAAAGTGGAAAATTTTACGATAAGAAATATAAAATTAAAATTGATCAATGGCTAATGGCTCAAATGGGTTTAATAGGTCCTTTAATTGGACAATATCATCATTATCATCACTTTAATTCTGGAAAAAGTGATTATAGTGAAAAGAGGTATGCTGAAATTTCAGAAAAAATTTATATGGATTTAGATAAAAGATTAAGTGAATCCAAATACTTAGCATGTGAAAATTATACTATTGCTGATATTGCAACCTGGCCCTGGATAGCTAGACATGAATGGCACGAATTTGGTCTAAAAAATTATAAAAATTTATCTAGTTGGTACGAAAATATCGCATCTAGACCTGCAGTAATTAAAGCTTATGATTTTATGGGTAAAGGACAAAAGATTCCAAAACCTTAGTCGTCAGCGTAAACTTTTTCCTCTTTTTCATGCTTCTCTTGAGCAGCAATTGATAAAGTCGCGACCGGTCTTGCCATTAATCTTTTAAGTCCAATAGGCTCACCTGTTTCTTCACAAAATCCATAAGTTCCTTCCTGAATTCTTTTTAATGCAGAGTCAATTTTAGAGATCAATTTTATTTGTCTGTTAATTGCTCTCATTTCAACATTCTTTTCAGTATATGAACTTGCCTGATCAACTATATCTGCAGATGTA
This sequence comes from uncultured Pelagibacteraceae bacterium, assembly GCA_902552035.1. Classification (GTDB taxonomy): domain Bacteria; phylum Pseudomonadota; class Alphaproteobacteria; order Pelagibacterales; family Pelagibacteraceae; genus Pelagibacter. Next base: position 7,274 of record CACDFC010000016.1, on the reverse strand, counting down.
CTGTTATCATCTAAAGAACTATTAAACAGTGCATCATTACTTGTCCTTTTAAGGTCTATTTTCCAATCTAATAATTTTTTTTTAAAAAAAACCAAATGTTTAGCGCACATATATTTCTCGCTAGCTTTTGGGACATAAGTTTTAGAGATTTTAACCATACTCAATTTTTCGAATTGGGAGAATATATTCATCAATAAATAGGTGTCAAGATAGGATTATTTGTATATTCTTATAAAAATGGCCTTAAATAAAAAAAATTTAAAATATTTTTTTTACCTATTTGTTATATCTCACATAATTATATGGACATCGATTCCATCATTTACAAATAACAATTTACCATTAGATACTATAGAAGCACTCGCATGGGGCAGTAATTTAGATTGGGGATTTGATAAACATCCACCGGCAAGCGCCTTTTTTCTAGAGATTTTTTTTCAAATATTTGGAGCTCAAGATTGGGCTTTTTATCTATTGAGTTCAATATTTGTTGTGATTGCTTTTTATTATGTATTTAAGTTTGCTTTAGAAATTTTTGGAAATTTAAAATTAAGTCTTATCTCGGTATTACTACTAGAAAGTATATATTTTTATAATTTTACTACACCAGAATTCAATGTGAATGTAAGTCAATTACCCTTTTGGTCATTGGTAGTTTATTATTCTTGGAGGATATATGACAACAAGGATATAAGATTTTTTGATTGTATTTTGGTCGGTTTATTTGCTGCAATAGGCTTTTTATCAAAATATTTATTTATTTATTTATTAGTATCAATAGATATTTTATTTATTTATCTTATTTTCTTTAAAAAAAATAAAAAGTTTGATTTTAAATATTTAATTACTATTGAAGTTTTTTTAGTTTTATTGATTCCTCATTTTATTTGGCTTTTAAATAATGAGTTTGTTACAGTTTTATATGGATTCAAAAGAGCAGGTTTGGAGCAAGCAAGTATTTTAAATCACCTGCAATTCCCAATTATTTTTTTACTTAAGCAAATTGGAATACTTATTCCATTTTTCTTTTTGATTAGGTTATTAGTTAAAAAATATAAATTTAAGATTAATTTAAAAGATAAAAAATTACTTTTTTTATTATTTATAAATATTTTACCTATCTTTTTAGTGTTTATGACATCTGTTGTTACTGGATCAAAAATTCGGACAATGTGGATGACACCTTTTTATTTATTTTTTGGAGTATTATTTGTTTATTTATTTCAATCTCAGATTAACCCAAATAAGGTTAAATCGTTTTTATATGGATTTTTATTTTTATTTTTTTTATCACCTGTAATTTATTCTTACATATCTATTTCACAAACCGACAAAAGAACTGATTACCCTGGAAAAGAAGTCGCAAACTTAGTAAAAAGTTTTTATGAAAGTCAGAGTAAAGTTGAGGGCAAAATAGAATTTATAAAAGGCGATGAATGGATTGCTGGCAACTTATCCTATCATTTAAAAGAAAGACCCAAATGGATTTATGATAAAGAGCATATTTACTTATGTAATGAAAAGTTAGAATGTGTGAAATACGAATAAATTTGTGTTAGGTTAATCACATGGATAAATTTTTGAATGCAAAAACGAAAAAAATTGCATTAATTATTATAATAATTGCTGCTATTGAACTTTCAGGGCATGGAATATTTGCATCACTTTTTAGGTTTCTAAGCTCAGTAAACTAAAAATGAAAATAAAAATCTTGATACCAATTTATAATGATTGGCAATCAGCAATTGAACTATTAAAAAATATTGATAGTAACGTTGCTAATCTTCAATATAATTTCTCAGTTATACTTATTGACGATGCATCAATTGATCCAAAACCAGAAATAAAATTTGATTTTAAGAATATATTATCAATCAAAATTATTACGATGAAGGAAAACAGAGGTCATGCAAGATGTAATGCCGCAGGTTTAAAATATATTTATGAAAATGAGGATTTTGATTATGTTATACCTATGGATGGTGATGGTGAGGATAGACCAGAAGAAATAAAACAATTTATTGAAAGCTTAAACTATCATAATGACAAACCTATAGTTGGAGAAAGAATAAAAAGATCTGAAGGTGTCTTTTTTAAAACTTGTTATTTAATTCATAAATTACTCACATTCACATTTACCGGTAAGTCTATAAAATTTGGAAATTATACATGCTTACCAAAAACAACAGTTCAAAAAATGATCAATGATAAAGCAACCTGGAGCAGTTTTTCAGGATCTCTTGCCAAAATCGAAAAAGATAGAGCAATAGTTCCATCAATAAGAGGAGCAAGATATTCAGGACCTTCTCAGATGAGTTTTAAAAATTTAATAATACATTCTTTTTCTATTATTGGAGTTTTTAAAGTAAATGTTTTTGTTCGATCAATATTATTTTCAATTATTTACTTTTTTTTAATTTACCCAAATTTATCATTTATAACTTTTATACCAATAATTTTTATTATTTTATTGAATTTATTGATATTCAAGATATCTAGACGTGAAAATTACGAGGAATACAGAAATTCTTTAAATAATATATTAAGTATAAATAATTTAAATAAATATGAATAATAATATAGCTCAAGAAATAATAGATACTCTAACTAATAACATAGATACCTTATGGGTCATTGATTGTGCAATTTTAGTTTTCATAATGCAAGCAGGTTTTATGTGTATGGAAACTGGTTTATCTAGATATAAAAATAGTATTAATGTTGCACTTAAAAATGCGGCAGACTTTGGTGTTTCTGTAGTTATTTTTTGGATTTTTGGATTTGGTATTATGTTCGGTACTTCTTATAACGGTTTCTTTGGTACTGATTTATTTTTCTTTAAAACAGAAAAAGCTGATTATATGACTTACTTTGTTTTCCAAGCAATGTTTGTTGCAACTGCTGCAACAATAATTTCTGGTGCTGTTGCAGAAAGAATGAAATTTAATGGTTATTTGATTATGACAGTTTTAGCGACTGGAATAATTTATCCTATAGTTGGTCATTGGGCATGGTCTTCAAGCTATCTTACCGGCTCAGTAAAATCTATAGGTTGGCTATCAGAATTAGGATTCGTAGATTTTGCTGGGAGCACAATTGTACATTCTGTAGGAGGATGGATTGCTTTAGCTGCAGTTATTATTTTGGGACCAAGAATAGGCAAATACTCAGAGGCAAACAAAGGAAAGTTTACTGGATCTAGTTTCCCTTTGGCAGTTTTAGGAACTCTTATTCTATGGTTTGGTTGGTTTGGTTTTAATGGAGGAAGTAACGGTGCAATGGATGAAGCAGTTCCATTAATTCTAATCAATACATTTTTAGCAGCTGCATTTGGTCTATTAACAGGCTTAGCTATTTCTTACTTCAAGTATAAAAAGCCCGATCCTTTTTATATTATTCTAGGTCCACTAGCAGGATTAGTTGCAATCACAGCTGGGTGTAATTCGATGTCGTCAGTTATTTCAATTTTTGTTGGAATAATAGGCGCAATAATTGCAATTATTGTAAATGAAACTTTAAATAATTTTGAAATTGATGATGTAGTTGGTGCGGTCCCTGTCCATTTAGCTGCAGGAATTTGGGGAACTTTAGCCGTTGGCCTATTTTCAGATTTAACAATTTTAGATACTGGTTTAGATAGATTTTCACAAATCAAAATTCAATTAATTGGTATTACATCAATCGGTTTATTTACTTTTGTTTCTTCGTACATTGGTTTGAGCATAGTCAATAAATTTTATCCTTTGAGAGTAAGTCCTGTTCAAGAGGAGTTAGGATTAAACATTGCTGAGCACAATGCAGTTTCAGTTGAGCATGATCTAATTTCAGTTTTAGATAAACAGTCTGAGTCAGGTGATCTTAAAATTAGAGGTCCCCAGGATCCATTTACTGCAGGCGGTGTGATTGGTCTTTATTATAATAAATTAATGAGTAAGCTAGAGACCAGCGAAGAAGAAAAAAATAAGTGGCGTGAAAGAATATCAAAAGAAGTTAAGTTAGCAGTAAAGGTCCAAGAAAACTTTTTACCAAAAAGAAACTTAAAAAATTATCCTGTGCAAGGTATAAATATAGCAGCAAGAGAGGTTTCTGGAGATTTTTTTAGTTTCTATCCTCATAACGATAATGTTTATTTTATAATTGCAGATGTAGCTGGCAAAGGGATACATGCAGGAATGGTTATGGCTAAAGCCTCAACTTTATTTGAAATAATGTCTAGAGATAAAGTTGATGTAGATGAAATTGCATTTCACATGAATAATGACCTGTTTTTAACTAAAACAAGTGGAATGTTTGTAACTTCAATAATTGGGAATTATAACATATCTACTGGTGAAATAGCTTGGGTAAATGCTGGTCATCAACCGGCTTTAGTAAGAGATAAAAATGGAAATTTTGAGGAATTTGAGAGCAAATCCCCTCCGCTAGGCGTGATTATACAAAAAACAAAATCGAATTATTTTGTTAATAAAATTAATTTAAATAGCAATAGATTATATGCATTTACGGATGGGCTATCTGAAAGTTTAGATAAAGATAATCAAGAAATCGGTATTGATGGCTCAAAAAAGATAATTAATAATAATTTTAACAAAAATATTAATGACGAGCTTAATAATATTACCAAAGAAATAACATCATCTTCTAAAATTGAAAAATTGAGCGATGATTTAACTATAGTTGTTATAGGTAAATAACAATACTCAGGCTTTTATTGTTGGTAAACAATAGAAATCAGCAGTATCGATTTTAGACGAATGCTCTCTTCTCATATTCCATTTTTTATAAACACCTGCACTTGCAACACTTAATGTAGATCTTCCATAGCGGTAATTAGTATTATCTATTGATCTCATTAATTTTTTTATTTTTTCATCTTTTTCTGATGAGAATAAGTTTTTCTTCATACTTTCATTCGATAGTCCTGTTAACATTACACCAGCTTTTTGATATCTGTAACCATTTTTAAAAATACTTTCTAATATAGAAATAGCAGCTTTAACTGTTTCAATGCTGTTATTTGTTGCAATTGGAAAATCAATAGTTTTTGAATTTGAATAGTAACCAAAATTTCTTTGAAATGGACTCGTTCTAACAAAAACTGTTATTGCTTTTGCAACCAAAGACTCTGACCTAATTTTCTCAGATGCATTCAAACAATAATTTGCAACTGCTTCTTTTAATTCTTGAAACTTTTCAACTCTTCTTCCAAAAGAACGAGAAACTACACAGCTTTTTCTCTTGGATGAGGTTTTCTCAAGTTCTATACAAGGAATACCTCTAAGTTCCATTGCTGTTCTTGAGCTTAAAACATTTGAGCATTTTTTGATCCATGTATTTGATTTATTTTTTAGTTGCTTAGCGTTGTAAATTCCATTTTTTTGGTAAAACTTAGTAAGTTGCTTTCCAACCCCCCAAATATCATTGATTACTATTTTTTCTAAAATTGGATCAATATTTTCAACACCTATTAAACTTGTAACACCAGATTGTTTTTTCTTTGCAATATGATTTGCAACTTTACTTAAAGTTTTAGTTTTTGCTATTCCAATACTTGTTGGTATTCCTGTCCATTGTAAAACTGTATTTCTAATTTCTTTTCCAACTTCTTCAACCTCTTGATCAGAAAAATTTGATAAGTCCATGAATGCTTCATCAATTGAATAAATTTCTATATCAGAGTTAAATCTTTTTAGTGTTCTCATAACCCTTCTTGATAAATCACCATATAATGAGTAATTTGAAGAAAATACTTGGACATTATTTTTAATAATAATATCTTTCGCCTTGAAATAAGGTTCTCCCATTTTTATACCTAAAGCTTTTGCTTCATTAGACCTTGAGATAATGCAGCCATCATTATTCGACAAAACAACAACTGGTTTTTTTCTTATTTTTGGATTAAATAATCTTTCACAAGAAACATAAAAAGAATTACAATCAACTAGAGCTATCTTTCTAGTATACTGAATGGATGACATATGTTACAACTCCCCAAATAAAAATATCTTCTTCTTCATTAATTAAAATTCTATCTTCAAAGTTTTTAGAGCCTGAAGTTAAAAATTTTTTATCTCTTTCTTGAACAAAGCTTTTGACAACTAATTCGTCGTGAACATTTGCAATTACTGTCGAGAAATTTTTAGGTGTTAAACTTTTGTCGACAACCAGTATATCACCATCATTAATACCAACATCTGTCATCGATTTACCCTGAACTCTAATTACAAAAGTTGCTGGAACATTCTTAATTAGGTGGACGTTTAGATCTATATCTTCCTCTATATAATCTGTTGCCGGAGATGGAAATCCAGCTCCTGCTTTGTGTAAATAATAAGGTATAGTTAGCTTCATAAATGTTCTTATTTTGTTCTCATTAATATAACAGTTATACAATGTAGTCAATAGGTTGTATTTTGAGTCTGTAACTGAATCAAAAGTGAATCAAAACGAGAACATTTAAACAAGATTTAGTGTGCTTGTGGATAACTTTAACCAATAGTAGTTTATAAATCTTATTAAAAATAAAAATTAATATAAAAAATCTAGATGAAGAAAGTATCGTGTCACTGCAAAAAAGTTAAATTACAAATCAATGTAAATGATCTTGGAAAACTTCAACGTTGTAATTGCTCAATTTGTAGAAAAAAGGGATCAATAATGGCAGCAGTAGATTTACAAAATCTAAAGATCATAGAAGGCGAGGAAAATTTATCTATTTACCAATTTAATACAAAAGTGGCTAAGCATTATTTTTGTAAAATTTGTGGAATATATACTCATCACCAAAGAAGAAGCAATCCAAATGAATACGCTGTTAATGTTGGATGTATAGATGAAATTGATCCTTATGAATATTTTAAATTAGACGTAGTGAACAATGATGGAAACAACCATATATTAGATAGACAAAAAAAATGAAAAAAAAATTAAATTGTCATTGTGGATCTATCGAAGCAGAAGTTGAAGTTCCAGAAAAAGGAATTAAGAAAGTTTTGCGTTGCAACTGTTCTATTTGTAAAAAAAAAGGTTACATAATTGGTGTTCTTGGACCTAATGACTTTAAACTTATTAAAGGAGAAGAATTTTTAAAACTTTATCAGTTTAATACGAAAACTGCTAAACATTATTTTTGTTCTATATGTGGGATCCACACTCACAACCGACCAAGAATTGATCCAAGAATTTACGGAGTGAATATAGCATGCATAGAAGGTGTTAGACCATTTGAAATCAAAAATGTACCAATCAGTGATGGAGAAAACCATCCTCTTGAT
>CACDFC010000015.1 GCA_902552035.1 uncultured Pelagibacteraceae bacterium | reverse complement strand
TGCCAGATTTAAAAGAATGCAGGGTGGAGATGTTTTCTTTCTTACCGGAACAGACGAACATGGACAAAAAATTCAGCGAGCTGCTGAAAAGGATGGATCGGATCCATTATCGTTTTGTAATAAAATAAGTAAAAATTTCTATGAGCTAACTAAAAAATTGAATCTTTCAAATGATGATTTTATTAGAACTACGGAAAAAAGACATAATGATTCTGTTGTTCATTTGTGGAATATTTTAGAAAAAAAGAATCAAATATATCTTTCAAAGTATTCTGGTTGGTACTCTGTATCAGACGAGGCTTTTTATACGGAGGACGAAGTTGAAACCATTGATAATCTTAAAATCTCTAAAACATCAGGATCTAAAGTTGAATGGGTTGAAGAGGAGTCTTACTTTTTTAGATTATCAGAATGGCAAAAACCACTATTAAAATTCTACTCAGATAATAAAAATTTTATTTTACCAGAGTCTAGACGAAATGAGGTAATAAGCTTTGTTAAAAACGGTCTCAACGATCTTTCTGTTAGCAGAAAATCATTTTCGTGGGGTATTAAAGTTCCTTCAAATAATGATCATGTTATTTATGTATGGCTTGATGCATTAACTAACTATTTAAGCGCATTAGATTATACAAATGTTGATAAACAAAATTATAAAAAATATTGGCCCGCTTCCTTACATCTAATCGGTAAAGATATATTAAGGTTTCACGCTGTTTATTGGCCTGCTTTTTTATTAGCTGCTGATATTAAACCTCCTTTAAAGGTTTATGGTCATGGTTGGATTTTATCTGATGAAAAAAAAATGTCTAAATCAAAAGGAAATATCCTAGATCCATTGGAGATTATTGATAAATATGGTCTTGATCCTCTAAGGTATTACTTAATAAAAGAAGTTTCCTTCGGTAATGATGGCAATATATCTCTAGAAAAACTTGAAAATTGTATAAATAGTGACTTAGCAAATAATTACGGAAATTTGTGCCAACGAGTTATTTCGTTTAATGAAAAAAATTTTAATCTTAAAATACCAGAATGTGGTTCTTTAAACGAAGAAGATATTTTAATTTTAGATAACTTTAATAATGAATATAATAAAATTGTAGACTCAATAGACAATCAGGATATAAACTTTTATGCTAATTTTATTCAAAATCAACTTTTTAAAAGTAATAAATATTTTAATGACCAAGAACCCTGGAAAAAAAAAAATGATATTAATAGAGTAGGAACAATAATATATGTATCTTTAGAATTAATTAGAAAAATTTCAATAATGTTATATCCAATTATTCCTGAGAGTTCTTTAAAAGTATTAAAGATATTTAACATTAATGAAAAAGATATAAAATTTGAATCTATCAAAAAACACAACATTCTTAAGAAAAACCAAATTTTACCTAAACTTTCAATATTATTCAAAAAAATAGAAAAAAATGATTGATACACATTGCCATTTAGATCAACCACCCTTAATAGATAATTTAAATACAATTATTAAAAGATCAAAGGATATTGGTATAAAAAAATTATTAACCATATCAACTACGATTGATTCATTTAAAAAAATTTTAGATATTATTAAATTAGATCCAATAATATACGGAACTTTCGGTATTCATCCTCATGAAACTGACAAAGAATTATTATCTAAGCAACAAATTATTAAAAATTTCGAAAATAATAATAAAATTATAGGTGTAGGTGAAACAGGATTAGATTTTTATTACAATAATAGCAATAAAGACAATCAAATAAAAAGTTTTGAGAATCACATAGAAGCGTCTTTAGATCTCGAAATTCCGGTTATTGTACATTCACGAAATGCAGAAGAAGAAACTTATGATGTTTTATCTAAATATAAAAATTACAATTTAAAAATACTTATGCACTGTTTTACAGGATCAACTAAATTTGCTGAAAAATTATTGAGTTTTAATACTTTTTTTTCAGCAAGTGGTATAATAACCTTCAAAAATAGCACTGATTTACAAAATACGTTCCAAATCATTCCAAAAGACAGGCTTTTAATTGAAACAGATAGTCCTTTTTTAGCACCCGTTCCTAATAGAGGTAAAAAAAATGAACCAAGTTTTCTTATTTACACACTTAAAAAACTTGCTGAACTCAGAAATTTAGATTCTTCTGAATTGTCTAAAATTACGACTAATAATTTTAATACTCTTTTTAACTAATGAAAACCAAATTTGTTATTTTGGGTTGTGGCAGTTCATTAGGTATACCTAGAATTGATGGTTTTTTTGGCAAATGTAATCCTAATAATAAAAAAAATTTCAGAACTAGATGTTCTGCTCTATTAATATTTAAAGGTCTGAATATTTTAATTGATACATCTCCAGATTTAAAAAACCAGTTGCTTAGACACAAAGTTAAAAAAATCGATAAAGTTTTTTATACACATCCACATGGCGATCAAACCCATGGTATCAATGAATTAAGAGTTTTTTACTTAAAATCAAGAAAAAAGGTTCCTGTCTATGCAAATACTTATACTCAAAAGTACTTAAATAAATCTTTTGAATATTGTTTTAAAGATGCAAAATACTACCCTGCAACTTTAAAATTAAATAAATTAAATAATTTACACTATTTTAAGGATAATAAAAAAAATATTATTAAATTAAGGTCAATAGTAGTCAAGCACGGAAATATTGAAAGTATTTGTTATGTAATAAACGATAAATGTGCATATGCTCCTGATGTTAATAAAATTTATTTAAAGGATTTTAAATATCTTAAAAACTTAGATTATTTAGTTATAGACTGTTTAAGATATAGACCACATCCGTCTCATTACAATTTAGATGATGTTTTAAATTTAGTGAATGAAATTAAACCCAAAAAAACTATTTTAACAAATTTGAATAACGATATTGATTACTCAGAAATTAAAAAAATCCTACCAAAAAATGTAATTCCTGCATACGATGGTTTGTCATTTTATTTCTAATAAAACTTTTATTTTATCTACTATTTTCTTTGATGTTGGTTTTGTGAAAGATGAAAAAGTATCTTCAATCTCACCTTTTTTATTAATCAAAATTTTATGAAAATTCCACTTAGGTATTGATGAAGTACCATAATTTATTTTCGCCCATTTATATATATCATGAGCTTTATCACCTTTTACCTCGTAGATTGATGTCATTGGAAAATTTATATTAAAATTAACTTCGCAAAAATCTTTAATTTCCTTTTCTTCATCTTTTTCTTGATTAAATGAATTAGAGGGTATTCCTAAAATAATTAAACCTTCCGATTTATAGCTTTCCCATAATTTTTGTAACTCGCCATATTGTTTTGTAAATCCGCAGTAGCTTGCTGTATTTACAACGAGTATAACTTTATTTTCATACTTTTTTAAGTCAATAACATTACCGGAAATATCATTAATTTTGAAATCAAAAAAAATTTTATCATATTCTGCTGATGTAACATTTTTTGAAAAGAACATTATTAGTGTAACTATAGTAAATATAATTTTTTTCATATAGTGATTTTATTTATTAGGTGTAAGTAATATTAAAAAGTACCCAAATAAAGTGGATAATAATGACCCAGTTAAAACACCGATTTTTACCCCATCCATATATTGCATATTTTCGGCAAATGCCAAATTTCCTACAAAGAGACTCATTGTAAAACCAATACCTGTTAATACACCAACACCATAGAAGTTATACCAACTTGTATTACTTGGCATTTGAGCAACTTTCAATTTAATTGATATGTATGAAAAGACGAATACACCTAATTGTTTACCAACAAATAATCCCAGAACTATTCCCAGTGGAACTTTATCTAATAAAGACGAGATTGATAAACCTTCTAAAGATACACCAGCATTTGCAAAAGCAAATAATGGCATTATTAAAAATGCAACATATGGACTAATTGCATGTTCTATTTTTATAAGAAGAGAAAAATCTTTTTCTTTTTTTCTGTGAGGAATAGTCATTGCTAGTAATACACCAGCTATTGTAGCGTGAATGCCAGAGTTATGTGTAAAATCCCATAAAAAAATACCCACAATTAAGTATGGTAAAAATTTTTTAATATTAAATTTATTTATTAATAATAAAATAATAAACGCTATTAACATTAAAGATAAATATTTAATACTTAAGTCTCCCGAATAAAAAAAAGCAATTATAACTATTGCGCCTAGATCATCTATAATTGCTAAGGCAGTTAAAAAAACTTTTAAAGAAAGAGGAACTCGTTTTCCAAGTAATGAGAGTACACCTAAAGAAAATGCAATATCTGTAGCTGAAGGTATAGCCCATCCATTAAGGGTTTCGGCGTCACCTAAATTTATATAAACATAAATAAGAGCAGGGACAACCATGCCGCCAACAGCTCCAATTATTGGTAATAAAGCTTGTTTAATATTAGAAAGTTCACCTTGTAAAAATTCTCTTTTAATTTCTAGAGTGACAAAGAAAAAAAATATAGCCATCAATGCATCATTTATCCAATGTAATAAACTAAGTTTTAAACCAAAATCATTTATCCCAATAAATAAGTATTTATTTAGAGTATTGAAGTAAATATCTGAATAAGAGGAGTTACTTACTAAAAGGGCAACAATAGCGCTAATTAATAAAATTATTCCGCTGGACGCCTCAAGTTTAAAAAACCATTTAAAAGGTGATGATATGTATTGAATCATTTATTTTATCAAGTCTTTAATAAATAATTTAAGATCAGTCAATGACTCATAAAGGTTATTTAAAATTTCCGATAAATTAGGAAATATTAAAGTTAGTTGATTTTTAAAAGTATCAAGTATCACTATAAATGCAATTATAGAGATAATTAATACAATAAATATTTTAAAATAATTGTATTTTTTTTTATCTAGATTTAGATTTTTAATATCTTTTGATTTATTTTTATCTTGATTTGTTTGAACTTTTTTATTATCTAAATTCTGATTTTCATCATTAATATAAATTTTAGTATTTTGTGGTTGATCGTTAATACTTGTTTTAACATTTTTTTTAAAAAACCATTCTTTATTACAATAACCACATTTTAGGCGTCTACCTTTTTCAGGTATTTGATTATCTTTTACTTGAAATTTTTTCTCACCGCATGGACAGACAATTATCATAATCACTTATATAACAGATTCGTAAAAAATTCGTTGATTTTTGCTACCCTTTATCCTTTGAAATTGTATCTATCTGCTGTATTAGTAGTGCAATCGGGGCGTAGCGCAGCCTGGTAGCGCATCTGGTTTGGGACCAGAGGGTCGTAGGTTCAAATCCTACCGCCCCGACCATTTTATGAAAAAAGCTAAAATTTATAAACCATCTAAAACTGCCATGCAATCAGGCACAAAAAAATTTAATAAATGGATTTTAGAATTTATTACAGATCAACCTGGTATTAATCCTTTAATGGGATGGGAGTCTTCAACGGATACATATTCTGAATTAAATTTAGAATTTTCTTCGAAAGAATTAGCTGTGGAATATGCAAAAAAAAACAAAATCGATTTTGAACTTATTGAACCAAAGCAAAGAAAAATTGTTAAAAAATCATATGCTGATAATTTTATAAAATAAAATGTTTAAATTTTTTACTGATAAAAGGTGGTTTCTTTGGAGTATACTTGGTTCTATATTCATTTTAATATCAACCTGGTATCAAGTTCAGCTTGATGTAAAAATTAATGAATGGTTTGGTGAATTTTATGACACTTTACAAAAAGCATTAACAACACCAAATTCTGTTTCAGAAAAAGAATTTATTGGTTATTTATTTACTTTTGCAAAAATTGCAGCTCTTTGGATATTGATAGCTGTTTTTACAGGTTTTTTTACAAGTCATTGGGTTTTTAGATGGAGAACGTCAATGGCTGATTATTATCATAAACAATGGTTAAGGGCTAGACTCACTGAAGGTGCATCTCAAAGAGTCCAAGAAGATACTTTAAAATTCGCAAGAATTATGGAAGGATTAGGCACAGGTCTTTTAGATAGTATAATGACTCTGATTGCTTTCACTCCTATATTATGGGGTTTATCAAAACAAATTGATAAACTACCATGGATTGGCCAGGTAGACCATGCTCTTGTCTGGGTAGCACTTTTGTCTGCTCTAGGCGGAACTTTATTGCTTGCAGCGGTTGGTATTAAATTACCTGGTATTGAATATGATATTCAAAAAGAAGAGGCTGGTTATAGAAAAGAACTAGTTCACGGGGAAGACGATCCTATTAGAGCAGCTCCTCCAACAATAGGTCAATTATATAATAGAGTTAGAGGAATCCACTATAAATCATATTTTCATTATTTATATTTTAATACAGTTAAATGGAGCTATTTTCAGGGAATGGTTATAGTTCCATATTTAGCTTTAGCTCCTACAATAGTTACAGGGGCAATAACTTTAGGATTTGTTCAACAAATCACAAGAGCTTTTGGAAGAGTTGAGGGTTCACTCCAATATTTAGTTAAAAGCTGGTCTACAATTGTTGAACTTATATCTGTGTGGAAAAGATTAAGAGAGTTTGAAATTAATTTAGAAAGAAGCATTGCTGAAGAGATAAAGACTTAATCATGAGTTTAAATAAAGATTTAATAGGTAAATTAATAAATGTTACTTCAAAAGCCGCTGTTGCTTGTTATAGACATGTTGGAAAAAAAAATAAAAAAATCGCTGATAAAGAAGCAACTGACTCAATGAGAAAAAATTTAAATTTTTTAGATATAAAAGGCAAAGTTGTAATAGGTGAGGGCGAGTTAGATGAGGCGCCCATGTTATTTATAGGTGAAAATCTTGGTACTGGGAAAGGTCCTGTTATTGACATTGCGGTTGATCCTCTTGAAGGTACTAATTTTGTTGCTAATAACCTTCCTGGGGCATTATCAGTAATTGCAATTGCAGAGGAAGGTAACTTGTTTCATGCACCAGAAACTTATATGGATAAAATTGCTGTAAGTAAAGATGTTCCATATGATGCTATTGATCTAGATTATACAATTGAAAAAAATATTAAAAACTTAGCTGATCATAAAAACAAAGATACTACTAAAATCACAGCATGTTTACTTGATAGGCCTAGACATAGTGAAATTATAAAAAAGCTAAAAAAAATGAAGGTTAATATAAGGTTATTATCCGATGGAGACGTATCAGGTGCATTGTTAGTTACCAATCCAAAATATAACGTTGATATATTTTTAGGTATCGGAGGAGGTCCTGAAGGTGTTTTAGCTGCATCTGCTTTAGATGCGTATAATTGTAAATTTCAAGGTAGATTTTTATTTAACAATGAGAAAGATATATCTAGAGCAAAATCTATGGGTATAAAAGATTTAAATAAAAAATATGAAATTAACGAAATAGTTAAAGGGGACTCAATTTTTTGTGCGACAGGAATAACACCTTGTGATTTAGTAAATGGCATTATAGAAAAAAACAGCATGTATGTGACTGAGACATTAGTAACCCACAAAGAATCTATCATAGATACTTTCAAAAAAGAGCTACCAAAAACTTGATTAATTTTAGTATTTACAATACAAAGCAAATTCTGGTCCCTTCGTCTATCGGTTAGGACACATGGTTTTCATCCATGAAAGAGGGGTTCGATTCCCCTAGGGACCGCCATAAATAAAATTAATTTTTTGACATTATTAAGTCAAACTCTTTTTTATTGTTAATAAGATATTCGATGTCATTATAATTAATTTTCTTGAGTTTTTCCTGGTTTATCGAATCTTCACAGATATAAAAATTATTAAATAATTTTAATCTTTTAAAAAAATTATCTTTTTTATTATGTGGAACACTGTCTAATTCCATTATGTAGACTTTAATTTTTTTTATGTTTGCTATTTTTAATCTATTAAATATATCTATATCATATCCTTGACAATCAGTTTTAACTACAAAATTATAGTTTTTATTTTTTGTATAAATTTTATTAAATTCATTATTACATTCTTTTATTTGACATTTAATTTTCTGAGTACGGGATTTATTTTTATATAAACTATAATCGCCTGAATTGAATTTGCTACACCAGAGAAAAAAACTTTTATTTTTATTTCCCCAACCATAATTATAAATATTTTGTGATACTTTAGTTAGATTTTTTTTTAGTATACTAAAAATTTCTGGGTTAGGTTCATATGCATAAATTTTTTTAACTTTTTTTAAATTTTTTATTTGTCTAGAAACTAACCCTTGGTTTGATCCAATATCGATAAAAATAATTTTTTTAATTTTTATTTTTTTTAAAAACTTATATATAAAAATATCAAAAAAACCATTTTCGAGTATTTTTGGCAAATTTGTTGAGTCTATTTTCAACCTGATGATTTCTTTTGTTTTTCCTAAAAACGTATTTTTACTAAATTTCAAATCAACATGTGAGATATTGCAATTATTTTGTTTTGACAAAATAAGTGCTCTAAATATTATGCTAAATTTATTTACTATTAAATTAATCAGGATCTTGGTTATTTTTTTTCGTATTAATCTAAAAATTCTCATTTTATAAATTAGGACTTTTTCAATAATTAAAATTTAATTTTTATTAAATAATTATATATGCTTTATCGATATATGAGACTTTTAATATTATTTCACTAACAATTTATACAATCTTATAGTATATCGTAGTACTTATAGCTTAATGACATTTTATGTGTATATGTTAATAAATAATCAAAATAATAAAATAATATCCTACGTTGGATGGACTAATAATTTAAAACAGAGGATTTTAAAGCATAATTCTGGCACTGGTGCAAAATTTACAAGAGGTAGAAAATGGAAACTAATATATTATTCTACCTTTAATACAAAGAGAGAAGCTATGAGAGCTGAATATAAATTAAAAAATGACAAAAATAAAAGGCAGTCTGTTTTAAGAAATTTTTTAAAAAAATGAATATTAAAATTGCAACAATTTTACCATATAAAGAAAATTATACTACAAGAAATGCCGCAGCAGCATCGTTATGGGTTTCCGATTTTTTTAAATACTCAAAATTAAAAAAAAATAATTTTATATTTGGTTCAACATCCTCAAAAGATTATTTAGGTCCTAATTATATTAACATTAACCTTAAAAAATTAAATTCTAAATTATCTAGTACAACAAAACAATATTGTGACGAATTAATTAAGAAAATAAAAGGAAAAAATTACAATATCATTGAGATTCATAATAGACCATTAGTATTTGGAATTTTAAAAAAATTTATCGATAGTAAATTTATTCTTTATTTTCATAATGACCCTTTATCTATGAAGGGATCAAAAACTATAGATGAGAGAATTAAGCTTTTAAATCAAGTAGAAAAAATTATTTTTGTTAGTGAATGGGTTCAAAAAAGATTTTTTGAAAATCTAGATCATAAATTAATTAACCAAACAGAGGTAGTTTATCCTAGTATAGGAAAGTCAAAAAAACTTAATAAAAAAAATAAAAAAATTGTTTTTGTTGGAAAATTAAACCCATCAAAGGGGTATGATATTTATAGAGATGCAATTATTAAAATATTAGACGAATTTTCTGATTGGAGAGCTTATTCAATTGGTGATGAAAGCAGAGACAAGCCTGTTATTAGCCATCCAAATCACAAAGAATTAGGTTATTTATCACATAAAAGAGTTTTAAAATTTCTTTCAAAAACTGAAATAGCTGTAGTTCCATCTAGATGGGAAGAACCTTTTGGCAGAACTGCTTTAGAAGCAACGTCAAGAGGTTGTGCAACTATAATCTCTAATAGAGGTGGTTTGCCAGAAACATCAGATCATTGCATAATATTAAAGAAGCTAGATCCAAATAATTTATACAGTGAAATTAAAAATTTAATTTCAAATAAAATTCTTAGAAAAAGGTATCAAAAAAAAGGTTTTTTAAATGTAAAGCATATTATTAAAGAAAACTCAGTTTTTATTGATGATATAAGAAAAAGTTTACAGTCAAATTTCAAATTAAATTATAACAAAAATAAATTAAGAATTATAAACATTTATAATGTTGGCCAAAAACTAAACCACAGACTTTATAATATTTCATTAGGAAAAAAATTTACTAACGGATTTATAAGAAATGGACATGATGTATTAGAAATTAGCGATAGAGATTTTATCAAACAAAATAGAGAAATAGGTTTCAAATCAACAAATGCTAAGTTTCAAGAGTACTTAATAAACACATTTAAAAATTATAATCCAGATTTTATGTTTTTTGGACATACGAATAATATTAAGATTGAAACAATTGATGAAATAAGAAATTTAAATAAAAATCTTGTTATTTCACAATGGAATGAGGATCCAATAATGAAAAGCTTAAAAGATTCTAAAGAAAATATACAAAAAATTGCACACTATGGTTTGAAAGTTGATCATAATTTTATTACAACCGACCCATCTGTTTATTTAAAACAAAGCAATAAAATCAATAATCTTCATTTTTTATTTGTGCCAGTTGATAAAAATATAGAATGCTACGATGTATACAATTTAAAGCCAAGAAAAGATTTATTTTATGCTATGAGTCATGGTGTTAATAGAGCAACATTAAAAAAAGGTAAAAATGATAATAGAATACATTTTCTCAATTCACTTATTAAAAAAATAAATGGAGTTAATTATGATTTTTATGGATTTGAAAATAAAGAACCTGTTTGGGGTGATGATTTCTACAAGGCATTAATTAATTCTAAAATGGGTTTAAATTTAAGCAGAGGATTGCCTACAAAGTATTATTCAAGTAATAGAATAGCCTCATTAATGGGAAATGGATTAATGACATTTATTGATCAAAAAACTTGTCTAGAAGATATATTTTCAAAAAATGAAATAGTATTTTATAATAATTTAGAAGACCTTTCTGAAAAAATTATATTTTATAAAAACAATCATAAATTAAGAAATAAAATAGCAAAAAAAGGCAAACAGAAGTATTTCAAATTATTTAATGAAACAAAAATATCAAAATATATTCTTGATAAAGCGTATGGTAAAAATAATTCTCTTTTTTAATGCGTCTATCAATTTTAATACCAACTTTTAATAATATTAATTACCTTAAACTTTTATGCAAATCTCTTAATGAAAATTCAAATTTTAAACATCAATTAATATTTCATATAAACGATGGATCAGATGGAACATTGGATTTTATTAAAAAAAATGATTATGAATATTCACATTCAAAAAATAATATCGGTCTTTGTTCATCAATTAAGGAAGCATCAAAATTAATTAAAAACGATTATATCTTATACACACATGATGATATGTATTTTTGTAAAGATTGGGATATTTTTTTAAATAACGAAATAAGTCATATTAAAAATAATCTTTTTTATTTATCAGGAACAACAGTTTCTCATAAAGATAGTTTAATTAATTATGATTGTGGCAGAACTTACGATGAGTTTAATATAAACAAATTTAATAAATTTTGTTCGGATGACAAATGTCCTGATTATCAAGCATCGCATTATGCCCCTCATGTTGTTCATAAGGATTTATGGAATAAGGTTGAAGGATTTAGTTTAGACTTTGATCCTGGTGATGGTTCTGATCCCGACTTTTGTATGAAATTGTGGTTACAAAATGTTCGTATGTTTAAATGTGTATCAAAGTTTAAAGTTTACCATTTTGGATCTATTACCACGCGAAACAAAAATATTAAATTAAATAAGGGCACTAAAAAATTTTTATTGAAATACGGATTTAATCCAAAATTCTTTAGAAAGCACTATTTAAAGGCTGATGGTATATATAAATATTCAGGACCAGTAACAAAACCTGCTATCACTTTTACATTTTTAATTGATATACTTATAAATAGATTAAAGTATTATTATTTTAAGATTATTTAACTAATTAAAAATTTAATACTTATGAATATTTATATTAAACTCTTTGAAGTATTATTCCCTGTTTTTTTTGTTATCGGTATTGGTTATTATTTAGGAAAAAAAAATTCTAAAATCGATACCTCATTTATTACAAATTTTGCGGCCAATATCGGTACTCCTGCAATGATAATTTATGCCGTTACTTCAACAGGTATAACTTTTGATATATTTAAAGAATATTTTTGGTATTATTTATTGGCCATTATTTTTTTTGCAATAGTAGGTGTACCAACACTATATTTTCTTAAAACTAAAGACATTGTTAGAGAGTTACCACCTCTAATAATGCCTAATACTGGTAATATGGGTGTTCCAATTTGTTTATTTGCATATGGAACTGAAGGATTAGGTGTTTCTGCTTCAATTACGTCATTAATTATACTGTTTCATTTTACTGTTGGGGTATTTCTGGCTGATAGAAAATTTAATCTCCATATAATTTTAAAAAACCCACCTTTTTATTCTATAATATTTTCAGCATTTGTACTTTATTATAATATTTCACTTCCAACTGTTATAATTAACACAACCGAATGGTTAATGTATGCAACTATTTTTTTAATTTTAATGTCTTTAGGTATTGCTCTTACAAGGTTAAAAGTATTCTCATTGAAAAAAGCAGTTATATCCTCTTTAGTACGTATGATCCTTGGTCCAGTGATAGGTGTTTTATTAATATATTTCTTCGGTTTATCTGGATTTGCAGCTGGTGTTTTATTGATTCAATGTTCAATGCCTAGTGCTGTTTTAAATTATCTAGTAGGAAGCATGTATTCCCCAAAAAAAATTGTTGATAGTGTTGCTAGTACTATTGTTGTCTCTACGTTAATGTCTTTCATTACAATCCCAATTATAGTTTATATTGCTTTAAGATTTTTCTCCTAATGAAAGCTATTATTCTGAATTTATCCGCATGGGTAATTCTGCCTTTTATGGATACAATAGCTAAATATTTATCTGCTGAATTATCTTTTTTTCAAATTACTTGGGCTAGGTACTTTTTTACTGTTGTTTGGACATTACCTTTTATTTTTTTTTTTTTTAGAAAAAATTTAACATGGTCTCAAAATCCAAAACTACAAATACTTAGAGGTCTAACTCTTTTTTCAGCTAATATTTGTTTCTTTTACTCAATTTCTATAATATCAATGGCCAAAGCCTTAACTCTTGCTTTTGTTGCTCCTCTAGTAACTACAGTGTTATCTCCGATTTTTTTAGAAGAAAGGGTAGGTGTAAAACGATGGATAGCAGTTGTAATAGGATTTATTGGAAGTTTAGTTGTTATTAGGCCTGGCATAATAGAATTTAATTTAGCTACAGTGGCAGCCTTAGGAACAGGTTGTTTTTATGGTGTATATTTAATAATCACTAGAAAACTTCACTCAACAGATAATCCATTATTAACTCTTTTGATAACTGGTATAGCAGGGGCCACTGTATCATCATTACTAGTTCCAATAGTTTGGGTTAATCCAACAAATATGCAGTGGATATGGCTTTCTATAATGGGTATTTTTGCTTGTTTAGGACATATCCTCTTAATTTATTCATTAAAGTATGCAGATGCTTCTAAATTAGCACCTTTTGGATATTTTGAAATTATTACTAACATAATATTAGGCTATTTTTTCTTTAAAGACTTCCCAGATATTTGGACTTTTTTAGGTCTAGCTATAATTATTTCCTCAGGTTTCTACATTTTTAGAAATGAATTAAATTTAAGATAGTTTTTTTAGTAAATATTATTTATACATTTATTAACTTTTTACTTTAATTATTTAATTTAAACTATTGTAATTATTAGATATTTTAAATAACTTAAACTAATTTACAATATAGTATATTAATTATTATAAATGTTCAAAAAGAGAAATATTGTATTTATAGACAATATAAAAAGGCAATAAATGCTGTTTATTTGATTTAAGTATTAAAAGTGAATCAAAAAATTACAAAAAACTACTAATTTGCGTATCTAGTTACATGCTAATATAATTAATGTCTATAGCAATGCATATATCGAATATAGTGTTTAATCGAGCATAGAAGGGGTTAATTTAGCTGAAAACTTAAATATAGCACAACTAAAGGGGGAAATGCTAATTTATTTTAGAAATATTTTCATATGTTAAAAAAATGTTGGTATTAAAGGATTCTAGAGATAAAAACCCTCTTTTTTAAGAAGTTTTTTCTTTTTTTTTATACCTCCAGGAGCTGAGAAACCACCTAATGTACCATCTGATCTGATAACTCTATGACAAGGCACTTTGGGTGAATAAGGGTTGATAGCGCATGCATTTGCTACAGCTCTAGCAGATTTTGGCATTTTTATAGCTATAGCTACTTCTTTGTAGGTTTTAACCTTACCTTTGGGTATTTTGAGGAGATATTTCCAGACTTTCATTTGAAATTTAGTACCTTTTAAAATCATAAAAACCCCTGTTTCCTTGCACTTTTTACGGTGCAAAGAACAGTTGTTTTGACACGTCGTTTTAGGCGCTACCGCCGTGTCCTTCGCTCTGCATGTTTAGCGCTGCTTTGCAGAACTTTCTGCCCCTTGGGCTTGAACCTCTCGGCTTTTCCCCAATCGGTCAGTTAAGAGTTGCCTCTTAATTCATTTTTGAAGATATCAGAGTTAAGTAATTATTAATATCACTTTATTGTTGAATTTATTGAGTTTTTAACAACTGTGAATGATGGGTATAAATAAATCTAGAGCATTAAAAGTAATAGTAATACAAAAATACTTAAAAAAAAAATCCCAAATATAAGCATTAATAATCGATTTTTAGTTTGATCTGTCAATTTTGGCCAATAATTCATTATTACGAATGTTCCAATAACAACTATAAGTCCGATTAAAATATATTTAGGCATAATTGAAGCTTAACTTATTTAGTTGACAATCAAAATGAGATATATTATTACTTCCGATAATTAATGGTTATCGTAAATAAATGAATAATATAATAACAGATTTAAAAAATTTAGAAATTGAGACATTAAAAAATTTAAAAAACTCAAAGGCTAAAAATACACTTAGAGCTTATCAATCAGACTTCAAGGATTTTTCAAGTTTTTGTATCAAAAATGGTTTTCCTTCAGTACCAACACAGCCAAAAATAATTGCCTTATACATTACACATTTATCAAAGACATCAAAATTTAGCACTTTAAAAAGAAGAATTGCTTCAATCAGTGTAATTCACAAAATAAAAGGACATTATTTAGATACAAAACATCCAATAATTATGGAAAATTTACACGGGATTAAAAGAACTTTAGGTTCAAGACAAAATACAAAAAAACCCATATTAATCAATGATTTAAAATTAATAATTAAAGCTATAAGTCAAGACAAGGGCAAATTTAAATTGCGTGACAAGGCCTTAATACTTATAGGATTTGCTGGTGGATTTAGAAGATCAGAGCTAGTCAATTTTGAATATGATGATGTAGAGTTTGTACCTGAGGGAGTAAAAATATTAATTAAAAGGTCTAAAACAGATCAATCTGGGGAAGGTTCTATCAAAGCTATCCCCTACTTTGAAAATCAAGAATTTTGTCCAGTTATATCACTTAAAAATTATATCAAAAATAAATTTGAAATTAGTAACAAAGGAAGGATTTTTAATATTTCAGATAAATCAGTAGCTTTAATAATAAAAAAATATGCATCAATTTCAGGTCTGGACTCAAATAAATATGGAGGTCATAGTTTGAGATCAGGATTTGCAACAACGGCTGCTGAATTTGGTGCTGAAGAAAGAAATATTATGGCTATGACCGGTCACAAAACTACTCAAATGGTAAGAAGATATATACACGATGCAAATTTATTTAAAAACAATGCATTGAATAAAATTAAACTTTAATATTTAATATTTTTAATAAATCCTCTGCAACATTTTTATAATTTCTACTATTACGTTTTTTAATTAAGTTTTTTTTAATTTTAAAATATAGTTCCTTATCATTTAATAACTGAATAGAGTAATCAATAAATTCACTAAAATTTTTTGCTATAAAACCTGTAATTTTATGATCTACCCTCTCTTTTAAAGAACCATATCCCATAGTAACAATAGGAACACACAATTCTCTAGCCTCTTCAGCTGCCAAACAGAAAACTTCACCTTTATGACCTGGATTTAGTAACACCCTTGAATTCAATAAATCATTGATTAAATCTAACTTATTTCCCTTTGTTCTTAATTTTACGTTATTTTCTATATCTATCTTTTTTAAATTATATGGTGGATTTATGTAAAGTGATGAGTTTTTAGTTTTTTTAAAAATTTTTGCCCAACATGATAATAATAATTCAATATTTCTATCAGATCTTGTGGTAAAAATTGCTTTCTTTTCTGGTAACAGATTTTCATCAACTTTAGTTTCAATAAATTCGTAATCAACAGATATAGGAAGAATTTTTTTTCCATAAAAAGATGTTAAAAAACTTCTAGTTTTGAAATGATAATTACCTTCTAATATCATTGTTGGTTTATTTTTAATAAAAGCAAAAAGTTGTTTTTTCCTTAAAAATTTTTCTAATGGCTGGACACTATGCGACCATAGAAATTTTTTTTTACATTTTATCAAAGATAATAAATTGGCATCTGACATAGCTATTAAAACATCTGGAGCATCATATGAATTTATTTGATCAATATTGTTCCACTCAACATTATTAATTATTTGTTTATTTTTGGTTAAATTAAAAACTTTAATATCTAAATCTTTATTTTTAGATAATTCTGATGAAATATTAATAAGTGTTTTTTCAGATCCAGCTATTATATGTGAATCAAAATCTTTGCTATTAAAAACAAAGGATTTTTCTACAAAATAAATTTTATTAATACTCATTTAAATTTTAAAGAAGTCTAATTAATACAGGATTCTTTAAAATATTTTTATTAGATTTAAATAAACTTATGCATTTTTGAGCGTCTAATTCTTTTGATTTATGTGTTATTATTACAATTGATGCTGTTTTAAGTTTGTGATCTGGTATTTGAATAAGCCTTTCAACAGATATATTTCTGTCTGCTAATAGCTTTGTTATTTTTGACAAAACACCAGGTTTATCTTTAACTTCAATTCTTAAATATAAAGAATTTGAGTAATTTTTAAGTTGGTAAATTTTAGCTTTCCTTCTTTTTATAAATGGCAAGCCAAAAGGATATTTGATGTTACCTCTTAGTATTGATAATAAGTCAGACATTAAAGCTGAAGATGTAGGACCGGGACCAGCCCCCTCCCCTTGTAAAATACTTTCGCCAACAGGTTTACCATTTATTATAACAGCATTCATTACTCCATTAACATTTCCTATATAACTATCTTTTTTAACTAAGCAAGGATGCACTCTCTCAAACAAT
Source organism: uncultured Pelagibacteraceae bacterium (assembly GCA_902552035.1). Lineage (GTDB taxonomy): Bacteria > Pseudomonadota > Alphaproteobacteria > Pelagibacterales > Pelagibacteraceae > Pelagibacter. The sequence goes on along the minus strand of CACDFC010000015.1, from coordinate 5,678 downwards.
TGATTATTTATTAGCTCAGTAATACCAAGAAGTTTAATTCTAAAATTTAATTGATTGGCAATTTCTATATCTTTGTATTGAATATTCTCAATGCCATCCATCAGACATTTTGAATTAGATATTTTTTTATTAAAAGCCAATGATGATAGAATTCTTACTTTCGCAAAAGCATCATAACCGTTCAGATCAAGTTTAGGATTGCCAGGTTCAGCATATCCTAAAATCTGCGCTTTTTTTAAAACGTTTTTAAAATTGTCTTTGGTGTATTCCATCTCAGTTAAAATGTAATTACAAGTCCCATTAAGTATTCCATAAATTTTGGTAATTTTGTTGGTAGCTAAACTTTCTTTTATTGTTCTAATTATCGGTATTCCACCTGCAACTGATGCCTCGAATTCTAAATTAACTTTTTGTTTTTCGGCTAGTTTAGATAATGAGTCTCCATGTTTTGAAATGAGTGCTTTATTTGGAGTTATTACATGAATTTTATTTTTAAGCGCTTTTTCAACAATTTTTTTTGATATACCATCAGGTTTTCCAATTGCTTCAAACAATATATCAATTTTTTTTTTATTTATCATCTGAATTGGATCTTTATAAAAAATACTTTTATTAATTTTAAATTTTCTTTTTTTATTAGGATTTTTTGCAGATATTGCCACAACCTGAATTTTTTTTCCTGTTTTTAATTCAATATCATTCTTTTTTTTATTAATTTCTTTTAATAAATAACCACCAATCTGTCCAAGACCAACAATAGCTATATTTATTTTTTTTTTCATAGTTACCTATTTATATCAGGGTAATCTGATTTAATACTATACTTAATTACAGACGATTTATATTTATCAAAAGAAATCTTTTGATTTAAATCTGATTTAGGTAAATCGTTAATTGATACATCTTTACTAGATAAAATTATATTCTTTGATGATGATTTTTTTCTCTTTTTAACATTATTATCAGTTATTTTTTTATCACCTTTATTTTTAATTTTCATTGTTTCATTATTTACTAAATTTGCATCATTTTTAATTTTATCTTCTGCAATTATTTTATTTTCACTTAAATTAATTGATGAACACGGTAATAAAAACTCGTTAATACATTTTTTATTTTCTACATCTAAAGATTTGTTTTGATTATCATTAATAAAATTATCGTTACTTAGGTTTGAAGTTTTTAAAGAACTGCATGAACATAGAATAAGTAAAAAAATTAACTTTTTCATAACAGACCAGTGCTTTGTGGTAGATTAAATCTGATGTTCATATTCTGAACCGCTTGACCTGATCCACCTTTTATTAAGTTATCAATTGCTGAAAGTATTATAAACTTGTTTTTAAACTTTGTTTTGCATACTGAGATATAACAAAAATTAGAATTAATTACATCATTAGTACTTATTAAGCTATTAGGTTTTTTAATATGAACAAATTTTTTATTAGCAAATGTTTTTTCAAATTCTTTGTTAATATCGCTTAATTTATATCCTCTTTTTGTTTCAATATAGATAGTACTAAGAATACCTCTAAACATAGGAGTTAAATGAGGTGTAAAAGTTATATTAAAATTATCTTTTTTTGTAATTTTTTTAATTTCTTGTTCTATTTCTGAATTATGTCTGTGAAATCCTACACCGTAAGCTTTAATTGACTCATACAAGTTGAGATTTTTATATTTTTTATGAACACTTCTTCCAGCACCAGAGTATCCAGATTTAGAGTCTATAATTATATTTTTTAAATTTATAATTCTTTTTCTTACTAAAGGTATGAGAGGTAAAAGTATTGATGTAGGATAGCATCCTGGACACGAAATTATATTATAATTTTTCAATTTATTTTCAGAAAATTCTGGTAAAGAATAAATACTCTTATTTATATTCTTAGGTGCAAAATGAATTTGCTTATACCATTTTAAATAACTTTTTGCTGTATTTAGTCTAAAATCAGCAGCAATATCGATTAATATATTATGATTAGATAAATATTTTGAAATTTTTTGTGCTTCTCCATTTGGCAAAGCAGTAAATATAACATCAATATTTTTAAGATATTTTTTCTTGAATTTTGTAATCCGAGGGAGATTTATAGAATTTAATGATTTATCGTAATAAGTAATTTTTTTCCCAACTGATTTATTACCACATAGGAATTTAATTTTAACATATTTATGTTTAGATAAAATTTTAACTAGTTCGATTCCAATGTAACCAGTTGATCCAGAAATTAAAACATTAAGCTTAGGCATATTTTATTATAACAGTTAATTAAGAAAAAAAAATTATCTTTTAGAAAATTGAAAGCTTCTTCGAGCTTTTCTATGGCCGTATTTTTTTCTTTCTACAGCTCTGGAGTCTCTGGTTGTGAGTTTTTCTTTTTTTAAAGTAGATTTAAGATTCGCATCAAAAAGCAACAATGCTTTTGAAATACCATGAACTACGGCACCAATCTGACCAGTTAAACCCCCACCTTTAACATTGCATCTTACATCATAATCCGTTGATTGGTTAATAATCTCAAATGTTCTTAATAATTTCATTTTGTGGGTTTCTCTTGTGAAATAATCATTATAGTTTTTACCATTTATAAAAATTTTACCACTTCCTTTTTTTAACCAGACTTTTGCAATAGAAGTTTTTCTCCTACCTGTTGCGTACTTACTATCTTTAAAATTCAAATTTGATAATTGATTATTATTTGCTGTTTGTTCCATATTACTAGTTTCTAATTTGATTTTTACTATTAAGTTTATTAATTTCAACAACAGTTGGGTTTTGTGATGAGTGTGGATGTTTTGATCCAGTATAAATTTTCAATTTTGAAAGTTGTTTTTTTGCTAAAGCACCGCCTGGGAGCATTCTTTTAACTGCAAGTTTTAATATCTCTCCAGGTTTCTTTTCCGAAATTTTTTCAGGAGTTGTTTCCTTAATACCACCAGGGTAACCAGTGTGTCTATAATATTTTTTATTTGTAAATTTTTTTCCAGTAAATTTAATTTTTTCAATATTTTTAACAACAACGAAATCGCCATCGTCCATGTGAGGTGTATAAGTATTTTTATTTTTTCCTCTAATAATTTTAGATATAACAGTGGCTAATCGCCCTACTATTGCATTTTCTGCGTCAATCTCAAACCAATTACTGTTAATTTGGTCTTTTCTGATAAATTTTGTCATGTTTGCGGGATTAATACTTATAAATGTAATTAAAGTCAATTTTTAAGTATAAATAATGTTATAAAATATGTTTTTATAAGCTTTTTCTTACTTGATAAGTATCAGCTTTTCATAATACAATTAAAATTTAAAATAGATGAAAGGAAGATAATATGTCAAAAAATCCAGAAACAATTGCACTACATGGTGGTGAGTATAGAAGTGATCCTTCAACAACTGCTGTAGCTGTGCCAATATATAGAACAACATCATATCAATTCAATAACACTGATCATGCAGCTAACCTATTTGGTCTAAAAGAATTTGGAAACATTTATACTAGAATAATGAATCCAACTAATGATGTTTTAGAAAAAAGAGTAGCTGCACTTGAGGGCGGTTTAGCTTGTGTAACAGTTGGATCAGGTCAAGCTGCATCAACATTTGCTATACTTAATTGTTGTCAGTCAGGTGATAATTTTGTTAGTTCAACAGATTTATATGGTGGAACTGTAAATTTATTTACTCATACTTTAAAAAAATTAGGTATTGAAGTTAGATATGCTGATCCATCAGATCCAAAGAACTTTGAAAAAGCAATTGATGATAAGACTAGATGTTTTTATGCTGAGACACTACCAAATCCTTATCTAAGAGTATTTCCTATGAAAGAAGTATCTGACATTGGTAGAAAACATAATATACCATTAATAATGGATAACACTGCAGCACCAGTAATATGTAAACCGCTTGAACATGGTGTAGCAATTGTAGTTCATTCATTAACTAAATTTATAGGTGGTCATGGAACAGTTATAGGTGGATGTCTTGTAGATGGTGGAAATTTTGATTGGACTGCTGATCCAAAGAGACAACCATTGTTTAATGAGCCGGATATGAGTTATGGTGGAGCTAAATGGGGAGAAGTAGTACCACAATTAACAGGAGCTAATGTTGCATTTGCTGTTAGAGCCAGAGTTTGCTTATTGAGGGACTTAGGAGCACCATTGGCACCTGATAATGCTTGGGGAATAATACAAGGACTTGAAACTGCACCATTAAGAATGAAGCAACATTGTTCTAACGCTCAAAAAGTTGTTGATTTTTTAACTAAACATAAAAGCATTGATAGAGTCATTTATCCAACTCTTCATAAAGGAGCTGTTGGTGAAAGAGCTAAAAAATACTTTAAAGGTGGTAACGGAGCTTTAGTAGGTATTGAAGTAAAAGGTGGAGTTGAAGCAGGTAAAAAGTTTATTGAAGCATTAAAAATGTTTTACCATGTTGCTAATATAGGAGATGCTAGAAGCCTAGCTATTCACCCAGCTACCACAACACATAGCCAACTTACAGAAGAGGAATTGCTTGCAGCAGGAGTTACGCCAGGCTATGTAAGGCTATCAATTGGTATTGAGCATCCTGACGATATTATCGCAGATCTTGATCAAGCATTGGGTGCATCAGGCAAACCAAGCTTGAAAGCAGTTAGTTAAATTTTTGTACTTATATTTATATAAAAAAAATAAATACAAGAACTAACTAAAAAAATTGAACTTATTTGGTGCATAGATGCAATATATATCTGTGCACCATATAAGACTGTAAAAATTCCTAAAATTATCTGTAGAAAAATTAAAAAACCTAAAATATTAATAGATTTGTACAAATCATACATTTTATTCTTATAAACTTTAAAAAAAATTAAAATGTAAAAGAAAAATATTAGATATGCTAAATTTCTGTGTATAAATTGAACTAGAGATGGATCATTAAAAGCAGATAATTTAAATAAATTTGATAAAATATTATCATTTGGGAAATAAGTATTTCCCATTAAGGGCCAGGAATTATAAATTTTACCAGCATCCATTCCTGAAACAAATGCACCAATAGCTATTTGAAGAAATATTAAAATTAAAAAAAACAATGGATAATATATGTTAATTTTATTTTGCACATTGTAGTTTATATTTATTTTAAGGTAATTCCAAAAAATTAGAGATAAAATCAAAAATGCAATTACTAAGTGTAGTGATAATCTAAAATGGCTTACATCAACTCTATCAACCAAACCACTACTCACCATATACCAACCAATAAATCCCTGAAAACAAATTAAAAGGAAAATAAAATATAAGTTTAACAATTTAGAAAATTTTACTTTAAATGAAAAATAAATTAGCGGTATTAAGAAACTTATGCCAATTAATCTTCCTAAAAATCTATGTACCCATTCCCACCAGAAAATAACTTTAAACTCATTCATAGACATCTCATAATTCTGTAATTTAAATTCAGGGATTTTTTTGTATTGATTAAAGTATTGTACCCAATCATCTTGATTAAGAGGCGGTAAAAAGCCTGAAAATAATTCCCATTTAGTAATTGATAAACCTGAATCAGTTAATCTTGTTAGACCACCAACAATAATCATTACAGATATTATTATAAACATTATCATTAACCACAAAGATATTTGATTATTAATTTTAAGATTTTCTGTGTACATATCTAAATA
>CACDFC010000014.1 GCA_902552035.1 uncultured Pelagibacteraceae bacterium | reverse complement strand
AAGAAAAAGATATTCTTAAAAAATTAACATCTTTTAGTTTAGAAAGAAATTTTTAAGGATTTAGTAAGACTTTTTTCCAACCATTATCTTTTGACTTAATGTATTTTAACCTTTGATGAATTCTATTATCTCCATCTAGCCAAAATTCAATTTCACTTGGTGAAAGATTCCATCCTGACCAATATTCTGGTCTTGGAACAATATTTTTATCAGGATATTTTTTTTTAAAGAAATCGATTGATTGATAAAGCTGATCTCTATTACTTAAAATTGTACTTTGTTTAGAAGCCCAAGCTCCAATACGACTGCCGTAGCCTCTGCTACTGTAATATTCGTCAGCATCTTTGTCTGAAACAGGATTTATTTTACCAACTATTCTTATTTGTCTTAGCAAGCTTTTCCAATGAAAGCACATTGAGGCATTAGGATTGATTTTTATATCTGTACTTTTTTTGCTATTCAAATTTGTATAGAATACAAAACCTTTTTCGCTAAAACTTTTTAGTAATACCATTCTTACTGAAGGTATTCCTTCTTTATCTGATGTTGCAAGAGCAAGAGCATTTGGATCATTTAATTCAGACTTTTTGGCTTTATCAAACCATTCTTCGAACAATTTAAATGGATTTTCTAATTCTCCGAAGCATATATCTAATCCTAATGAGTTTTTTTGATTCATAATTTAAACAAAATAATCTATATACTATATTTAATGTCATTTAATACATTTGGAAAGATATTTCGTTTCACCACTTGGGGTGAGTCTCATGGGCCTGCTATAGGCTGTGTAGTGGATGGATGTCCTCCAAATATTAATATTGGCGAAATAGATATACAAAAAGAATTGAATAAAAGAAAGCCGGGGCAATCTAAATTCACAACTCAAAGAAAAGAGGATGATAAGGTAATAATACTTTCAGGCGTTTTTGAAGGCAAAACTACAGGCACACCTATCTCTATGATTATATACAACAAAGACATGAGATCTAGAGATTATGAAACCATAAAAAATAAATTTAGACCAGGACATGCAGATTTCACTTATTTTAAAAAATATGGAATTAGGGATTATAGAGGTGGGGGCAGACAGTCTGCTAGAGAAACTGCTTCAAGAGTCGCTGCTGGTGCTATTGCTAAAAAAGTATTAGAAAAAAAAATAGGTTTAAAATATAATGTAAAAGGTGCTGTCACGCAATTAGGCATATTAGGATGTGATAAAAATAAGTGGGATGACAAATTTATATCAAAAAATCCTTTTTTCTGCCCAGACAAATCAATATTAAAACTATGGGAAAAATATTTGTTGAGTATTAGAAAAGCTGGATCTTCTTGTGGTGCAATAATCGAAATTAGAGCTAGAGGTGTACCTGTTGGTCTTGGAGCTCCTATTTATTCAAAATTAGATATGGATCTTGCTTCAGCCATGATGAGTATTAATGCTGTTAAAGGGGTTAATATTGGATCTGGTATAAACTCTGCACAATTAACTGGTGAACAGAACTCAGATGAGATTAAACAAAAAGGAAAAAAAACAAAATTCAACTCAAATAATGCAGGAGGTATTTTAGGAGGCATATCCTCTGGTCAAGAAATTATAGTTTCATTTGCGGTAAAACCAACTTCATCAATTTTGACTAGTAGAAAAACAATCGATAGATATGGAAAAAATACTTCCATATCAGTCAAGGGTAGACATGATCCTTGTGTTGGTATTCGAGCCGTTCCAATTGGTGAGGCAATGATGCACTGTGTAATTTTAGATCATTTTCTGATGAACAATGCTCAATGTAATAGTTAATTACTTTTCTTAACAACAACTTTTGAATTAATAGTATCTAATATCTTATTTTCTATATTAGAAGAGTCTAAACCAGCATATTTATACATTATATCTGGCTTATCGTGATCAATAAACCTGTCTGGCAAAAACATAGATCTATATTTTAAATTATTATCTAGTAAATTTTTTTCATTTAACAATTGTGCAACATGAGAACCGAAACCACCGACAGATCCCTCTTCTATTGTAATCACTGCATTATGATCATTTGCTACCTGCCAAATAAGTTTTTCATCCAGGGGTTTTGCAAATCTTGCATCTACTATCGTTATATTTATCCCCTTTTTTGACAAATTTTCTCTTGCAATTAAACATTCATTAAGTCTTGCTCCAAAATTTATTAAAGCAACATTCTTACCTTCTTTTATTACTCTTCCTTTTCCTATTTCTAATTTTTCATTTATATTTGGCAGTTCGACCCCGATTCCATTTCCTCTAGGATATCTAAATGCTGATGGTTTATCATTAATATCGACTGAGGTATTTATCATTTTAACAAGTTCAGACTCATCACTTGCAGCCATTACAATAAAATTTGGTAAAGTTGCTAGAAATGTTATATCAAAAGATCCTGCATGAGTTGGCCCATCAGCTCCTACTAGTCCAGCTCTATCTATTGCAAACCTAACTGGCAAACTTTGAATGGCAATGTCATGTACAACTTGGTCATATGCTCTTTGTAGAAAAGTCGAATATATTGCTGCATATGGTTTATAACCTTCGGTTGCCAAACCTCCTGCAAAAGTTACAGCATGTTGCTCAGCAATCCCAACATCAAACATCCTAGAGGGAAACTTCTGACCAAAAATATCCATTCCTGTTCCAGAGGGCATTGCAGCCGTAATTCCAATAATTTTACTGTCCTTTTCTGCATGTTTTATAAGTGTATTAGCAAAAACCTTTGTGTAAGGTAAAGCCGGTGATATTGATTTTTCTTGAACTCCTGTATTTACATTAAACTTAGAGACACCATGATATTTATCCTTAGAATTTTCAGCAAATTTATAACCTTTACCTTTTGCTGTTTTAATATGTACCATAATTGGACCATTGAAATTAATTTCTTTTGCATTTTTAAGCACAGAAGTTAGAGAGTCCATATCATGTCCGTCTATTGGTCCAATATAATAAAAACCCAAAGAATTGAATAAAGTTCCACCTGTTACCGCTGACCTCAAGAAATCTTCTGCTTTGCCAGCTTTTTTACTAAATCTTTTTGAAAATGCAGATATTATTAACTTTATTGTTTCTCTAAAACTAAAATATATTTTACCAGATAAAATTTTTGCTAAGTAAGATCTCATAGCTCCAACTGGTTTTGCAATCGACATGTCATTATCATTTAAAATAACAATCATTTTTGTTTTACTTGCGCCAGCATTATTCATAGCCTCATAAGCCATACCTGCACTCATTGCTCCATCTCCAATAACGGCTATTACATTATCAGATTTATTTGAAAGTTTATGAGCTACTGCTATTCCTAATGCAGACGATATAGAAGTAGAGCTATGCGCTGCACCAAATGGATCGTACTCACTCTCTGATCTTTTGGTAAAACCTGATAATCCATTACCTTTTCTTAAAGTCCTAATTCTGTCTTTTCTCCCTGTTAAAATTTTATGCGGATATGTTTGATGACCAACATCCCAAATTAACTTATCGTTTGGTGTATTAAATATATGATGCAAAGCTACAGTAAGCTCTACAACCCCAAGTCCTGCACCAAGGTGTCCTCCTGTTTCTGATACAGCATCAATCATTTCTGCTCTAACCTCTTCTGCTAAAATTTTTAGTTGAGAAGAAGAAAAATTTTTCAAATCCGATGGAAAATTAATGTCTTTTAAATATTTATATTTTTTTCTCACTTATCTCTTTCTAATATATAACTAATTGTACTTTTAAATTCTTTAGCTTTATCGTTAAATATATCTAATTTTTTAAATATATCTAATTTCAATTTATTACCATATTTAATAGTATTTTTATAACCAAATAAATTAATTAAATTGGCTTTACCTTTTTTAAAATCTTTTTTTGTTTTTTTGCCAGCTTTTATTGAATTACCAGTATAGTCAATTAAATCATCTGCTATTTGAAACAATAAACCAATATCTAATCCTAGCTTTTCAAATTTTTTTATATAATTATATTTTTTGCTCATTATTACTGGTGCAACGCAACAAAAACTAAAAAGTTCTCCAGTTTTTTTGAATTGCATTTCAACAATTTTTTTTGCTGAAACTTTCTTTTTTTCAAAACTTAAATCTGAAAACTGACCTCCCGCTATTCCAGAGTGACCAGAACATTTTGCTAATAAATTTAGTAATATATTTTTTGTTTTATTATCTACTTTAAAATTAAATTCACTTAAAATTTCAAAAGCTAAAGTAAGCAAAGAATTACCGGCTAGTATAGCTGTAGCTTCTCCAAATTTTTTATGTGTAGATAATTTTCCCCTTCGTAGATTATCATTATCCATGCAAGGAAGGTCATCATGTATTAATGAATATGAATGAATGCATTCTACAGCAGCACTCAATCTAATTAAATTTTGATATCTTATTTTAAAAATTTTTCCTACATCAATTATTAATTTTGATCTAATTTTTTTACCACCAGGAAAAAGTCCATATTTGATAGGCTTTATTAAATCAGTTTTTTTTTGTTTTGATAAAAATTTTCTTAAAAAAGAATTAGTATCATTTGCAATTTTATTTAACTTTTTTTTCATTTTTTTTTAAGATTTTTAAAATTTTTTCTTTAGTGGAATTAGATATTTCCCTAGATGTGTTTTTAAATCTTATTTCAATTAGATTATTTAATTTTATTAATTTTTGATAATCATCAATAGATTTTTCTAGGTCTTTTTCATTCTCAAGATTTTCGATTATATTAGATGCTATTTCAGTTAACTCGGTTAAAGATTTGTCCTTAATATCATCTGGCAAATTTTTATGTTTCATATAAAAGCTTTTAATAATACATGAAAAACAATCTTTCAAATATTAAAAAAGCTAAATTCTACTTGGATAAAAAAGAGTGTATTGGAATTCCAACTGAAACAGTATATGGATTGGCAGCAAATGCATATTCAAATTTAGCGACATCTAGAATATTCAGTTTAAAAAAAAGGCCTAAACATAATCCACTGATAGTTCATTATCATAATTTAAATGATTTAAAAAAAGATTGTGAGATAAATGAAAATTTTTTAAAAATCTATAAACAATTTTGTCCAGGTCCAATCACTTTTGTGCTTAAATTAAAAAAAAAAAGTAAAATTTCTAAAAATGTAACAAATTATAAATCTACTTTAGCAATAAGATTTCCATCACACCCATTGACAAGATCTTTACTTAAAGAATTGCCTTATCCTTTAGCTGCGCCAAGTGCAAATATTTCTACAAAAATAAGCCCTGTCTCAAAAGAAGATGTTAAAGATGAATTTGGCAAAAAAATAAAATTTATTTTAGATGGTGGTAGATGTAAAGTTGGTTTAGAGTCTACAATAATTAGTTTGATAAACAAACCAAAAATAATGAGGTTTGGGGGAATTGAAGCGGAAAAAATTAATAAAATTTTAAAAAGAAAAATTAAATTTCTTCATAAAAATAAAAAAATAATTACTCCTGGACAAGGAAAACTTCATTACTCACCTGGAATTCCTATTAGTTTAAATAAAATTAAACCTTTAACAGATGAGGCATTTATATTAATTAAAAAAAGAAAATTATCTGATAAAAATTATTTTTATTTAACTAAAAATCAAAATCTTAAAGAAGCTGCAAGAAATTTATACAAAACATTAAGAATGATAAAAAAAAAAAAATATAAAAAAATTGCTGTAGAAAAAATCCCAAATAAAGGATTGGGTCAGGCAATTAATGACAAGTTAATTAGAGCGTCAAAGAAATGAGTATTAAAATTAATAATTTAAGTAAAAAATATAAAGAAGCTTTAGTTGTCAAAAATATAAATTTTGAACTTAAAAAGGGATCAATTATTGGTCTCTTAGGACCAAACGGCTGTGGAAAAACTACCACGATAGGAATGATTTTGGGATTAATTAAACCTTCATCTGGAAATGTTATAATTAACGGAGTTAACATAGAAAAAGAAAAAAATAGAACCAAAATTCTTGAAAAAGTTAATTTTATTTCTCCCTATGTAGAGCTTCCAAAAAAGCTAACTATTGAAGAAAACTTAAAAGTTTATGGAAAATTATATGGAGTCAATAATTTAAATGAAAAAATTCCAAATTTAATGCAGGATTTAAATTTAATTGAATTTAGAAACAGAAAAACAGGTGAACTTTCCTCAGGTCAGAAAAATAGAGTTTCATTAGCTAAAGCATTGATTAACGAACCAGAAATTTTACTTTTAGATGAACCAACTGCAAGTCTAGATCCCGATATAGGAGACTACATAAGAACCTATATTGAAAAATTTGCATCAAAAAAAAATACTACCATTTTGTTAGCCTCACATAATATGAATGAAGTGGAAAGACTTTGTAGTGAGGTTATGATGATGAAAAAAGGTGAAATAATTGATAAAGGTACATGTGATAGTCTTATAAAAAAACATGGTAGAAAAAATCTTGAAGAAACTTTTTTAAAAATAGTAAGAGAATAATATGAAATTTCATAGAATGTATGCATTATCTCTTCGTCATCTTTACCTAATAAAAGGTTCTTTTCCAAGAATTTTAGATTTAATTTATTGGCCAACTATACAAATAATTTTATGGGGATTTATTTCAAAATTTTTTACAATGTATAGTGATTATTATAATAATACAGTTGGTGTAATTTTAAGTTGCGCAATATTATATGATTTTTTATTTCGATCTAGTATTAGCTTTAATATGTTGTTTTTAGAGGAAATTTGGAGCAGAAACTTTACAAATCTTTTTGTTGCACCAATTAAAATAAATGAAATCATAATTGCTCTTACATCAACAGCTTTGATTAGAACAATGATAGGAATTGTTCCAGCAATTATTTTAATGAGTCCGCTGTTTGGAGTTTCGTTATTGAAAATGGGTCCAACTCTTTTTTTGCTTTTTTTAAGTTTGTACTTGTTTGGAACAACATTAGGTTTATTGGTAACTTCAGGATTATTGAGATTTGGCCCAGCATTTGAAAATACTGCATGGTCTTCTCTCTTTCTTTTAGCTCCTTTGGGTTGTGTTTATTATCCAATATCAATTTTACCAGAATGGTTACAGACTTTGGCAAAATGTCTTCCTCTTGTTTATATATTTGAAGAAACAAGATCTATATTATTAAATAATATAGTTAATTACAAAAATATATTTAATGCGCTGCTTCTAAATTTATTTTATTTTATTGGATCAATTATAATTTTCTACCTAGCTTTCAATGGAGCAAGAAAGAAGGGAACTTTAGTAAATATGGGTGAATAATATGGTGCGCCCGCAAGGAGTCGAACCCTGAACCTCCAGAGCCGAAATCTGGCGCTCTATCCAGTTGAGCTACGAACGCATATAGTATTAATATTACATATTATGAAAAATATCATTAATTTAATAGTAACAGAAAAAGAGAAAAACCAAAGAATTGATCAATTTATTACAAACAAAGAAAATCAATTAAGTAGAACAAGAGTAAAAAATTTAATTCTTAAAAAAAAACTTCGAATAAATAAAAATATAATAGAAAATCCAGCAAAAAAAGTTATTGAAGGAGATAAAATTTATTTAGAGATACCAGAACCAAAAAAAATATCACTAAAACCATATAAATATAAACTTGATATATTTTATGAAGATAAAGATTTAATTGTCATAAATAAAAACGCCGGGATATCAATGCATCCTGGACCTGGTAATTATGATAATACTTTAGTAAATGCATTGATATACTATGATTACAAGAATTTATCTAATATAGGAGATGAACTAAGGCCAGGAATAGTACATAGAATAGACAAGGATACATCGGGTTTAGTATTAATTGCAAAAAATAATACCTCGCACGAAATTTTATCAAAACAATTTAATGAACATTCTATCAGCAGGGTATACCAGGCTCTAATCTGGGGCAAATTAAGACCACAAAATGGAAGAATAGAAACATTTATTACTAGAAGTTCCAAAAATCGTCAATTAATGGAGGTTAGTAGTTCTAAAGGTAAAGTTGCAATTACTAATTATAAAACTTTAGAAGTGTTTGAAAACAATAAAACTCCAACTTTAAGTTTAATTGAGTGTAAATTGGAAACTGGCAGAACTCATCAAATTAGAGTGCATATGAGTTATAAAGGAAACAATATATTGGGTGATCAAAAGTATAAAAAAAAATTTAAAAAATTAAAAAATATAGATCCAATTTTAAAAAAATATGTTACTGAACTAAATAGGCAATTTTTACACGCTAAAGTAATTGGTTTTTCTCACCCAAGAACTGGGAAAAGATTAGAATTTAGTTCAAATTTACCAAAAAATTTAGAAAAAATAGTTAAAAAGCTTAGAAATAGCTATAAATAAAAGTATTGTAAAATTCAAAATCTTTATTAAATAAATATCCTCATGACTACTACAAGTTACAAAGTACCAGCGTTATCTAGCGAAGGAGGTCTTTCAGCTTATTTAACGCAAATTAAAAAATTTCCAATATTGGAAGCTGAGGAAGAATATATGCTTGCAAAAAATTGGAAATCTACAGGTAATGTAAAATCTGCAGAAAAATTAGTAACAAGTCACTTAAGACTAGTTGCTAAAATTGCAATGGGATACAAAGGTTACGGTTTACCATTAAATGAGATGATTTCAGAGGGAAATGTTGGTCTGATGCAAGCGGTTAAGAAATTTGAACCTGAGAAAGGTTTTAGACTTGCAACTTATGCGATGTGGTGGATAAAGGCTTCTATACAAGAGTATATCTTAAGATCGTGGAGCTTAGTCAAAATAGGAACCACTACTGCACAAAAAAAATTATTTTTCAATTTAAAAAAAATTAAAAATCAAATTAGTCCTAGAAGCGAGGGAGATTTGAAAAAGGAACATGTTAAAGACATAGCAGAAAGACTAAGTGTGAGTGAGGATGAGGTTGTTTCAATGAACAGACGTTTATTTGGAAAAGAACAGTCTTTAAATACACCTATTGGCGAAGATGGAGAAGAATGGCAGGATTGGGTGGTAGACAAAGAAATGGATCAAGAGTTAAAGTTTGCACAAAACGAGGAATTAGAGCAAAGAAAAGACTTACTTCAGGACTCAATAAAAATTCTAAATCAAAGAGAAAAAGATATTCTATATTCTAGAAGGCTGACTGATGACCCAAAAACATTAGAAGAATTAAGTAAGAAATTTAAAATAAGTAGAGAAAGAATAAGGCAAATAGAAAATAAAGCATTTGAAAAATTACAAAAACATATGCTGAATTCCGCAAAATCTAAAAATTTACTTCCAGCAAACTAATTTTTGAATGGATCCTCAATAAGTATTGTATCATTTCTCTCCGGACTAGTTGATATACTTGATATTTTAGATTGAATAAATTTTTCAAGTTCACTTATATATATTTTAGCGTTACTCGGCAAATCACTAAATTTTTTTATACCTTTGGTAGAAGACTTCCATCCTTTAAAAGTTTTAAAAATTGGTTTTACATCTATTTGATCATCAACGGCTGCTGGTAAATAATCGATCTTTTCTCCTTTAAGTTCATATGCTATACATATTTTAATCTCATCAAGTTCATCTAAAACATCTAACTTTGTAAGTGCTATACCGTCTATACCTGAAATTTTGATTGTTTGTCTTACTAATACTCCATCAAACCAACCACATCTTCTTTTTCGACTTGTAACTGTTCCAAATTCTTTTCCTTTGGTTCCAAGGTGTTCACCAATTGAGTCTTTTAATTCGGTTGGAAAAGGGCCTTCTCCAACTCTAGTAGTATATGCTTTTGTAATACCTAAGACATAATTAATTGAATTTGGGCCACAGCCAGTTCCAGTAGCTGCTGCTGATGCAACAGTATTTGATGAAGTTACAAACGGATAAGTTCCATGATCTACATCTAATAAAATTCCCTGCGCACCCTCAAATAAAATTTTTTTTCCATTTTTTTTAAATTCATCAATTTTTTTCCATACTGGTTGAGAGTATTTCAGAATTTCAGGTGCAATTTTCATTAAATCTTTTTTTAATTTATCTTTTTGATAAATAGATTTTCCTAATCCTTTTCTTATTGCATTATGGTGCATTAAAACTGTTTTTAATCTATTATCCAGATTTTTTTCTGAGAGCAAATCCATGACTCTTATAGATCTTCTGCCAACTTTATCCTCGTACGCTGGTCCAATTCCTCTTCTTGTAGTACCAATTTTAGCTTTTCCAGCAGCATCTTCTCTAATCTCATCCATTTCTTTATGGAATGGAAGAATAAGATTTGCAGACTCAGAAATAATTAGATTATTATGGTCAATATCAACCCCTTTTAATTTAATTTCTTTTATCTCATCAATTAAAGCCCAGGGGTCAATAACAACACCATTGCCAATTATTGATATTTTATTCTTTCTAACTATTCCTGATGGCAAAAGTCTAAGTTTATATGTGATACCATCTATTACAAGAGTATGTCCTGCATTATGTCCTCCTTGGAATCTAATTACAACATCAGCTTCACTTGATAACCAGTCAACAATTTTGCCTTTTCCTTCATCTCCCCATTGAGAACCTATTACAACTACATTTTTCATTTAAATTTTTTATTTATATTAATAGTACACAAATGGTTAATTGGTCCATGACCTTTTCCAAATTTCGGTCCTGTTTTGATAGAATAATTAACATAATTAATTGCCATCTCACAAGATTTCTTTAATGTTTTTCCACATGAATAAAAAGTTGCTATTGCACTAGAAAGCGTACAGCCGGTACCATGCGTATTTTTTGTATTAATTTTTTTTTTTTTAAAAATTTTTATTTCATTTTCACTTAAAAAAACATCTTGAAGTGTTGTATTATTAAGATGACCTCCTTTTAAAAGCACATTTTTTGCACCAAGTTTAATCAGCTTTTCTGAAGCAATTATCATATCACTTAAATTTTTAATTTTTAATTTTGTTAGTATTTCTGCTTCAGGAATATTAGGTGTTAATATACTTACTTTTTTTATTAAATGAGATTTTAAAATTTTAATAGACTGATCATTGATAAGTTTTGCTCCACCTTTGGCTACCATCACTGGATCTAAAATTATTTTTTTTACCTTTATTTTATCTAAAGACTTTAAAACTGATTTAATTACATCCTCTGAATGAAGCATTCCTATTTTTATAGCATCAGGTCTTATATCTTTCGCAGTAAATTCAATTTGATTTGATATTTCATTTTCTGGCACAGATTTAATTGAATATACACCGGTTGTATTTTGAGAAGTAATGGCAGTAATAGCAGTCATTGCATAAGATCCAAGAGATGTAACAGTTTTTATATCAGCTTGAATACCAGCTCCACCAGAGGAATCTGAGCCAGCAATAATTAGTATTTTAGATTTTGGTTTCAATTTATTTAAGAGTCTTTTTAATTAATATAATACATCTTTTTAGTAATTTTTTATTATCTGACTCGCCCATAATTCTTATTTTTGGTTCGGTTCCTGATTTTCTCACGAGCATCCTTCCTTGGTTTTTCATTAATTTTGAAGCTTTAGAAATTGCTTTTTTGCATTTTAATGATTTTAAAATTGATTTATCTTTTACTGTTACATTCTCTAGAACTTGTGGCGTAGGTTTAAATACATTAAATAATTCGCTAGCTTTTTTACCCTTTCGCATAGAAAATAAAATCTCCAACGCAACTAAAAGGCCATCTCCTGTAGTAGCAAATTTTCCAAGAATAATGTGACCAGATTGCTCTCCGCCAAGATTAAATCTAAATTTTTGCATTTTTTCTTTAACATATCTATCTCCGACGTTTGCTCGAATGAAGCTAATTTTATTATTTGTAAAAAAATTCTGTAAACCATAATTTGACATTAATGTTCCAACAACTCCTCCTTTAAGAATTTTTTTCCTTTTCCATCTTTTCGCAAGTGTAGCGATGATTTGATCTCCATCAATAATTTTACCAGTTTCATCACATACAATTATTCTGTCAGCATCTCCATCAAGTGATATGCCTAAATCTACTTTGTATTTTTTTACAAAATTTTTAATATTATTTGGAAATGTTGAGCCACATTTGTTATTGATATTAAAACCATTTGGGGATGTTCCAATTTCGTACACTTTTGCTCCTAAAGATCTCAAAAGTTTAGGACCTGACTTATAACCAGCACCATTTGCACAATCTATTGCTATTCTTATACCTTTAAGACTAAAATTTTTAGGAAAATTCTTTTTTAAAATTTTAATATATTCTTCGTTTGCATTTTCGAGTCTCTTTACTCTACCTAAAGTCTCGTTTTGAGACAGATTTTTTTTTATTTTTGAGTCTATAAGCTTTTCAATTTTTTTCTCAATTTTGTCAGAAAGTTTAAGTCCATCTGGTCCAAATAATTTTAAACCATTGTCATGATAAGGATTGTGTGACGCTGTTATCATAATTCCCATATTTGCTTTCATTTTTTTTGTCAGCATTGCTAAACCATTTGTTGGTAATGGACCTAGTGTATAAACATGCATTCCCGCAGATGCCAATCCTGAAACAAGAGCAGGTTCTAAAGTATATCCAGATAATCTCGTATCCTTTGCAATTATTGCTGTTTGTTTTGATCTTTTTTGATTTTTAAAATATGCACCTGCTGCTAATCCAAATTTAAAAAACATTTCTCCATTTATATTTCCTGCATTTACCTTTCCTCTAATTCCATCAGTACCAAAATATTTTTTAGACATTATTATATATATAAAGATTTAAAAACTCTTATACTTTGATTTACTTCATTCACATCATGAACCCTTAATATCTGAACACCTTGCATCATTGCGTATAGACTTGAAGATATTGTTCCACCTATTCGACTTTTACTATCATTAATTCCAGAAAGCTCTTTTATAAATTTTTTTCTCGAAAGACCCAACATTATAGGAAAACCAAGAGAATGAAAAATAGAAATACCCTTTAAAATGGTAAGATTATGTTTCAAATTTTTACCAAAACCAATACCGGGGTCTAATATAATATTGTTATGATTAATACCTCTCCTTCTTATCTCTAAAATTTTCTTTTCAAAAAAATCATAAATATCTAATAAAACATTTTTATATTTGGGATTTTTTTGCATTGTTTTGGGATTTCCTTTCATATGGTGCAAGACAAAAGGTACACCTGTTTTTTTTAATATATTTAATGTTTTTGGATCATAACTTAAACCGGATACATCATTTATAAGATTTACATTATTAAGTAATCCTTTTTTCATTATCCGACTTTTTCTGGTATCCAATGAAACAAAAAAATTTGAACTCTTAAGTTGGTTTATAGTTCCTTTAATTCTTTCCCATTCTATATTTTCTTTTACTTCTTCGGAACCTGGTCTAGTCGACTCTCCCCCGATATCTAAAATTTTACACCCACTTTTTTTAAGTTCTTTTGCACGTAAAAAAGCTTTTTCTCTGTCATTATATTTGCCCCCGTCTGAAAAACTATCAGGTGTTAAATTAAGTATCCCCATTAGTATAGGGAGATTTTTAAATTTTAGCTTATCAAATTTTTTTTTTTTCGTAATTAATTTTAAATCTGATTTGATTTTTTTTTGTAAATTTTTATTTTCCAGATGAATTTTATTTATACTAATTTTTCTTTTTTTATTTCTAGAAATAATTTCTATCTTATCAAAAGAGATTAGATTATTTTCTCCTATAGGGAGAGCATTTTTAAGTTTTAATTTTTCTTTTGATTTTTTTCCGTAGTAAAAATTACACGCTCGTGTGTAATATTTTTCCACTTTATTTCCTAGTGGACAATTTTGGGTTTTAGTCCAATTGAACCAAGTGCTGAGCCTTGATCTTCATCCTCAGCTTTTGAATCTTCTTTATTTGATGGATAAATATTTTTATTTATTAAATCCTTTATTTCCTCGCCAGTTAAAGTTTCATAGGTTATTAAAGCTTTGGCAATTTTATGTAGATCATCTATTTTAGTTGTAAGTATTTCCTTTGCTTGGTTATAGCCCTCATCAACAAGTTTTCTAATTTCTTTATCAATTTTTTGTGCTACTGCTTCAGAAACACTCTGTGTTTGAGTTACTGACCTTCCTAAAAATACTTCTTCTTGATTCTCGCCGTATTCTACAGGTCCTAATTCTTCACTCATACCATATTTTGTAACCATAGCTCTTGCTAATTGTGTCGCTTGGTTAATATCTGAGCCTGATCCACCACCGGCACCTGTGGAAATATTATCTTTTCCAAAAATTAATTCTTCAGCAACTCTGCCACCGAAACATACAGCTAGGCGAGCTTTAAGATATTTAATTGAATGACCATGTTTATCTCTTTCCGGTAAATTCATTACCATTCCTAGTGCTCTACCACGTGGTATAATTGTAGCTTTATGTATAGGATCGTAACTTGGCATATTAAATGACACTAATGCATGACCACCTTCATGGTAAGCTGTTAATTTTTTTTCATCTTCCGTCATTACCATGGATCTTCTCTCTGCACCCATCATAACTTTATCTTTTGCTTCCTCAAATTCTTGGTTTGTTACAACTCTTTTATTTTTCCTTGCAGCTAACAATGCTGATTCATTAACTAAATTGGCTAGGTCTGCACCTGAGAATCCAGGAGTTCCTCTAGCAATAGTTCTTAAATTAATATCTGAGGCCATAGTTATTTTTTTTGCATGAACTTTTAAAATTTTTTCTCTTCCAAGTATATCAGGGTTTGAAACTACTACCTGTCTATCAAATCTTCCTGGTCTTAGAAGTGCTGGATCCAAAACATCTGGTCTATTAGTTGCCGCTATAATTATTACACCTTCATTTGTATCAAACCCATCCATCTCTACTAAAAGTTGGTTTAATGTTTGTTCTCTTTCATCGTTACCACCACCTAAACCAGCTCCTCTACTTCTTCCGACAGCATCTATTTCGTCAATAAATATAATGCAAGGAGAGTGTTTTTTGCCTTGTTCAAACATATCCCTAACTCTGGACGCTCCAACACCAACGAACATCTCAACAAAATCTGATCCTGATATAGTGAAGAATGGAACTCCTGCTTCTCCTGCGATAGCTCTAGCTAATAAAGTTTTACCAGTTCCTGGAGGACCTACTAATAAGCAGCCTCTAGGAATTTTTCCACCTAGTCTGCTAAATTTTCTCGGATCTCTTAAAAATTCAACAACTTCTTCAACCTCTTCTTTAGCTTCTTCAACCCCTGCAACATCATTAAACGTAACTTTACCTTTAACCTCATTCATCATTTTTGCTTTTGATCTTCCAAAACCCATTGCTCCACCTTTTCCACCTTGCATTTGTCTCATAAAAAATATCCATACCGCGATCAATAGCAACATAGGAAACCAAGATAAAAGCACACCAAGTAGTGATGGCATTTTTTCGTCGATTGGAGCAGCAGAAATACTAACGCCAGTATCTGATAGTTTTTCTACAAGATTAGGATAATTTGGAGAGTAAGTTTTGAATTGTTTTCCATCCGACATTAATCCATTTATGTTATTACCCTGTATTTGAACCTCTACAACTCTTCCATTCTCAACTTCTTTTAAGAACTGTGAAAAAATGATTGTGTCGCTCTTGTTTAACGAAGCTTGGGGATTTTTAAACATGTTGTATAGTCCAATTGTTAAAAGAACTATAATGCCCCACATAGCTAAATTTCTTAAATTCATAAATATAAATTAAGAGTTATTACAGATTTAACAAGTGTCATTTTGTGCCAAAATTAACTTTTTTTACCTTTTTCTCTCGAAATTAACACAGATTTATTAAATTTTTCAATAATACAGCCTGCTAATGTGATTTTTAAATTTTTCTCTAACTTTAGCATGTTTAATATTCTTAAAACACTTTTGCCTCTAGGAGCATAGTATTTTTCACCAACTCTCTTTAGAATATTAGAGAATGTACGGTAAATAATTTCATCCGGATATTCAAAAAAATTTTTGTTTAGGATGTAATTAGATTTATATATATTCTTATGAATATTTTCTCTTAAGTTTTGATTAACATAAAAATTTATTGCATTATTTGAAATAGTTAGATTGTCTAAAGTTAATGAAAGTTTATTAATATTTAAACCTTCTTTCTTTAGTTCAGAAATTAACTTTCTCAATCTTACTCTTGTAAATTTATCATCATTATTTGAAGGATCTTCAATGTAAAAACTAAAAAATTTTTTGGAAATATATATTAACTCCTCTTTTTTTATGTTCAATAATGGTCTAATAATTTTAATCTTTTCATTATAATTTGTGACTAAAGAATTAAACGATGAAATTCCTTGTAATCCAGAACCTCTTAATAACCTCAACAAAAAATTTTCATACAAGTCGTCTTGGTGATGAGCTGTAAAAATTGAATTAACTTTATCGATTTCGCACTGTTTTGCAATTAAATTATATCTTTTATTTCTAGCTTTTGCTTGGATATTAGAAAAAGGTTTATTGCCAACCCATTTTAATATTCTGACTTTAACATTCAATTTTTTTATTTTTGATTTTATAAATTGAGCTTCATCAGAAGATTTTTTTCTTAAAAGATGATCTACTATGTAAACATAAATTTTAATTTTTTTTGGAAATTTATAAGAATTAATTAAATATAAAAGACCCATACTATCAGGACCTCCAGATAAAGCTAAACAAATATTGCTTTCAAAATTTATATTTTTAATGTTATTTGCGAATTTTTTAAAAGTTCTTTTAACTTGTTTGTCTTTTAAAAAAATACGAAAATTGTTAGGAATTTTGTTTTTTACACTCAAACTTTTTTTCTTCATATTTAGCTTTTTGAAGGACTGATTGAGTTGCTTCTGGATATTGTTCGATCACTCCAGTTATCATTAGACATCCTTGATCTTTTTCTCCTATTTGCACTAATGATACTCCAAGTTTTAATAAATTTATAGGAGCCTTTTCACTTTTTGGATACTTTTGGTAACCTTCTAAATAAGCTGATGCTGCATCTGTATAAAGCTGTCTAATTCTAAATGTCTCAGCATACCAATATTGAGCGTTACCGGCTAATAAATGTTCTGGATTAGTTAAAACAAATTCTCTAAATGCTCTTTCTGCTGTATTGTAATCTCCAACCTTTAAAAAACTTGTGGCGAATTGGTACTGTTTCTCTGGATTTTCATCTGGAAGTATTTTTTCCTCATTTTTAAATTCTTCAGTAATTATAGTTTGGGTTGTTTCAATAGATTGTGTTTGCTGCTCATCAGTTTTGTTTTCCATATCTTTGTATGAAATTGTACCTAAATCTTGTGGTTCAGATGATCCAGGTAATATTTTATCTTCATCAACGTTTTCAGATAAAGATGAGATCTTATTATCTGGAACGTTTGGTAATATTGTGTTGTTTTCCAAATTTTGAAATCTTAATTGATTATCTGCTTGAACTTTTGATAATCTTGATGACAATTTATCTAGCTTAAAATTAATTTCCTCAAATTTATTTGTTAATTCTCGAAATTGTTTTTCAATATCTGAAAGTTTCAATAAATGTCTGGTTAAAGCATCCTCAGAATACTTTTCTGAGGTGTTATTAGATATTGAGTTATCACTTTCATTAGAAAAATTCTCAGAGTAAACAGCCTTTTCTAAAGTTTTCAGATCTTTCTGAATTAGTTTTAATATTTCTTGAACATTGTCACTATCAGCTGAAACATCTGCAATATTATAAAAAATTAGAAAAAATAAAAAAACTAAAGTTTTTCTTTGTAATATTTCCATCTTAAATAATTTCTAATTAAAAACATGGCAAAAAAAAGACCCTGGCATATTAAAATGTCAGGGTCTTTAATATTAAAAATTAAGTTAATTAGCTTTTACAGTTACTGATCTTCTATTTTTTGACCAAGCTAATGGGTTTGATCCAGAGTCTACTGGTCTCTCTTTTCCATAACTTATTACAGATATTCTGTTTGAAGATATTCCATATGTCATTAAATAGTCTTTAGCAGCGTTTGCTCTTCTTTCCCCCAAAGCTAAGTTATATTCTCTTGTACCTCTTTCGTCTGCATGACCTTCTAGCACAACTGTTACACTAGAATTTTTTCTCATCCAAGCTGCTTGTTTTCTTAAAGTATCTCTTGATGCAGTTGTTAAAATTGACTCGTTTGTTGCAAAGAAAACTCTATCTGCAACTCCATCAGCTAAATATTCTACCGTATCTGTTCCTGTATATACGTCACCTTGCATTTGTCCGATTGATGCTTTTTTCTGAGTTGCACATGCTGATAAAAGTACACTCAAAAGAATAACTAAAAACGCATTTTTGTAAATTTTGTTTAAAATCATTACTGCTCCTTAAATCTATTTATTTGACTTTTTCACAACTAAATAGATCTTTCAAGACAAAAAATCAAGATTTTATATAATTATTTAATGTATAAACGTTCTAATTACTCAATAAAGATGACCAAGATGGGTCGGAAGCATCGGTTAAAGTCTCAACTTGCCTTTCATTATAGCCAGTAAGGTCTATTGACCACAATTTTGCAGAAAATCCTTTGCCCTCACTATCAGTTTTGGTCTCTCTGTAAAAAATTAGTACTCTACCATTTGGGGACCACGAAGGAGCTTCCTGATAATAATTTTCTGTCAAAAGTCTTTCTCCAGATCCATCAACTCTCATGACACCTATATAAAATTTTCCTTTGTGCAGTTTTGTAAAAGCTATAAGATCTCCACGTGGGGACCAAACTGGTGTTCCATACAATCCTTTTCCAAACGATATTCTCTTAACTTTTTTCCCATCGTTTTTCATTATATAAATTTGTTGAAAACCACTTCTGTCAGAATTGAAAGTTATAAATTTACCATCAGGAGAGAATGAAGGTGAAGTGTCAATTGAAGGATGATTTGTTATTCTCTCTACAATTCTATTTTCTAAATCCATCGTGTAAATATCAGAATTTCCATCTTTAGCAAAACTCATTATTATTTTTTTTCCATCAGGAGAGAATCTCGGAGCAAATGTCATGCCAGGAAAATCTCCTACAACTTCCTGCATTCCAGTTTCAATATCTAACAAATATACTCTGGGTAGATTCTTAAAATATGATAGATAAGTTACCATTTGATTTGTTGGATTAAATCTTGGAGTTAACACCAACTCATTTCCTAAAGTCAAATACTTTGTGTTAAATCCGTCCTGATCCATGATCGCGAGTTTTTTAATTCTTTTTGTCTTAGGTCCCTCTTCTGCAACATAAATAATTCTTGTATCAAAATAACCTTTTTCACCTGTTAACCTTTCATAAATTTTGTCTGAAATTATATGCCCAACTCTTCTCCAATTATTTGGCACAGTTGTGAATGCTAATGCAAGCATTTCTCTACCAGCAAGAACATCCCACAATCTAAATTCTACTTTAAGTTTTTCGTTTTTATAAGAAATTTTCCCAGTTATAAGAGCTTGAGATTTTATTAATGCCCAATCCTCAAATCTTGGTTTTAAGTGAGCTATATCTGGTTTTTGTAAAAAAGCTTTTCGTGATAAAGGATTAAAAAGTCCAGTTTGTCTTAAATTATTTTCTACAACTTCTGCTATTTTTAAGCCTAAATTTTCTATTTGAATATCATTTTTTAACAAACTATTTGAAACTTTATCAGCAAACAAAGGAGAAACAGATATTGGTAATGGATTTAAATTACCTCTTGAAATATCTACCTCAATTAACGAATATGAAATCGAAGGTATAAAAAATAAAAAAAAAGATATGAGTAAAATTTTTATTTTTCTCATCCTTTTAACATCTCACTTGCATCAAAATTTAATTGCATTTCTTTCCATCTTTCATATCCAGTTGAAGGAACTCTTAAGGGTTGGCATAACTGAACAGCTCTTAAAGCACTTTCTGCTAGAACTTTATAAAAACCCTGTCCAGGTTTATTCATTCTAGCATGATCTAAAATTTCTGATTTAACAACTGAGCCGTCTGGCTTTAACTTTAATTTAATTCTTACTAATAAATTTTCATTATATGGTAATCCTAATGGTATACTCCAACATCCAAAGATCTGGGCCTTTAATGCGTCTTCCTCATTTAATGTAAGTCCTGATAAATTCATACTTTTATCCTCAGATTGGGTAATTTTCTTATTTTTAATTGTGGTTTCAGCTAGCTCCTCCTTAGATTTATCTATTAAAGCCGCAATATTATTTGTGTCAAATAATTCTTTTTTTTCAAACTCTGATACTTGTTTAACTTTATTATCATCTTTTTCAGGATTTTGTTTTTTTTCTTCAACTTTTTTTACTTTCTCTATCTCTTTTTTTGGAAGAGGTATCGCATCGGGTTTTTCTTTTTTAACTTTCTTAGGTGGCGCTTGTTCTGAAACAAGTTTTTCTTCTTCTTTTTTAATTTTATCTATAATTTTTTTTGCTTTTGGAGCAAAAGGAATATTGGTAATATCTGTAATTTGAATCAATTCAATCGAAACTATAGGTGGGATATTTATAGGTTTTTTTGCTATGAATGGTAGAGATATTACTGTCAAAGCTATAATTGCCAAATGAAAGCTGGTAGAAATAATAATGCTCTTAAACATTTTATCTCTCTTTTAGAGGTTCGGATATTAATGCTACTTTAGTAAAACCTGAACCAGACAACATTCCCATGACTTCCAGCACTCTTCCATAATTAATTGTTTTATCACCTCGGACATAAATTCTTGTATCTGTTCTATTTTTTGATACTGCTAATATTTTTTCAATTATGCTATCAAATTCAACTTTTGACTCTTGTATAAAAATTTCGCCTTTTGAATTTATAGTTAAAGTTAACGGCTCTTGCTCTTCCGGAAGTGAGTCTGCAGAACTTTCTGGTAAATCCACCTGAACACCAACAGTTAATAATGGTGCGGTTACCATAAAAATTATAAGTAATACAAGCATTACATCTACAAAAGGAGTAACATTTATTTCACTCATTGGTTCTCTTTGTGACTTTTTTAATTTGAAAGCCATTTTAAACTATTGAAATAAACCTTTTTGAAAAATTTTCTAATTTTTGAGAATATTTGTTTGAATCACTACTAAATTTATTAAATGCTATAACTGCTGGAATTGCCGCTAAAAGTCCTAATGCAGTTGCAAATAGTGCCTCGGCTATTCCTGGTGCTACAATTGCAAGACTAGTATTTCTAGAAATAGCAATCGACTGAAAAGAATTCATAATACCCCATACAGTTCCAAATAAACCAATAAATGGCGCTGTTGAACCAACAGTTGCTAAAAAAGTAAAATTTTTTTCAATCAAATTCATCTGTTTTTCAAGATTAACTTCTAAAATAGTTGATAATCTCTCGTTGATATTTGATCTGGACTTTGTCTTCATTAAAGTTTGCATTGAGTTTTTAAATAATAAGGCCATAGGATCATCTAAATTCGAAGGTAAACTATTATAGAAACTTTCAGCTGATTTTGATTTCCAGAATTTTTCCTCAAATTCCTCTGTTGATTTATCAATCTTCTTGAAGAGCATATACTTATTAAAAATTATTGCCCAAGAATATATTGATGCAGCTATAAGAATTATCATTACAGCTTTAACAATTATATCTGCTCTCATAAAAAGAGTCCCTATCGAAAAATCTGAGCTACTTGCTAAACCAACCGCTTGTGATGCTATATCTGCTTCCATTACAAACCTTTCACACTAAAATGTGTCATCATTTTGTCTTGTTGTATTAAGATTGAGTTTCAGATTTAAAGGTATTATTGAAAAAACTGGCAATTAAAATTGCGTCAGCTTTATTATTGTCTTTTTTTTTTGATAGTTTTGAAGATATATAGGGAAAAATCTGAATAGCTTTTGATCTACTGGCCTCTTTATCAGTCTTTATTAAATTAAAATATTTTTTCCATTTAACAGGTCTAACAAAATATATTGGTAATTTTAAAGCTGAACAGATCCCTTTAATTACACCAAATGACTGACCAAAATTAAACATGCTTGTAACACCCTGACCTGGCATGGCTGAAACATGCTCTACAACAACAAAAATATTTTTCTTGGGAATGTTTTCAATTCTTTTTTGTATCTCGTTAACTATTTGAGGACCATTTATTTGCCTTTTATTTTTTTTACCATCTGCCATTACTGGCATTTCAATTACGTCTTTTATTATATCTGACTCAAAAAAACATATAGCTCCTGAAATACCTGGGTCAATTCCAATTATAAACATAATTATATAAAGTTTAAGTTTGTAAATATATTCTGAACATCTTCGTCATCCTCTAATGCCTCTAAAAATTTTATTACATCTTCTTTCTTATTTTTATCTATATCTCTTTTACTAACAGGTAACCACTCAATTTCCGTAGAAACAAAATTATCAATATTTTCCTCAAGTTTTTTTTTAACTTTATAGATTTTATTTTTATCACATCGAATTTCATAATAGTCGTCGGATTTTATAAAATCGTCGGCTCCCGAATCTATTACATACTCATATATTTTATCTTCATCTTCATGATTTTTTTCAATTTTAATTATTCCGGTTTGTTGAAAATAATGTATGGCTGATCCCTGCGTACCTAAATTTCCACCATTTTTTTGAAAAATAGTTCTTAAATTTGATGCTGAGCGATTTTTATTATTCGTTAATGTTTCTACAATAACCGCAATATTACATGGACCAAAACCTTCATATCTAATATTTTCAAAGTTAGAGTCTGCGCTAACCTCAGATTTATCAATCGCTCTAGAAATATTTTCTTTTGGCATATTTGCGGACCTTGCAGATTGAATAGCTGATCTTAACCTTGAGTTCATATCTGGATTTTTATCTCCTAATTTTGCTGCGACAGTAATTTCCCTAGATAATTTTGAAAAAATTTTAGATCTTTGTTTGTCGGCTTTTCCCTTTTTATGCTTTATTCCTGCCCAGTGCGAATGTCCTGCCATAAATTTTTATGAATTTGTTAAAACTCCTCCATAAATAAAGCTTGTAATTTTTTTTGCGAGACCAGTTTTAATATTACCTTCAACTATCAGTCCACATATTGATGAGTCACCTGTTGCAGGATAATGTTTAACAGATTCTTTTTTAAAAAAACGATTTAAAGAATTATCTTTATCCATCCCAATTACAGAGTTGTAATCACCACACATTCCAGCATCAGTTTGGTAACCAGTCCCTTTACTTAAGATTCTTGCATCATTTGTCGGTACATGAGTATGTGTTCCTACGACTAGAGTTGCCTGACCATCAAATAAATGTCCAATTGCCATTTTTTCACTGGTTATCTCTCCATGAAAATCTACAACGAGAAAATCATAATTATGTTTTAATTTAAAATTTTTTAAAAAATTTTTAGATTTTTCAAAAACATTATCACATTTTTTCATATAAACATTTCCCATTAAATTTAAAACACCAACTTTGAAATTATTTTTTGATTTGTAAATTCTGAAACCTGAACCTGGAGCGTCCTCAAATAGATTAAGAGGTCTTAAAAGTCTTTTTTCATGCTTTATATGTTCTAAAGTTTCTTTTTGATCCCAAACGTGGTTACCTGTTGTTATTACATCTACTCCGCAAGATATTAATTCGTTGGTTATATTCTCGGAAATGCCGACCCCAGTTTCGTGAGCATTTTCTCCGTTTACCACAACGAAATCTATTTTTTTTTCAGAAATTATCTTGCTTAGATTTTTTTTTACTGAACCACATCCTGAAACTCCAACAATATCTCCTAAAAAAAGAATTTTCATTAAATCAAAGCTTTTTCTGTTATTATATAATCAAGTTTTTTATCGTATTTATTTTTAGGCACT
>CACDFC010000013.1 GCA_902552035.1 uncultured Pelagibacteraceae bacterium | reverse complement strand
TTTAGTTTTGATATTTTTAACTTTAAAATTTTTTAAAATAACATTTTTTGATATCATTAATTTTTTTTGATCTTTTTTAAAATTGAGTCTTCTAATCCTTCTGAAGCACCAGTAGAAATTTCAGTATTATTAGTAATTCCTTTAAGAATTTTTTTTACTTCTACAGTTTCCTCTTCTTCAGAAACATCTTCTTCTTCAGGTTCTGGTAAATCTGTAAAATCAGGAGGCAATGTTAATGGTTCTTTCTTAATAACCATAAATTCACTACCGGGTTTTTTTTTCTCTCCTGTAATTGCGCTTTTAAAAGAATTACATGAAGTTAAAAAAACTAGAGTTGTTAAAAGGATTAGTAATTTTTTTTTAATCATATTTAATTTTTTTTATTTAAAATAATTTCATCTAAAATAAGGCAAATGATACCTATTGTAATAAATATATCAGCTATATTAAATACAAACCAATGAAACTCTTTATAATTTAAATCAATAAAATCTGGAACTGCTGAATAATAAAATCGATCAAATAAATTACCAAGAGAGCCTCCTAATATGGCAGCTAAAAAATAGTTTTTAATGCCTTCATTAATTACAATTAAGTAAATAATTAAAAAATTTATTAATAATATTACCAATGTTATAAAATTGTAAATAATAGATTTTTCAAAGGAAAAAAGTCCAAAACCAATTCCAGTGTTCCAAACTAAAATTATATTTATAAAATTATTTATAAAAATATCAACATTGCCATAGGTTTCTGCAATATTAATAACATAAAGTTTTGATATCCTATCTAATGAAAATATTACAACTATAATTAATAAATAAAATACAAATTTTTTGTTTAATAATTGTGTCATTCAAAGTTGCATATTGGATGTCTTTCGCAATCTCTTTCAGATATTTTCCAACATACTGAACATTTTTTTCCTTTTGCCTTAGAAGTTTCGACTTCAATATCACTTGTGTTACTTTTCTCAACTATTGCTGATGATGTAATGCATAATTCTGAAAAATCTATGTCCTTTGTTAACTTGCTCATTTTTTCATCCAATTTAATTTTTAAACTTGCTTCAAGACTTGAACCAATATCTTTTTTTGCTCTTTTCTCTTCAATACTTACATTGCAAACATCTCTTATTTTTTTCAATTCAGTCCATTTTTTATTTAGTTGCTCATTTGAAAAATTTTTAGGTAGGTTCATAAATCTTTCTAAATGAACGCTTTTCTTATCCTT
Organism: uncultured Pelagibacteraceae bacterium; assembly: GCA_902552035.1. Lineage (GTDB taxonomy): Bacteria > Pseudomonadota > Alphaproteobacteria > Pelagibacterales > Pelagibacteraceae > Pelagibacter. The sequence goes on along the minus strand of CACDFC010000013.1, from coordinate 25,821 downwards.
ACAAATTAATGAAAAAATTTCTTCTGTTGTAAATGAAAGTATTGGAGCAAACCACTTGATTAATGTTTCCAAAATAATTTTTAAAACTAGTGTACAATTATTTCTTTTTTTTGAATTCTTTGGATCACAATATAAAGTATCCTTTCTAATATCGAAATAAAAGGCTGATAAATCGACAGTACAAAAGTTTAGTAGTTCTTTATAAAGATTGTGGAAATCATACTTTTTAAAGTAATTTTTAAAATTTTCATTTAAAGTATATAATTTATGTAACATATATTGCTCAAGCTCTGGCAGTTCTGTAATATTTATTTTTTCAAGATTGAAAGATTGAAATTCATCATTAAGATTTCCAAGTAGATATCTAAATGTATTTCTTATTTTCCTATAAGACTCTGCATGTTGAGCAATAATTGATTGATCAATTCTTAAATCTTCCTCATAATTAGAAGAAGCAACCCAAATTCTCAATATATCTGCTCCATATTTTTTAAGAATATCTTCTGGTGCTATAATGTTCCCTAATGACTTAGACATTTTAAGACCCTTGCCATCAACTACAAACCCATGGGATAAAATAGATTTATACGGTGCTCTGCCTCTAGTTCCACATGATTCTAATAAAGATGAGTGGAACCATCCCCTATGTTGGTCTGAACCCTCAAGATACATTGATGCTGGCCATTCAAGGTCCTCTCTTTTCTCTAATACAAATGAATGAGTAGATCCGCTATCAAACCATACTTCAACAATATCATTTGATTTTTCATAGTCATCAATATTATAACCATCTACCAAAAACTTTTGAGGATCGTCAGAAAACCAACAATCTGAGCCCTCTTTTTCGTATATTGAAGCAATATTCTCAATTACTTTATCATCTATAAGTATTTCTTTAGTTTTTTTATGAATAAAAATTGGAAGTGGCACTCCCCAGACTCTTTGTCTTGATACACACCAATCTGGTCTAGTCTCAATCATAGATCTAATTCTATCTCTTCCTTTAGCAGGATAAAAATTTGTATCGTCAATGGCTTTCAAAGCTATTTTTCTTAAGCCGTGGCTTTCCATTGAGATAAACCACTGTGGAGTAGCCCTATGAACTAATGGAGCTTTGGACCTCCAAGAGTGAGGGTATGAATGCAAGAGTTTTCCACTTGAAAGTAATTTTTTTTGATCTTTTAGTTTTTCAATTACTATTGGGTTTGCTTTAAATATATGAATACCCTCAAACAAATATACATTCTTAGTATATTTTCCATCACCATCCACTGTTTCTATAGCTTTGATTCCATTATTTAAACACAGATTAAAATCATCAGGTCCATGACTTGGAGCACAATGTACAATTCCAGTTCCCTGCTCTGTGGTAACAAATCTTGCTTCCAACATAGGAATTTCATAGTCATATCCTAATTTGAAGAAAGGATGAATACAAATAGTACCTTTTAATTCATTTCCTTTAAAACTTTTTATAAGTTTATATTTTGTTATCTCACAATCTTTAATTACAGACTCGATTAGATCTTTACAGATTACAATTTTTTTATTCTCAAAATCTCCAGCTTCCTCTATTTGAATTATACAATATTCAAGATTTGGATTAAAGGCTAACGCACGGTTTGCAGGTATTGTCCACGGAGTAGTTGTCCAAATTATAGCCTCCGCCCCATTAAGCTCATTAAAATTTGATTTTTTTATAGTAAATGAAGCATAAATAGTATCTGAATTATGATCTAAGTACTCTACTTCGGCATCTGCTAAAGCTGTTTTTTCTACTGTTGACCAGAGAACTGGTTTAAAACCTTTATATAAACTACCTTCTTTTAAAAATTTACCAAGTTCTCTTACAATTTGAGCCTCGGCATCAAAGCTCATTGTTGAATAATAGTTTTTCCAATCTCCAACAACACCTAATCTCATGAATTGTTTTTTATGAACATCAATCCACTTTTCTGCAAAAGCTCTACACTCTTTCCTAAATTCTGCAATTGGAACATCATTTTTATTTTTTTTGTTTTTTTTGTATTGCTCTTCAATTTTCCATTCAATTGGTAGTCCATGACAATCCCATCCAGGAACATATACAGAGTCTTCGCCGCTCATTTGATGAAATTTCACAATTATATCCTTAAGAATCTTATTATAAGCAGTACCCATATGGATATTACCGTTTGCGTATGGAGGACCATCATGAAGAATAAATTTTTTATTTCCTTTATTAGATTTTCTTAACTCCTCATATAAATTAATTTTGTCCCAATGATTCAAAATTTCAGGCTCTTTATTAGGTAAATTCGCTTTCATTGAAAAAGCAGTTTTGGGTAAATTAATATTTTCTTTGCTCATTTTAGCTTTTTTTTGCAACTTTTAGATCAAACTGAATTTGCTTTCTAAGTTTGTCAACACTACTAAATTTTTTTTCTTTTCTTATAAATTTTAAAAATTCAACAGATAAATACTTATTATATACATTTCTTGAAAAGTTAAAGAGATGAACTTCTAATAAAATTTTTTTTTGCTTAAAAGTTGGTCTATATCCTAAATTTGCAATTCCTTTTATAAATTCTTTATTATTTTTGAATTTTACTCTGACAGCATAAACTCCTGGTTTTGCTATAATATAATCTTTAATATTAATATTGCATGTTGGAAATCCAATTCTTTTTCCTTGTTGTCTTCCTTTTTCAACAAAACCTTCAATTGACCAATTTCTTTTTAAGAGTCTATTTGCTCTTTTAATAAGTCCTTTTTCTAATAATTTTCTAATATAAGTTGATGAAATGATTCTATTCTTTTTTATTAATGGTTTTGGGTTAACTATTTTATATTTAAAAAATTTTTCAAAATATATTAATTTTTTAACATTACCTTCTCTTTTATTTCCAAATCTAAAATTACTACTTACAAATATATATTTTGCATTTAATTTTTCATAAAGTATTTTCTTTATAAATTCATAATAATTAATTTTTGAAAACCTCTTATCAAACTTTTTAGTGATTACGAAATCAGCTCCTATTTTTTTTAAAATGAAATTTTTTTGATTGAGATTAGAAACCCTAAAATTTTTTAAAGTTTTATTAAAAAACATTTTAGGAATCGGTTCAAACGTTAGAACACCTATTTTTAATTTATATTTTTTTTTATACTTTTTTGCTAGTTTAAACAGTTTTTGATGGCCAATATGAAGTCCATCAAAATTACCTATTAAAATTAATGAACCTCTATCGTTTTTTTTTATATCAAATTTTTTATAATATCTCATCAATTTACCATTCTAATTTGGATTGAGTGTAATTTAATCTTACATCATATTTTAATAATAACTTTTCAAGATTATTGTTAATTTCATTTCTATGAACTCCATTTAATATAAGTAGAGAATCAAATTTTTGATTATTTGCTCCTCGAATATCTGTATTTAAATTATCTCCTATACATAAAACATTTTTATTTTTTATTTCAGTTGATTGACTATAAACTAATGAATAAGGTTTTCCAAAGTAATCAACTTTTCCACCAATTTGTTCAAACTCTTTAGCAACTGACCCAGCACAGAATTCTCTTTTTTCTGCTCTATCAACAATAAGATCGGGATTAGTACAGATCATTTTTTTACTTATTTGGTTTTTAAATAAATTTTTATAATAACTAAGATCTTTCTCATAGTCTTCGAATAAGCCCGTGCATAATAAAAAATCTGAATCTTTTATATTCTTAACTTTTTTTTTTTCAAATGACTTAAATAAATCAAAATCTCTAGCAGGACCTACGTGAAAAAATTTAAGATCTTTGCAAGTTTCATTTAAATAACTTAGAGCAGCTTGACCTGAGGTAAATACTTTTTCGCATTTATTATTTTCTAAACCCATATTTTTTAAAAAATTAATAACAGTTGTATTAGGTCTTGGCGCATTAGTTAGTAAAATATATTTTTTTCCCAACTCATCTAATTCATCAAGGCATTTGATAGACTTTTCAAATAGACGAACCCCGTTATGGATCACTCCCCAAATATCTATAAAAAGTAGATCGTATTTCTCCACTATGGATTTAAGTCCTTTATTATCTAAATTTTCAGGCATTAAGGACATATAACTCAAAAAAATCCATATTTCTTTGGTTTTTTTAAGTTTATAATTTTAAACAGATATCTTGAAATAATGTCATTCTGTATCTATATGAATTGGTATTTATAGGAGTTTATATGAAATTTAAACCATTGCACGATAGAGTGCTAATTGAAGTTTTAGACAGTAGTGAAAAAACTGCTGGAGGGATAATCATACCAGATACGGCTCAAGAAAAACCTCAAGAAGGTAAGGTTGTTGCTGTTGGTAGTGGAGCAAAAACAGAAGATGGAAAAATTATTCCAATGGATGTTAAAGTCGGAGATAAAGTTCTTTTTGGTAAATGGTCTGGTACAGAAGTCAAAATTAATGGAAAAGAGTACAGCATAATGAAAGAATCTGACATTATGGGTATTTCATCAGCTAAATAATAATTAATAAGGAGATTTAAAAATGGCTAAAATAGTAAAATTCAACTCTGATGCAAGAGCAGCTATGTTAAAGGGAGTTGATATCCTTGCTAACACTGTAAAAGTAACACTTGGACCAAAAGGTAGAAATGTAGTTATAGACAAATCGTATGGTGCCCCAAGAACTACTAAAGATGGAGTTACTGTTGCAAAAGAAATAGATCTTGAAGATAAATTTGAAAATATGGGTGCACAGATGGTGAAAGAAGTTGCCAGTAAAACAAATGATGAAGCTGGCGATGGAACTACAACTGCAACCATTCTTGCACAAGCTATAGTCAAAGAAGGATGTAAATATGTTACTGCTGGAATGAATCCAATGGATGTAAAAAGAGGTATTGATGCTGCGGTAGAACATGTCAGGGAAAAACTAATATCATCAGCAAAAAAAGTTAAAGATAGTGACGAGATTGCTCAAGTTGGAACTATTTCAGCTAATGGGGATAAAGAAATTGGCAATATGATTTCTAAAGCAATGCAGAAAGTTGGTAATGAAGGTGTAATTACAGTAGAGGAAGCAAAAGGTATTGAGACTGAATTGGATGTTGTTGAAGGTATGCAATTTGATAGAGGATACTTATCTCCATACTTTATTACAAACGGCGATAAAATGACCACTGAGTTAGAAAATCCTCTAATATTATTACACGAAAAAAAATTAACTAACTTGCAGCCAATGGTTCCTCTTTTAGAAGCAGTAGTTCAAGCAGGAAGACCTTTAATGATAATTTCTGAAGATGTTGAAGGTGAAGCTTTAGCAACTTTAGTAGTTAATAAGCTAAGAGGCGGATTAAAAGTCGTTGCAGTTAAAGCACCTGGTTTTGGAGATAGAAGAAAAGCAATGCTTGAAGATATTGCTATTTTAACAGGTGGACAAGTTATTTCCGAAGATCTAGGAATAAAATTAGAAAATGTTAAATTAAATGATTTAGGATCTGCAAAAAGAGTTAAGGTTGATAAAGAAAATAGCACCATAGTAAGTGGATCAGGAAAAAAATCTGATATTGAGGCTAGATGTGCTCAAATTAAGCAACAAGTTGATGAAACAACATCAGATTATGACAAAGAAAAACTTCAAGAAAGATTAGCTAAATTAGCAGGTGGAGTTGCTGTAATAAAAGTTGGTGGCTCAACTGAGGTAGAAGTTAAAGAGAGAAAAGATAGAGTTGAAGACGCACTAAATGCAACAAGAGCAGCTGTTGAAGAAGGTATAGTAGTTGGTGGAGGATGTGCTCTACTTTATGCTTCACAGGATTTAGATAAAGTTAAAGTTAAAGGTGATGATCAAAAATCTGGCGTTGAAATAGTTAAAAGTGCACTTCAGGCGCCTATAAGACAAATAACAACGAACGCTGGTGTTGATGGATCAGTTATAGTTGGAAAATTATTAGAAACTAATAAATCAACACATGGTTATGATGCTCAAACAGAACAGTATGTAGACATGTTTAAAGAGGGAATTATAGACCCAGTAAAGGTTGTAAGAACCGCTTTACAAGATGCAGCTTCAATTTCAGGATTACTAGTAACTACTGAAGCAATGGTTGCGGACAAACCTGAGGAAAAAGACTCTACTCCTGCAATGCCAGGTGGCGGAATGGGTGGAATGGGTGGAATGGGTGGAATGGGAATGTAATACACTTCCATTTAGAGAACACTCTAAATACATACACTAAACAAAATTAGAACCCTCGGAATGAAAGTTTCGGGGGTTTTTTAATTAATCAGGTTTAATCCATTTTCCGTATTTATTGTCTCCATCACTGTGTTTTAAACATAAAAATATTAAAATTATAATATAAATAATAATCATAAAGGTACTATTTATGTTGGTAATTGTTTTATCTACATATTCCATTTTGTTAATATCGTAATATGATTCAGAATCATTTTTTTTGTTCAAATAATCTATAAAAAAATATATTGGGGATACAATAATTATAGGTACAAAAATATATAAACCAGACAAATTAATATCATGAAGTCTTCTCATCAATAAACTAATTAAAGGAAGGAAAGAAAAAAATAGAACAAAAATAAGTACATTTCTTATATAATAAAGAACCCACCAAATATCTGTTATGATCCAATCTTTTTTAATTTTTTCAATATATAAAATAATACCAAATTGAATAATCAAAAATAAAATATAAATGAATAGTTCTTTTGCACGGGATCTACTTTTAAAATCAAAAGTTCTAGAGATAGAGTTTATTATTATTCTCACAGACTTATTTTAACCCCGTCCTTCAATGAAGTCATCTTTTAACTTGCTTTTAAATTAGAGCGTTTTCTCGATTAAGTTTTCAATGAAGTTCTTAAATAAGCAAGTATCGGTGAACTAAGAATGCGAATGTAAGCGAATATAATACGTTTACAAGTAAATTATCTGTAAAACTAATTTTTTTAATTTAAATTAATTTTGACATTGTTTAATAATATTGTTCTTTTTAACAAATTTTATTTTTTCTTCTTTACTCAATTGTAAGAATTCTGTGAACTTGTCATTAGTTAAATTATCATAAAACCAGTTCCCATAACATTCACAAAATGCTGTGGTTGCTATTTCTGTTTTATTTTCCTTACACCCTTCCTTCATTAATTGAATCATACCTTTCATAGGTTTAGAATTGTCCTTAATTTCACTTTTAATTTCCCCAACATCACAATCAGATGAAGTTGAACCCCAACTTTGTTCTTCAGAAATTCCATCTAGAATTTTTTTTTGATTTTTAATAATTCTTAATTCATCTTCAATCTCTTCTTCAGATAAATTTATTGTTTTAATTTTATCAGGTGCATTATTAAATCTTGTGATATTAGATCTCATTTGATTAGATTGTTTAGAGTTTAATCCATATGTTGTGGACACATACTTTCTCTTATTATCTTTTAATGACTGAATATGACCAATTGTAATTGTTTCAAATGCTTCATCCAAACTAAAAAAAAATAAATTATCATTTTCAATTAAAGCAAAACTAACTAACACAAACCCCATGCCAAGATTTGTTGATGTAACCACATTAGAACTATTAAATTCTTTTAAAAAACTAATTTCTGTTTTAAACCCCATTGCATCCTTACATACATATTTTTTTTGATCTAATATTCCTGCAAACCCAACATTGCACCACATCAAAATCAGAAAGACATATAGAGATAGTTTTTTCATCAAAGTCAGTTTAACCCCACTCCTCAATGAAGTCATCTTTCTGTTTGCTTTCTATTTGGAGCGATTCTGCAGTGAACTTTGCAGTGAAGAAGTTAAATAAGTGAGTATTGGCGTACTAGGAATGCGAATGTAATCCCCATTAATCTCAAACAAAAATTCAAAAAGGGCAGTTTTTACTGCCCTTTTTTTTTGTTTGTAATAAAATGTCATTAGATGAACAGTTAGATGAACTTTAGATGAACAATTAAATAAATTTATGAAAAGTCCCTTTTTAGAAATCAGAGATAGAATATTTGAAAACTCAGTTGGTTTTGTTATCTACGATAAATTTCCTGTAAATAAAGGTCATTGTCTAATCATTCCAAAGAGAGAATATGCTGATTATTTTGAATCAACAGAAGAAGAAATAGAAGGATTAAACAAACTTTTGTTTCAGACAAAGGATTTTATTAAAAAAAAATATAATCCAGACGGATTTAATGTTGGAATTAATTCAGGAAAAGATGCAGGACAAACAGTGTTTCATATGCATATTCATTTAATTCCAAGATATAAAAATGATGTTAATAATCCTCGAGGTGGCATAAGAAATGTTATACCTGGAAAAGGAGATTATTAAAAAGTAGCAGTATCTTTGGGTTTTGGTTCCCAAGTATGAATTAATTTTCCTTTTGCTTCATTAAAACACTTTTGTAAAAAAGATTTTCTTTGTTCTATTGTGTTACCTGTTTGAGACATAATTGTTTCCCTCAATGGATGATGACTAGAACAAAAATATTCATTCCGTTTATTTAATCTTTCAAGCAATTTTATTGATGGTAATTTTGCAAACTTACCTTTTTCTCCTCTATTACAACTTTTACATGACAAGACTAAATTCCAAATACCATCAACATAACCAGAAAATCCAGTACCCTTTAAAATATCAGGAAAAAAATGATCAACATCTGACAAAAAAATTGATTTTTTAATTATAGAAATATAATCAAAACAAAAAAAACATTTACTCTTTTGATAACCATTTAGAGCATTTTTTGAAGAAGTTACGTTTATACGACCTTTAGATGTATCAATAAAAAATATTTCATTTTTTTTGTCATATTTAACTTGAAGTAATTTTACAGAAACTCCGAGTTTCCATGCGGTTTCAACTAGTCTCCAACGGGATTCTACTTCATTAAGAAAATTCTCGCTTTCTTTTAGTTCGAGTAATTTATAAAAATTATCTGTAAGGCGTATACCTCCGTATTGTTTTCTTTCATCTATATAAAATGACTTGGGTATAGGTTCGCCATTAACTTCATGAAACCTATCTATAACATTAGTAAACCCTAATTTTTTCGTTATTTCATTTTTTTTTCCTACATCTATTTCTTCATTATTAAACTTTCTTAAAGTATTAAGAAATTCACTATTTGATGAAGTAATTTGTTTATCATTATTTTTTAAATGATCACATAAATGATTGCTAAATGGAACTGCTAGATCTTCTAATTTTATCAAATCGTTTGGTTTTTTATTTAAATCTATAAGTGCCTTTGCTAAAGCAAACTTATAAGAGGCAACATTTCGTCCATAAAGAATTATTGATCTCCAATAACTTTGTAAAGTTGGATCATTTTCAAAAAAAATTGCCATTAACAATAATTAATTAATTAATATTTTACAGGGAAAGGACTATCTTTCCCTGCAAGATATAGTCATCTATGGTGCCCCCGATCAGGTTCGCACTGATACTCACCGAAGTGAAACAAGTCTTGCTCGTCGCGTCTACTAATTTCCGCCACGCGGGCATAAATATTATTTTTTAAAAACCAAAAAATAATTTCGCAATATAAAACAATCCAAAACCTAATATAATAAATAATATTAAACCGCTTAGAAATTGCCAAATAAAACCGAACATTAAAATTATGTAGTGTTAATTTTTTAAAATTCAAGATCTCTTGAAAGTTGTAACTTCTGAATTGCTTTTGAATTGAGATGTAAATTAGATGAACTTTGATGAACAAAAATTAAAAAGACTAGATAATATAAGACTTAATGACAACCAGTATGAGAATGTAATACGTTTCCACTTAAAGAACACTCCAAATACATACACTAAACAAAATTAGAACCCCTGAAACGAAAGTTTCGGGGGTTTTTTATTATTAATTAGAATATTTTTTTAGATAATTTTTAAATTCTCTTGAATCCAAAGATATTTTTAAATTATTATCAGAAGTGTTTTTAGGAAAATAATAACAAGCAATTGAAATAGCATCACCTTTACCATCTTCAAAAGTAATAGGTTTATATGTTGAGTTTTTTTCTTCATCAAAAGGTAATATGCCCCAGTGTTTCCAGTTCATAGAAATCTCTTTTACACGTTTATCTTGTTCTTTGTAACAATCCTGAATATTATTTGAAAAATTTAATCCAGTTGAAATTCCATGAATTTTATATTTTTCGTCATTAAATTTGTATGTGACGGTTATAAAATCATATGCTGAAATTTCTTTAATATTAAATGTTACTTCAAATTTATCTGGGTAAACTTCGGGTACAGTTGCCTCTTTAATTTCTTCTTCAGTGAAATATTTTAATAAACTATCTCCTATAGACATGCCTTCTACTTCAATTTCTCTAATTTCTTCAGCAACCCCAACATTGCACCACATCAAAACCAGAAAGATGTATAGGGAGAGTTTTTTCATCAAAACCAGTTTAAACCCATTCCTCAATGAAGTCATCTTTTGAATTGCTTTTGAATTAGAGGGTTTTCTCAATGAAGTTTTCAATGAAGTTCTTAAATAAGTGTGTATTGGTGTACTAGAAATGCGAATGTAGGCGAATGTAATCCCAATTAGTCTAAAAAAAATTCAAAAAGGGCAGTCTTTACTGCCCTTTTTTTTTACTTCGAAAATACTTTTTTAACTAAAAATAAACCAAGGGCTACTGCTGGTCCAATTCCAAAGGCAAAAAGCAAAGTTCCTATTCCAACAGTTCCTCCAAGATACCAACCTATTGAAACGACTGTAATTTCTAAAAAAGCCCTTACAGCTGCTATTGGAAAATTTGTTTTTCTTTGAATACCAGTCATTAAACCATCTCTTGGACCTGGTCCTAAATTAGCAATTAAATATATTCCACTACCAAGTCCGACGAGTAATACAGCAAAAACTGCCATTGAAAGTTGGCCAATATAATTTTGAGGTGTATCAATATAAAATATTGATAGATCAATCATTAAAGCAATAATAATTATATTTAAAATAGTTCCTATACCAGGTTTTTGACTTAAAAATATCCATAAAGACAATGCAAATAAGCTTACAAAGAATGTAACAAGACCTATTGAGTAACCAAGATTTATTGAGATACCCTGAGCTAAAACACTCCAAGGAGAAGCGCCTGTTAATGATATAATTAGCAAACCTTCTCCTAAACCAAATATTGCGAGACCAATACACAAAAATATAAAAGTAGAAAAATTTGGTCTTAAATTATAAGGTTTTTTTGAACTCCAAGAAACCTTCGGTATTTTTTTTATAGTCAAAAACATATTTTTTACTATTATTTATACTTTCGTGAACTAAAATCCATTAAAATGAAAAAAATACTTTACTTTTTATTTATAGTTTTAAATGCATCTAATGCATTTGCTAATTTTGATAGTTTTAAAAAAATATCTAAAATTGAGATGGACGTTGTAAGAAATGGTAAAATAATTGGCCATAGTAATTATTTTTTCGAACACAAAAAAGAAATGATGACAGTAAGAAACCACACTAGTTTTAGTGTTGATTTATTAGGCGTTAAAATATTTTCAGTAATAAGCGAAGCAATTGAAAAATATAAAAATGGAAATTTAATTTTTTTTGAGTCGAATACTCTACAAAATGACAAGAAAAAATTTGTAAATTTGTTTTTGGAAAATAAAACCAACAAATTTCAAATCAAAGGTTCATCTTATTCGGGAGAAGCAGATATTGGATGTATTATTGGAAATTGGTGGAATTCAAAAATCCTAGAAAGTGACAAACAAATTAGTCCTTTATCAGGAACTATTAAAGAACAGGTTGTCACCTTTTTAGGGACTGAGAATTTAATTATAAATAATACAACATATACAACTGAGCATTTTACTTTAATGTCAAAAGATAAAAATATGCCTGAAGATAAAAAATTAAATTTCGAGATTTGGTATAATAAAAAAAATAATCTAATAATGAAAGTATCATATTCTAGAATGGGTGAATGGGAATATGTTTTAAAAAAGTTTGAATAATGCAAGCTAAGATTTGTGGTGTTAAAAATCCTGAGACTTTAAATTTTATAATAAAGCACAAATATCCACCCAAATTTATTGGCTTCATTTGCAATTATCCAAAATCAAAAAGATATTTAGATTTTGAAAGTTTAAAAAAACTTATAAATAAAAGAAGAAGAAAAAAAATTAAATTTGTATCCGTTTTAGTAAATCCTACTGAAATCACTTTAAAAAAAATTAAAAAACTTAATTTTGATTATTTACAACTATATGATGTAAGTCCTGAAAAAACTAAATTTATTAAAAAAAAATATAAAACTAAAATTATAACTGCACTCACAATAAAAAATCTAAAAGATGTTTTGAAATATAAAAATTTTGTAAACATTTCTGAAATAATTTTATTTGATAGTAAAGGTTATGAAAAATCTTTAGGATTTAATCATCAATTACTAAAAAATGTAACTTGCTCAATAAACAAAATGTTAGCAGGAAATATTAAGTATAATGATAAACTTGATAAATATGATAAAATAACAGATATTATTGATATATCAGGAAGTTTGGAAACCCAAGGAGAAAAAGATAATCTAAAAATCGATAAATTTTTAAAAAATATTAAAATACTAAATGATAAAGCTAAAAAAAAAAGTTCCATTAATAGATCAGCATGACAAGTATGGGTTCTGGGGAGGAAAATTCGGAGGTAATTTTATTCCTGAGACTTTAAAAAAACCAATCGATGACCTTACTGAAAATTTTGAGAAACTAAGAAACGATAAAAATTTTTTAAAAAAAAGAGATTATTATTTTCAAAATTATGTTGGCTCACCAACCCGTTTTATTAAATTAGATAACTTATCAGATTATATAAATGGTGCACAAATCTGGGCTAAAGTTGTTTCTGATGCGAATGGAGGTGCTCATAAAATTTATAATGCTGTTGTACATGCTTTAATCTGTAAAAGTATGGGAAAAAAATACATCGTCGGTGATACAGGGGCTGGATATGCGGGAAAAATGTTAAGTATGGCTGCAAAAAAATTTGGACTTAAATGTAAAATATTTATGGGTGCAAAAGATATTAAACGACAGAAACCGAATTGCGATGCAATGAAAAAAAATGGAGCTCAAATTATTCCTGTATATACAGGAAGCCAAACTTTAGTAGACGCCGTAAGTGAATGCATGAGATATTGGGTTTCTAATTGTGATACTACTCATATGTGTGTGGGATCTACTGTTGGACCAAATATATTTGTAAAAATTTGTGGTTGGAGTACATCTCAAATTTCGCGAGAATTAAAATCACAGATCATTGAAGAATTTGGATTAATACCAAAAAAACTTAAACTATATAATTGTGTAGGTGGTGGATCATCAAGTTATGGTTTTTGGAGTGATTTTATGGATTTAAATAAAAAACAAGTAGAATTTATTGGAGTAGAGGCTGGTGGACCAAAAAAAAGTAAAAAACATGCAGCACCTCTAACTTATGGGTCGAGAATTGGAGTGCTTCATGGTGCAATGCAATATGTTAATCAAGATAAAATAGGTCAAATTGAAGAGACAGAATCGATATCTGCTGGACTGGATTATCCTGGGGTATCACCTTTACATTGTTTTTTAAAAGACACAAAGAGAGCAAGATATACTGCAGCAAGTGATGAAGATGCTCTTAAAGCTTACCAGATTGTTACTAAATACGAATCTCTTCAACCATCGCTTGAACCAAGTCATGCATTTCATGTTGCAATAAGTGAGAGTAGAAAATTAAGTAAAGATACAATTATAGTAGTTAACAGTTGTGGCGATGCTTACAAAGATAGTGCTATTTTGAAAAAAAGATTAGGAAAAAAATATGATAAATCCAATTAGTCTTACTTTTAAAAATGTTAAAAAACAAAATAGACCAGCATTATTAACTTATACTGTTGCTGGAGATAGCTCTAAAAAAAAATCATTAGATATTCTTAAGTCAATATCTAATTATGCAGATATTTGCGAACTAGGGCTCCCTCACAATACACCGATAGCAGATGGGGGCCAAATTCAAACAAGTTCTTTTAGAGCAATTAAAAATGGAATTAAAATGAACGATGTTTTTAAAATAGTTAGGGATTTTAAAAAATACAAATTTAATAAACCATTAATTTTAATGGGATATTACAATATGATTTACCAGTTTGGTGAAAACAATTTTATTAAAAAATGTCAAAGTTCAGGGGTAGACGGTTTAATTATAGTAGATTTACCTTATCCAGAGAACAAAAACTTTTCTAAAAAATGTAAAAAAAAAAATATATCTTTTATTCAACTAATTTCGCCAACTACTTCTTACGATAGAGCAAAAAAAATAATAAAAGATTCTCATAACATGATTTATTATATCAGTATGCTTTCAACTACAGGACAAAGATTAAAAGTATCTCCAAGAAAAATAATAGAAAATTATAATAAAATTAAAAATATAAATCCAAAAAAAAATTGTGTTATTGGTTTCGGTATAACAGAAAAAACTATTGGAAAACTCAAAAAAGCTGATGGATTAGTTGTTGGCAGTGCTATATGTAAGAAAATTACAGAAAGTATTAAAAAAAGACAAAATACTGTCACAAATGTGAGCCATATGGTAAGAAACCTTAAAAATAAAATTTTATGAATTGGATAACAAAAGCTTTAATTTTTGGAGAAAAAATTAAAAAAGTATTAAAAAAAAGACCCTCAAAAGAAGATATAGAAAATTCAGATTGGACTAATTGTTGTAAGGGTCCAATTTTAAAAAAAGAACTAGAAGAAAATTTAAGTGTATGTAAATTATGTGATAAGCATCATAGAATTACACCAATACAAAGATTTGATATTCTGTTTGGTAAAAATTCTTATGAAATATTAGATACTCCTATACCAGCAGAAGATCCACTGAATTGGTCAGATACTAAATCTTATAAAGACAGATTAAGAAGTGCTCAAAAGAAAACTAAACAAAATTGTGCAGCTTTAATTGCTAAAGGCAATCTTAATGGTATAGAGGTTACAGCTGGAGCTATTAACTTTAATTTCATTGGAGGTTCGGTAGGAGCTGCTGAGGGTGAGGCCATACTTTATGGAGCACAACACGCAATTGATAACAAAACTCCTTATGTATTTTTTCCATGTGGAGGAGGTCAAAGAATGTTTGAAAGTCCAATTGCACTTGCAAATATGACAAGAACTACAATAGCAATAAATGAACTTAAGAAAAAAAATCTACCTTATATCGTGTGTTTTACTGACCCAACTGCTGGCGGTATAACAGCTTCATTCGCAATGTTGGGTGATATTCATTTGGCTGAACCTGGATGTTTGATTGCTTTTGCAGGAAAAAAAGTTATCCAGGCCACGGTTAAAGAAGAATTAGGTCAAGAATTTCAAACATCGGAGTTTTTAGAAAAACACGGTTTTGTAGATAAAATTATACCTCGAAAAGAGCTAAAAGAAAAAATAACAATGCTTTTATCAATATTGCTAAAGAAGGATTCTAATGTAGATTCCGATCAATCAAATGAAACTTCAGAATTTAATTTCGAAACTAGAGAAGCATCATAAAAAAAAGATTGATTTAACCTTAAATAGAACTTTTAATCTTTTGAAAAAATTAGGTAATCCTCAAAATAAACTCAAAAACGTTATAAATGTTGTTGGTACAAATTCAAAGGCTAGTATGTCATACAGCCTTAAATCTATTTTAAATCAAGCTGGTTATAAATGTAATTTGTACACATCTCCTCATCTTCAATCTTTAAGTGAAAGATTTGTATTTAATGATAAAGAAATAGAAGATGATGAGCTAATTCAATTGCTAAATGATATTGAAAAAGTTTTGGGAGAAGATAATGCAAGTCTCTTTGAGATTTTAACCTGTGCATTTTTAAAATATGCTGAAAATTATAAAGATAATATTAATATAATTGAAGCAGGACTTTTTTTTCAATTTGATAGTACTAATGTTTTTAAAGATAACCTTTTAACATTATTAGGTTTAATACACACAGATCATACACAATGGTTAACTAATAAGACTATTGATGGCATAATTTATGAAAAAACTTGTAAACTTTTAAATTCGAACATTTTCATTAACAGACAGTTAACTGAAGAAATTAGAATTAAAATTGAAAAAGCTTTAGAAAATAATTCATCAAATAAATTTTTTTTTGGAAAAAATTTTAACATTTTAAAGGCTGAAAATAACTTTATTCATTATAAAGACGAAATTGGAGAAATATTACTACCAGAACCGAATCTTTTAGGTGACCACCAATTATATAATATAAGTACATCTATAGCTGCATCAAGAAAAATATTTAATGTCAAAGACGAAAATATAAAAAACGGCATTGTCAATATTAAACTTAAAGGACGTTTGCAGGAAATTAGTTCTGGTAAATTAAAGAATCTTGTTGGAAATAATAGATTGATTATTGATGGAGGTCACAATGAAAGTTCAAGTATATGTATTTCAAATTGGGTAAAACAACAAAATCATGATGTTCATCTTATTTGTGGAATGCTTAGAGATAAAGAACATAAAGAATTTATAAAACATTTTAAAAATAAAGTTAAATCAATAACCTTGATAGATATTCCAAATCAGGAGGGATCTATCAAAAATGAGGAATTCAAAAAAAAATTAAATGATCTTGATTTAAATATTATTTTATCTGAAAGTATTGAGGATAGTATAAAATCTATTTCTCAATATAATAATTCAACTTGCTTATGTGTGGGTAGTCTTTATTTAGCAGGTGAGGTTTTAAACCGAAATTAAATATTTTCTTCAATCCAGGAAACAATATTAGATTTTGTTGTTGCACCAATTTTTTGAGCCTTTAATTCTCCATCTTTAAATAAAAGCATTGTAGGAATTCCTCTAATTCCAAACTTGGTTGGGGTATTTGGTTCATTATCAATGTTGTGCTTGGCTATTGTTACTTTGTCAGACATTTCGTTTGAAATTTCCTCTAATACTGGACCGATTTGCTTACATGGGCCACACCATTCTGCCCAAAAATCTACAATAACTGGTTTATTTGCTTTTACAACTTCTTGATCAAAGTTTTCGTCAGTAACATTAATTGTTGCCATAGAACTTTTATATAAATAAATGAATTTAATTCAACTAATAAAATTTTTTTTTTAAATTTATTAACATCATACATTTTCATAATTTTTTTGTATTGACATGACATGATCATTTAATTCATCTAAAAATTTTAACTTTACTTCATCGTTTTCATTAGTATATTTGTCTCTAAGAGTATCAATCTCAGAAAAACAGGTTGGAATTGTCCACCATTGCTCCTTTTTCTCACTCAATATTCTTTTAGCAATTCCTTTTTTTATAGATTTAAACATACTTTGTGGAAGTACATCAGGAGCTTCCTGATAAATTATTTTTTTTCCAAATGCTACTAACCTCTCATCATCAAACTTGTCCAGTAGTTTTAGCTTTTCATTCCATGGTGACGCATGCCAGGCAGGAAAAAGGGCTGTATCTTTGTTTGAAGTAAACTTCCTGTAAATACTTTGTTCTGCATAAATATCCTCCTGAGATTTTGATTGTTCTTTTTCTTCAGCTATTTCTCTTAATGCCGTAAGAATATTTTGTGAAAAATTTTCGCTCTCCTTTACTAACTTTGCTCTTTTTTTGATTAAACTTGGATCTATTGCGTTATATGGCTCTACTTTCATTCCATAATCTGCGTCAAGTATAATGGGTGCTTTATTTGATCTAATTGTCCTTAAAAATTTAGGTGTTTTTTTCATCTCCAACTTTAATTCATTAATTGACATATTTAGCAATGGCTCAACATCAACTCTAAGATCAACCGCTTGTCCCCATTGATAAACAGGATGAATACAATATTTTGGATTTAGTGGAGCACATAAATATAATCTGGATTTCCCATAAAAATATTCATTTAAAGTAATTATTTCCTCTTTTTTAAAAATTGTTTCTGCATCTAATCTGCTTGCTGTTCTTAAAAACATATCCCAAGTATTTGGCTGTTTTTTTTTAATTATACTTAAAATCTTAGCTGTTAAAGTTGCATCTGTTAAAGCGCTATGAGCATCACTTGAGTCTAATCCCTGCATTCTTGCTAGTGACTCCAATTTAAATACAGGATTATTTTTTTCATTAATCTCTGTTTCTAAAACAGATGTGTCTATAGCATAAGCTGCCCTTGCGATATTAATCCCGTCATGACGTTTATTAGGTGAAGCATTTGTAATGTATGGATACCTTATGCCTCTAAAAAATTCTTTCCTGATCATTTCATCATCAAATCCTATATTGCTCCAACCAAGAAATATGCAGGGCGACCATTTCTTGAAAGTTTTTTCAACTTCACTAAGCATTTGATAGTGACTTAAATTTCCTTGAGTTAACTGTTTGATGCTTGTTTTATTTACAATTAAAGCCATTGCTTGTGGAATTTCGCCTTCTGGCAATCTACATCTAAAATTAAATCTGTCTTTTTCTTTAAAATTTTCATCAACTAATATTCCACCAATTTCAATAATGCTTCCAAAATCAGTGCTTGCGCTTGATGATTCAATATCCCAAATAGCTAAATTCATATATCAATTATCCTTTAAAAAGCTATGTTTTGATGAGTGTTTAGATTATTTTTTTTAAGACTAAACCATTTGCATCTAAACAAGTAGCTTTTAGTTAGTAATATCTCTTCTAAGATTATATCTATGAAAGTCAACTTAAATTATTCATTTCCCTAAATTTCTTTACTCTTCCTAGAAATAAATTTTGATACATGAGCAATTCTGCTTCTTCAATTTTAAAATCTTGAAACAAATTATCTACAGTGCATAACAATATTACTCCTGACGTAATATTCGTTTTATAAACAACATTATGAGCCAAAGTGTATGCACCTAGTTGTAAAAAATAATCTTGAATATAATCTACCTTTTTTGGTTTGTTTGCTTGTTTAAAGTCTATAATAGCTTCTTTTCCTTGATAAATACCAATAAGATCTGCTGTACCAGCATATTTTTCTGGATAGTGAAGTGTTGTTTCCATTCCAAATATTTCTTCTAATTTTCCTTTAATACCCTTGTCAATTATTTCTTTAGCCATATTTTTATATTGTTCATTACTCTCAAAAAAAGTCTCATTAATTCGTCCCCTTAGAAAATCTTCAATATAAGAATGCATTGATGTACCCCTGCTTGATGCCTCAGTTTTAATTTTATTTGCCTCTTTATAACCAACTCTTTGTTTCCAATTTTCTAATGCTGCTTTATCTTCCTCAGATTTAGTAGCTTGCAATATAGAGGTGACGCTTGGTAATTTTTCATCGCCTAATAAATATTTCCTTAAACCATCTTCTTTAGATCTTGAGAATTTTGGATAATTAAATTTGTTATTCCACTTCATTTTTTAAATTATAGATGTATTTAATTTAAAATAAAATTAGTTTTTAAGTTGCTTTGAATGATCAACAAATTTTTCTACATCCTCTGCCTTGGCAGCTATTTCAACTTGCTCGGGATCTTTTATATTTTCTAAGGTTCTTGTAATTGATCTTGCATCTTTTCCAAAACTGTCAACAACACCCATAGCTTCTTCAAGTTTTTTTCTCAGAACAAGTATATTATCAAAATGTTTAGAAAACCTCGTACTAATTGTTTTTAAGTGGTCATAAATTTCAGTGGCATGTTTTTGAACTTTAAGAGTTTGAAAACCCATGTGCAATGATTGTAAATAAGCTGATAGTGTATTAGGGCCTAATATTACTACTTTATATTTTTTCATTAATTCTTGGGTTAATAATTCTTTTGTGCTTGGATCTTGATATGATGTTAATTCAGAAAATAAACTTTCGGTTGGAGCATATACAATTGCAAAGTCAGTAGTTTTTGGTGGAACAATATATTTCTCATTAATATTTTTAGCTTTGTCTTTAAATGCTCTTGCTAATTTTGTTCTTGCATCTGAAGCGCCTTTTTTGTCATCTGCTTGGTAAGCATCGTCAATTGCTTTGAACTTTTCTACTGGAAAATGGCTATCTACTGGAACTAAAACACCATCTTGAAGTTTAATTGCAAATTCTACATTTTCAGAGGTATCTTCTTTCATCTTAACATTTGAAATAAATTGAGATGAGGGTAATAAATCTTTTAATAAAGATGCCAAACTAAACTCAGCTAAAGTTCCATATTTTTTTACACCTGCTAAAATTTTGTTAATACCCTCCTGACTTTTATTTAAATTCTCTACTTGAGTATTAAAAGCTGAAACTTTCTCGTTAACAGATGTCAAAGTTTGTGTCATATCTCTTGTAACATCCTTGGACAAGTTATTGAATGAGGCAGACATAGTGTTAAATGAATTATTTATGCTTTCTTTTAAATTATTAAGCTCTTGATTATTCTCTTTTGTCTCATCTTTATTTTTACGCTGAGTGACCAATAGATAAATAACGACACCTATTAACAGTAAAATTATATATGATAACGAATCTTGCATAGTATTTAGTAAATATTCTCCTTTTATTAACAGTAAACAAGTAAAAAATATAAATTATTTAGAAAATAATTTAATAAGACTTTTTAAGCCTTTTTTATTTTTATTTTTTTTTGAGGTAAATATGCACGCCTGAGATTTTAAGATTAAACCATCATTTAAAACCCTAAGTTTATTCGCTTTTAGTGTTTGACCTGTTGAAGTTATATCGCTTATAAATTCAGCAGTTCCAATAATTGGCATTAATTCAGTGGCCCCTAAAGACTTAACAATTTGAAAGTTAGTTACTCCTCTAGAGTACAAAAAAGACCTAGTCAAATTTGGATATTTGGTTCCAATCCTAACAAGATTTTTATTCTTTCTCCTAAAATCATCTGCAACTTCGTCTAAATCTAATGTTGTAAAAAGATCAATATTTTCTTCTCTTACGGCTAAAACAAGATTGGCATATCCAAATGGAAGTTTTTTTAATAAATTTATATTTTTCTGAATATTAATTTCAGACTCTTTTAATAAATCAAAACCACTTATTCCTATATCTAAATTTCCAATTGATAATTGTTCAATAATTTCCCTGGCATGTAAAAATAAAATCCTAATATTTGATTTACCCTTAATTTTTCCAAATAAATCTCTTTCGCCTCTATCAGAATAGGTTTTAAATTTCTTCTTCTTTAAAAGATTTTCGGTAAATTCTTTTAATCTTCCTTTTGAAACTATGCCTATGTTTATTATTTTGTTACTCATAATTTGCTAGATTAACAGCAGCTCCTACTGCAGGTATTTTTTTTAATCCTAAGTATTTAGATGTTAGTTCGTTAAATCTACCTCCAGATATAAGATTAAAAAATTGATTTTTCTTTTTAACATCAATTGAAAATATTAATGAGCTATAAAATTCTACTTCTCTTCCACGTCCAATGCTTGTAGAAAACTCAAATTTTAAATCCTTTCGATTAATATCTTTTATTGGGAAAAAATCTTTACTAACCAAAATATTTAAATCATTTTTTTTAAAAAATTTATTTAAAACCTCTGGTGCATTCTTTAATGGACATTTAATTTTTAGAAAGTTTTTAATAATTTTAGCACTTTTTTTTCCTGTTTCAGGTTGTCTTGGATCGTTAATTTTTTTCTCGAATCTTTTTATTATATCTTTGTAGGATCTCCCATTTATTACTTTATTCAAATCTTGTTTAATCATTTTAAAATACATTTTCTTATCACCCGCAACTACGACTGGATCTATATCTAAATTACTTTCTAATCTCTTTAAAAGTTCCGAAAAGTATTTCTCATTCCAATAAAACTTTAAAAGTCTTTGCTTCCATCGGTTTGGTATTTCTAGCTTTTTTATCAAAAGTTCAAATAATTGAAAATTGCCTAAACTAATTCTTGAATTTTTATATTTTGAAGACTTTAAAATTTTCAAAGAAGTTTTAATTATTTCTTTATCATCTAAAATTTCATTCTTGGAAGAAAATATTTCCATACCTATTTGCCTAACAACTACATCTTTCTTATTGTATGATTTTCTAAATGCGCTCCCAGTATAAAAAACTTTTTCTTTTTTATTAGAAGCATTTTGAATATATCTGATTACAGATGAGATTGTTAAATCTGGTCTTAATGAAAGCTCCTGGCCATCTGAATTGTAAAATGAAAATAAATATTTTTTAAAATTTTCGCCAGATCTTTGTAATATAAATTTTGACTCTATTACTGAGTCTAATTCAATATTTTTAAAATTTTTAGCCTTTAAAATATTGATAATTTTATTGTAATTTTGAGATCTCATTTATTAAATTTTCTTTTGAAATAGTAATTTGATTATTTTCATTTTTAGATTTTAAATTTTTTATAGTAATACTGTTTTTTTCTATCTCCTTTTGTCCACAAATTATTGCTAAAGAACATCCCTTTTTATCTGCATAAGCCAATTGTTTTTTTAAGTTTTTTGATGGATCGAGATATATTTCAGAATTTATATTATTTTCTCTTAATAAATTAACTATTGAATAATAATTATCTAAATATTTTTCATCTAAAACTAAAACAAGAACATTTTTATTATTAAAATCAATTTGATTGATTTGATTAAGTGCGAATACGAGTCTATCAACTCCTATGGACATTCCAGTTCCCTTAAAATCTACTCCTTTAAATCTTTTTATTAGAGAATTATATCTTCCGCCACTGGCACATGACCCAATATCAATTTCTTTTCCCTTTGAATTCTTTACATTAAAATTTAAATTGGTTTCTACGCAAAACCCAGAGTAATAGGCAAGCCCCCTAACAATATTTAGATTAATTTTTATAAGATCAAAAAATTTTCCTTTTGATAAAATATCAAATAATTTGCTTAGTTCATCAATCCCCTCTTTGGATAAACTGTTTTTAATTGATTTTTTAAGTTCGGAAATATCTTTTATTTGAATAAAATTTAAAATTGTATTTGCTTGTTCGGAAGTTAAATTTGCACCCTTAATGAAAGCTCCGCTTTCATCTTTTCTACCGTCTTGAAGAATATTTTTTACTCCATCCAATCCCAACCTATCCATTTTATCAATTGCTCTAATTACTCTTTCTTCTTGTGTTTTTTTAATTTTAAGTTCAGATACAATACCTTGAATTATTTTTCTGTTTGATACATTGACAGAAAATTGATTATTATTAAGACCACAACTCTTAAATGTATCTGCAATTATATTGCATATTTCTCCATCGGCTTGCGCCTCGCTCACATTCCCTACTATGTCAGCATCAAATTGCATAAATGATCTGTATCTTGCGCTATCAGGTTTTTCTCTTCTAAATACATCTCCATAGGCATATCTTTTGAAAGGAAAAGTTAAATCACGATAATTTTGAGCTACAAACCGAGCAAGAGGAGCGCTCATATCATATCTTAATGTTAATGATTCTTTACTGTCTTCAAATGTAAAAACATCTGACATTGGATTAGACTCATCTTCAGCCAAAAAAGATCCTATGTTCGAAGTTATCTCCATAGGTGATGTTTCTAATGGTAAAAAACCGTATTTTATAAAATTAGCTTCTATTATTTTTATAATATTTTTCTTAAGCGCTAATTCTTTACCCCATCTATCTCTAAATCCTTTTGGAAGACTGGGTGTTAATTTTTCTTCTTTTTTCATTTTTTGGTACCGCCTCTTGGAATTGAACCAAGATTGAGAGTTCCACAAACTCCAGGATTAACCATTATCCGAAGGCGGCATCCTTTGTTATTTTATACTAATTATTATTAATTTTAAATTTATAAATGATTAAATAGCTAGCGTGCAGCCAGCATGAAAATGGTGTCTGTGTGAGTTTACTGATATTTTAATATTTTTAATCATTGTGATTTAATTACCATTTTTTTTCGTTATTGCAAGCAAGTATTGTATAGGAATAAAAAAGCATTTTTGCTGCTTTTAAAATTCCTATACAAATATGATTGAATTAGAATTAAGAGGTTTTTTGCAGCTTTACTGCAGATGGACCTTTGTCTCCGTCTTCAACTTCAAATGTAAGTTCGTCACCTTCGTTTAAAAATCTTAAACCTGCTTCTCTTACAGCTGAAGCATGTACGAATACATCTTTTTCTTTGTCTTCACGCTCAATGAAACCATAACCTTTTTTGCCATTGAACCATTTTACTTTACCTTTTAGACTCATGTTACTCTTTCTTTTGTTATTTAACTTAAGCTATAAATTAGCTTGACGCTTTGTTATTAGATTTTGAAATTTAATTCAAGTCTAATAGTGATCTATTTTTATTGATTAGTGGTGCCTCGGGAAGGATTCGCACCTCCGACACAAGCCTTTTCAGGGCTCTGCTCTACTCCTGAGCTACCGAGGCAAAATTTATGATCTAAATATTATTCTACCCTTTGTTAGATCATAAGGTGTTACTTCAACAGTTACGTTATCACCTTGCAAAACACGAATTCTATTCTTCCTTAATTTACCAGCAGTATGAGCTGTGATAATATGATCGTTTTCAAGTTTTACACGAAACATCGCATTTGGAAGGAGGTCTATTACCGTGCCTTTAAATTCAAGTGTGTCCTGTTTTGCCAAATCTACATTCTCCTTATTCTAGATTTAATACTTTGAGCGTGACCTATTAATTGTTCATACTCGGCAAGAGTTATAGCTTTCTTGCCAATAACTTCAACGCCTTTTTTTGATAGATTAATGTAGCTAATTTTTTTATAAAACTCGCTCAAATTCAAACCTGAGGAAAATTTTGCTGATCCAAGAGTTGGAAGAACGTGATTTGTACCAGCATTATAATCAGTTACAGCCATTGGTGAGTATTTTCCGAGACAAATACTTCCTACATTTTTAATTTTATTTAAATATTTTTTATAATTTTTAATATTCATTTCTAAGTGTTCAGGTGCAATTTCATTTATTACTTGTGTTATCTGCTTATCATTTTTAATGAGAATTATTAGACCGTTTGTTTTTAAACTTCTTAGTGCAACTTTTTTCTTAGGCAAATTTTTCAAATAACCAAATACTCTTTTGTTTACTTCGTTAGCAAGTTTTTTACTTTTTGTTATGAGTATAGATTGAGATTTTACATCATGTTCTGCTTGAGCAATCATTGAAGTTGTAATTTCTTCAATATTTGAATTATTGTCTGCTAGAATAGTAATTTCTGAGGGTCCTGCTATCATCCCCTCTAAACCAACTTGACCAAATAATTCTTTTTTTGCATTAGCCACAAAAATATTTCCTGGTCCAATTATCTTATTTACCTTTTGAACGTATGCTAAACTACCAATTGCTTGAGCGCCACCTATTGATAATATTTCACTAACACCAATTTTTTTTGCTGCATATAATACAGCCGGATCTAATCTACCTTTAGTTTTTGGATTTACTAGTACAATTTTTTTTACTCCTGCAATTTTTGCTGGGATAGTATTCATTAAAACTGATGAAGGTAAATTTGCTGGCACGTACACTCCAATTGAATCAATTGGAAAATATTTATATTCAAGGCGGTTTCCTAGAGAATCTTTGTATGATATATTCTTTATTTTTTGTGCTGAGTGAAATTTATAAATTCTTTTATAAGCATAATCGATAGCATCTTTTACCTTCCAGTCTAGTGATTTTATCGATGAATTAATTTTTTTTATACTTGGTTTAATTTGGTTATTTTTTGAGTATTTTTTTTCATATTTTAATACAGCTTTAGATCCGTTTTTTTTAATATCACTAAGGATAGATTTAACTAACTTTTCTTCTTTGTTATTTCCTAATGTTCTTTTCCTCAAAAAGAGAGCTAATTTTTT
>CACDFC010000012.1 GCA_902552035.1 uncultured Pelagibacteraceae bacterium | reverse complement strand
AGAAAAATTTTAATTAATTATCCTAAAAGACAAATGGGTAATAAAATGTATGGTGGAGAGTCTTCTCATCTGCCACTGAAGATAAACTCAGCTGGCGTTATCCCAGCAATTTTTGCTTCAGCATTATTGCTGCTTCCTGTTACATTTTCTAACTTTAGTATTTCAGAGAATGAAACTTTTTTAAATATAAGCTCTTTTTTTTCACAGGGACAACCTCTTTATATGTTACTATATGCATCAGGGATAATTTTTTTTACCTTTTTTTATACATCGATTACATTTAACCCGAATGAAACTGCTGAAAATTTGAGAAAATACGGAGGTTTTATTCCAGGTATACGACCAGGTGAGAGCACATCATTATACATAGATAATATTTTAACCAAACTTACTACGATTGGTGCTCTTTATTTAACACTTGTTTGCCTTATGCCAGAATTTTTAATTGCCAATTATCCAATACCTTTCTATTTGGGCGGTACTTCAATCCTTATCGTTGTTGTTGTTGCTATTGATACGGTTACTCAAGTTCAAACAAGATTAATGAGTGCACAATATGAACAATTGATTAAAAAAACTAAATTTGGAAGATAAATTATAGTGAATATAATTATATTTGGTCCTCCTGGTGCTGGTAAAGGAACACAAGCGAAAAATTTAGAGATAAAATTAAACAATTTTCAGTTATCTACAGGAGAAATACTAAGATACGAAATTAAAAAAAATACTGAAATTGGAAAAAAGATTATTAATTATATGAATGAAGGAAAATTTGTTGATGATGTAATTGTAAATAGTTTGATAAAAAAAAATATATCAGACCCAAAAAAAATTAATAAATTAATTTTTGATGGATACCCTAGAACCATCGAACAAGCAAAAAATCTAGATATACTTTTAAGTGATACTAATCAAAAGATAGACTTTATTTTTTTTTTAAATGTAAATAAGGAAATTATAATAAAAAGAATTGAAAAAAGAAGGATTTTAGAAAAAAGATCTGATGATGATTTAAATACTATTCTTAGAAGATATGAGACCTATATGGATACAACTAGACCAGTCTTAGATTATTATTCTTCACATGAAAATTATCATGAAATAGATGGTGGTATGAAAATTAATCAAATAACAAGCAAAATTGAGCAAATTCTCGGAGTTTAAGACATTGACATTGAATCAACTTCTTATATAAAAGGCTAAATTTTAATCACAATCATATGGCTCGTATAGCAGGTGTAAATATTCCTCAAAATAAATTAGTGTATGTAGGACTTACATATATTTTTGGAATAGGTGATAGATTTTCAAATGAAATATGTAAAGCATTATCAATTCCTAAATCAAAAAGAGTTAATGAATTAACAGATGACCAAATTTTAAAGATACGTGAATATATTGATCAAAAGTTCACAGTTGAAGGTGATTTAAGACGTGAGAATTCTTTGAGTATTAAAAGATTAATTGATCTTGCCACATATAGAGGCTCAAGACATAGAAAAAAACTTCCAGCACGTGGTCAAAGAACCAGATGTAACGCTAGAACCAGAAAAGGCAAAGCAATTGCAATAGCAGGCAAAAAATTAACACCTTTAAAAAAATAGTATGAAAAAAGAAGCTACTGATAAAAAAGAAAATTTAAACGATAAAGAAAAAAAAATAAAAAAAAGTTCGTATTCAAAAAAAAAAAAATTAAAGAAAAATATACCAAATGGTATAGCTTATGTTCAATCTACTTTCAATAATACAATAGTTTCTATAGCTGATACAAATGGAAATGTTATTTCATGGGCATCGGCTGGTCAAAAGGGATTTAAAGGATCAAGAAAATCTACACCATATGCTGCACAGGTTGCTGCAGACTCTGCTGCTGTTAAAGCTTTAGAAGTTGGTATGAAAATTTTATCTGTTGAAGTAAAAGGCCCAGGTTCAGGTAGAGAAACAGCTTTAAGAGCCCTTCAATCACGAGGATTTAAAATTATATCAATTAAAGACACAACACCATTACCACATAACGGAACAAGACCACCAAAGAAAAGGAGAGTATAATGGAAAGTACTGAAGTAAATCCAAAAAATTGGAAAACATTAATCAAACCAGCAAAGCTTGATGTACAATTAAGTGATGATAAATCTCACGCTAAGATTACAGCTGAACCTTTAGAAAAAGGTTATGGATTGACACTTGGTAATTCTTTGAGAAGGATTTTACTTTCTTCAATTAGAGGAACTGCTGTAACCGCAATTCAAATAGATGGTGTTTTACATGAATTTACATCTATTAAAGGTGTAAGAGAAGATGTAACCGATATAGTTTTGAATGTTAAATCACTTGCCTTAAAAAGTAGTTCTGATGCACAAAAAAAATTAATCTTAGATGCAAAAGGTCCTGGTGAAATAAAAGCTTCTGATATAACACAAATTGCCGATGTTGAAATACTAAATCCTGAACTCGTTATTTGTAACCTAGATGAAAATACAAATTTTCATATGGAAATGATCGTAGGACATGGAAAAGGATATGTTTCAGCTGACATGAATAAACCAGATGAACCACCTTTGGGACTTATACCTATAGACTCGTTATTTAGCCCAGTTAAAAAAGTTTCTTATTCTGTAAGTACTGCTAGAGAGGGAAAAGCTCTAGACTATGATAAACTGATCATGGAAGTTGAAACTAATGGTTCAATATCTGCAGAAGATGCTGTTGCATATTCAGCAAGAATTTTTCAAGATCAATTAGGTATGTTTGTTAACTTTGATGAACCACAAGAGGTTATTGTAAGAGAGCAATCAACAGAACCTGAATTTAATAAAAACTTATTAAGAAAAGTAGACGAATTAGAATTGTCAGTTAGATCAATGAATTGTTTGAAAAATGATAACATTATTTATATTGGTGATTTAGTTCAAAAGTCCGAAGGAGAAATGTTAAGAACACCAAATTTTGGAAGAAAATCATTAAATGAAATTAAAGAAGTTTTGACTGGGATGTCTTTATACTTAGGTATGGAGATTCCAAACTGGCCACCTGATAATATAGCCGAACTATCAAAAAAACTTGAGGAAGCCATATAATGAGGCATAAGTTTGGTTACAAAAAACTCAATAGAACCTCAGAGCATAGGAAGGCTCTTATTAAAAATATGTTAAACTCTTTAATTAAATATGAGCAAATTACAACTACATTACCAAAAGCAAAAGTTTTAAGACCACAAGCAGAAAAAATTATTACACTTGGGAAAAAAGACACATTGCAGAATACTAAAATACTAATTTCAAAATTACAAAATACTGTAAATGCGACGAAAGTAAAAAAAACTCTTTCTAAAAGATATACAAATAGAAAAGGTGGATATACAAGAATTATTAAATCTGGATTTAGATATGGAGATAATGCTCCAATGGCTGTTATAGAATTCGTTGATAGAGATATAGAGGCAAAAAAAGTCGATAAAAAAAAGAAAGTAGATAAGTCTAAAACTGAAGAAAATAAAAAAGTCTCTCCATAATCACAGCTTTAATGAATAAAACCTATATTGTAGATTCTACATACGAAGGTATTAGAATAGATAGATGGATTAGAAATAATTTAGGTAAAGTTCCACAATCATTAATTGAAAAAAATTTACGTATCGGAAAAATTAAGCTAAATAAAAAAAAAATCAAAAGTTCAACTAAATTAAGAAAAAAAGATACAATAAATACTTATGATTTAACTTTTGAAATTAATAAAACAAATAAAAAAATAAAATTTATACCAACAAGCGATGTAATAAAAGAAAATGAAAATTTAATCATTGACAATAATGAAAACTTTATTGTTGTTAACAAAAAAGCTGGCATATCTGTTCAGGGAGGAACCAAATCTAAAAAAAATTTAATTGATATTTTTTCTAAAAGTCCAATTTTTAAAGACTCAAAACCATACTCAGTTCATCGTTTAGATAAAGATACATCAGGTATATTTATAATCGCTAAAAATAGAGAAACAGCCAAGTTATTTACCTCTCTATTCAGGCTAAGAAAAATTCACAAAACGTATATTGCAATTTGTTATGGAGAATTAGATAAAAATAAAGGAATTTTTAATCAGGATCTAATTAGGTATGACGGAAAAAAAAAAATTGTAGAAAAGTCAAAAACTTTATTTAAAGTAATTGATAAAAACTCAAATTGTACACTACTTGAAATGAATCCTATAACAGGTAGAAAACATCAATTAAGAAAACAACTTTCAATGATCGGACATCCAATTTATGGTGATGATAAATATGTTTACGAAAAAAAATTTAAAACAAAAAATAAGGAATTAATGTTACATTCTCATGTATTAAAATTTATGATTAATAATAAAAAATTTACATACAAAGCTTTACTACCTGATTATTTTAAAAAATTAATTAAATCTAAAAGACTTAAAACTTTAAATTAAATATTAATTTTTTTAGTATTATCTCAGATAATTTTGAAAATTTGTAAATATTTAATTCTTTAAGACTTGTGATACCTTTATCTCTAATTCCACATGGAATTATTTTTTTATAATTAGATAGATCATTATCTATATTTAATGAAAATCCATGATATGCAATCCATTTTTTTACTTTAATACCAATAGCAGCAATTTTTTTTTCTTCTTTATTTGATTTAACCCATATACCAATATTTTTTCTATCACTTTGTGAACTAACACCGATTTCATCAAGAGATTCAATTATTGATTTTTCAATAATACGAACAAACTTTCTGATATCTTTTTTTCTTTTGTTTAGATCAATGACTAGATAACAAATTAATTGTCCTGGCCCATGCCATGTAATTTTGCCTCCTCTTGAGGTTTTTATAATATCAATTTCTTTATCTATTATATCTTTTTCATTATAACTTGTTCCGGCAGTAAATATTGATGGGTGCTCTAATATCCAAATTAATTCTTTTTCCTGCTTATTTATTATTTTTTCTACTCTTTTCTCCAAAAAACTTATAGCTTCTAAATAATTAACCGGTTTTATTGATTTTTTTATCTCTATACTCATTAAAGAATTGTAATATAAAAATTATCCATTAATAGTGCCATATAAAAATAAAGGTTTTTATGACTTTAGTGAGAAAAATAAAAGATAAAAAAGTCAATTTTGAGTTTAATAAGGAATATATCAAGGTTGTAACAGATAAAATTGCAAATAATGATGCAGTGTTCATTTCTAATTCATTTAAAGAAATGCACCCAGCTGATGCTGCTGATATAATTGAGCATCTGAATGAAAATGATAGAGAAAATTTAATTAAATTAAATAATTTTAAAATTGACCCAGAGGTATTTGTTGAAATTAATGAGTCAGTTCAATCTGAGGTAATTAAGTATTTATCAAAAGATTCAATTGTATATATACTTAAAAATCTTGAGTCTGATGACTCAATTAAGATCTTAGAAAACATTGATGAGAAAAATAAGAATGAAATTCTTAGTTCATTACCACCTAAAGATAGATTCGTTTTATTAGAAAGTTTAAGTTATCCAGAAGACTCAGCTGCAAGAATAATGCAAAGAGAATTTACTGCAATACCAAGTAATTGGTCAGTAGGCCAAACCATAGATTATTTAAGAGAAAATAAAGATCTACCCGAGGAGTTTTTAGAAATTTTTATTGTAGATAATGAATTTAAACCTATAGGTACAGTTTCTTCTTCAAAAGTTTTGAGAACATCTCGTGAATCTAAAATGATTTCAATAATGAATGAGTCACAATTATCCATTCCTGTAGATATGGACAGAGAAGAGGTAGGACATTTATTTGAAAACTATAATTTAAACTCAGCGTGTGTGGTAGATAAAAATAATAAGCTAGTTGGTATGATTACTAGTGATGATATATTAACTGTATTAAAAGAAGAGGCGGAAGAAGATGCCCTAAGGTTAGCTGGTGTTGGTGATGAGGAAATTACCGACGGTATTTTTAAAAAAACGAAAAGAAGATTTACATGGTTATTGCTTAATTTATTTACTGCTATCATAGCCTCTGTAGTTATTGGTTTTTTCCAAGAAGACATAGAAAAAGTTGTAGCATTAGCAGTCTTAATGCCTATAGTTGCATCTATGGGTGGTAATGCTGGAATGCAGACATTAGCTGTAACAATTAGAACAATAGCTACAAATGAATTGACAAAAAATAATTTTTCACAAAATATAATTAAAGAATTTTCAATTGGAATTTTAAATGGCATAATATTTGCTATTATAAGTGCTATTGTAGTTCAGCTATGGTTTAATGACACAACTCTTTCATTAATCATATCAATTTCTATGATTTTAAATATGATAGTTGCTGGATTATTTGGAATATTAGTTCCTGTTTCGTTAAAAAAAATAAATATCGATCCTGCTTTAGCCTCAAGCGTTTTTGTGACTACAATAACTGATGTGATAGGCTTTTTATCATTTCTTGGAATAGGTGCCTACTTTTTCTACTAATTTAAAAATTATCAATTAATCTAATTTTCTTATTATAATATGCAATAAATATTTTAAAATTATTCTTATTAAAATTTTTTGACAAGTTAACTTTGTTTCTAATTTCTAAATAATCAATTTTGATATTTTTCATATTATTAATTTTGTTATAAAAATTTTCAATTTTTTTTTTTACTTTGATATTTTTTTGAAGACTATTTTTATATTTAAATAGTAATTTAGCAATATTAGATGATATTTTAAGGTCTTTTTGGTTTAATAAAATATTACGTGAAGATAAAGCGATTTTATTTTTTGATCTCACAGTTGTACATTGATGAACTTTTATATTAAATTTTTTTTTTACAAATTTTTTAATAAGGAATAATTGTTGATAATCCTTTTCACCTAAAAAAATATGTGTTGGTTTTATATTTGATAAAAATTGATTAATAACGGCTAAAACTCCTTCAAAATGACCAGGTCTTTTAATGGAGCACATTATTTTATCTTTTTTATTAAGTTTGATACTTCTATCTCCTTTTTTTTTATATATCTCAGATGTCTTTGGAATTAGAAGATAGTCAATTTTATGTTTTTTTAGAATCTTTATATCTTTATTCAAATTTCTTGGATAATTTTTAAGATCATTTAATTTATTGAACTGAGCAGGATTTATAAAAATGCTTACTAGAGTTTTTTTGCACATTTTTTTTGAACGATTTATAAGGGATATATGGCCATTATGCAGAGATCCCATAGTAGGCACAAATCCTGTGCTTGCCTTAAAATTAACTTTTTTATTCAATTTATTTATACTTTTAAAAATTATCATTTATGGTACTTCATTAATTAATACACTCTAATGATTAGACAAGCAATAATACCACTGGCAGGATTAGGAACAAGACTTTTACCATTAACCAGTGTTTACGCAAAAGAACTTTTGCCTATAAATGGAAAGATTGGATTAGAATATATTCTTGATGAATGTATAGAAGCTGGAATTAAAGAAATTATTTTTATAATATCTAAAAAAAAAGAAATTATTAAAAAATATTTTTATAACGATAAATTTTATAGAAGAATTATTAGTAAAAAAAAAGATCCCAGAATTATCAAAGAATATAATAAAATAAAAAAGTATAAAAAAATCATAAAATTTGTTTATCAAAATTATCCCAAAGGAACTGGAGATGCAGTGTTAAAAACAAAAAATATTATTAAGGATAAATTTTTTTTAATGCTTTTACCTGATGATTTAATTATGAAAAAAAATTGCACAAAGGATATGATTATTATACATAATAAATTTAACTGTTCTGTAATGGCAAGTATGAAAGTAAAGAAAAATACAGTCAAGCGATGGGGTATTTACTCTCGAAAAAAAAATATTGATAAGTACAATTTTTATATAAATGATGTTATCGAAAAGCCAGAAATTAAAAAAGCACCATCAAATAATGCTGTAATTGGAAGGTATATTTTATCAAGAAAAATATTTAATAAATTAAAAAAACAAAAAAAAGGTAAAGGCGGCGAAATACATATTACAGATTCAATTAGACTTTTAATTAAGGAAGGTGAAAAATTTATTGGCCATAACTTTAAAGGAAAGTATTTGGATTGTGGCACTATGAATGGTTATATCAATTCATCCTTGGAAATTTCAAAAATATGAAATTATGTATGATAGGTACCGGATATGTTGGGTTAGTAAGTGGTGTTTGTTTTTCAGATTTAGGGAATGATGTAATTTGTGTTGATAACAACAAAAAAAAAGTTAATAGTTTAAAACAAGGAAGTATACCAATATATGAACCAGGTTTAGAAGAACTAGTTTTAAAAAACTATAAAAACAAAAGACTAAAATTTTCAACCCAACTAAATGAGTCTGTGAATAAATCTGATATAATTTTTATTTGTGTTGGCACACCGACAAAAAAAAATGGTAGTGCAGCTGATTTGTCTCAAATCTATAATGTAGCTAAGGAAATTGGAAATTCTATTAATAAATATAAAATTATTGTAACTAAATCTACTGTTCCAGTTACAACCGGTGATTTGATTGAAAAGATTTTAAAAAAGAAAAATAAAAATAATCAATTTTCAGTAGTATCAAACCCTGAATTTTTAAGAGAGGGTGAGGCCGTAAGAGATTTTATTTTTCCTGATCGGATAGTAGTTGGTTCTAACGATAAAAAATCCAACAAAATATTAAAAACTCTATATTCACCATTAATATCAAAAGGTGCTCAATATTTAAATACCTCAAGAAGAGGGGCTGAATTAATTAAATATGCTTCAAATGCATTTCTTGCTACTAAAATCACTTTTATAAATGAATTGGCTAATCTATGTGAAAAAATTGATATTGATATTGAAGATATATCAATCGGAATGGGTCTTGATAAAAGAATAGGTGGAAGATTTCTAAGAGCAGGACCAGCATACGGTGGTTCATGTTTTCCAAAAGATACAAAAGCAATCATTAATACAGCCAATAAGTTTAGGACCGATCTGTCCGTAGTAAAAAGTGTAGTTAAATCAAATGAAAAAAGATCAGGACTATTACATAATCGGATTTATAAATTATTAAATAATAATTTGAAAAAAAAGAAAATTTGTTTCTTAGGTGTAACATTCAAAGCAAATACTGATGATATGAGAGACTCTGCAAGCTTGACTATGATACCTGCATTAATTAATAAAGGTGCTATAATAAAATACTACGATCCTACAGGCTTTAAAAACGAATTTAAAAAATATAAAAATGTCTCTTTTTGTAACAGTATAGACACAGCTATTCTAAACTCTGATCTTATAATTATCCATACTGAATGGAATGATTTCAAATCAATTAATTTTAAAAAAATATTAAAAAAAAAAAGACCTATTATATTTGATATGAGAAATATATACTCTGCATCTAAAATAAAAGAACAAGGTTTTAAATATATTGGTATTGGTAGATAAATCTAATTAAGCTCAAATATAGCATCAATTTCAACGGATACACCCAACGGTAAACTATTTGTACTTACTGCTGCTCTAGTGTGCATACCATTATCTCCAAAAATTTTAACAATTATATCAGAAGCTCCATTAATAACTTTGGGCTGGTCAGTAAATTCATTTGTTGAGTTAACAAATCCTGTTAACTTAATGCATGATTTTATCTTTGATAAATCATCATTACATATTTTTTTTGCTTGAGCTACTATACTTAATGCACATCTTTCTGCAGCCTTGTACCCCGATTCTAAATCTAAATCTTTACCAAGCTTACCTTTTATTAAATTTCCGTTTTCATCCATAGATATTTGCCCGGAAATAAATAAGAGTTTACCTGATATTTTAGATGCAACATATGAACCAACTGGATCTGCTGCTTCGGGTAAATTTATTTTTAGCTCTTTTATTTTTTTTCAAAGCTCATTAATTAAAAAATTCCACTAATGTTTTACTTTTTTTTAATTTTTTATATTTTTTTTTTACTCCAGTTTCCTTTAAGCTATCATCAATTTTATTTTTTATACATTTTGCATATTTTTTTGATAGTTTATCCAATTCTGAACAGTTATTTTTAGCAATTGAATTAATTGCAAAAAAAAATGAAAATACGAATATGCAAGTTACTAATTTTTTCATTTTTTTCTTTTTTTCTTACTTTTATCGTATTCTTTTCTTTTCTCAATAAGTATTAATGCTTCTTCCATTGTAAGCTCTGTTGGATCTTTTTCTTCAGGTATAGTTGCGTTTAATGACTTATATTTAATATAAGGCCCATACTGCCCTTTCATTACTCGAACAGGTTTTTTGTCTTCAGGGTGCTCACCCAAGTCTTTTATCAATGATGAAGAGATTCTTCCTGGCTTAGCTTCTGCAATTAAAGTTATTGCTCTATTTAAACCTATGGTAAAGAGTTCATCAACATTTTCTAATCTAGCTGATTTGTTTTCACACTTTAAATAAGGACCAAATCTTCCTGAATTTACAGTTATATCTTTACCATTTTCTGGATGTTGACCAATAATTTTTGGAAGTGAACACAAGTATTTGGCTTTTTCTAAATCTATTTGATCAATTTCTATGCCTTTAGGAATTGATACATTTTTCAAGTTTTCATTTTCTTTCTTCCTCTTTTTTTTTGTTTTAATTTCTTCTTCATTAATTTCATACTGGAGATATGGGCCAAACCTACCATTTTTTAAATAGATTTCTTTGCCATAATCATTTTGACCGATTAATTTAGGTTCAGCCAATGCAATTTGATCATTAGCTTTAGCTTTAGAAAGGGGTCGAGTAAATTTACACTCAGGATAATTAGAGCATCCAATAAAAGCTCCACCTCTAAAACTATTTTTTAAGCTAAGCTCACCGCTACTGCAAAGTTTACATTTTCTATCTATTTTACCATTTTCGTCAGCCTCAAATATTAATTCACCAAGACTTTCGTTTAAAAGATCAAGGACTTCTCTAGTTCTTTTTTCTTTAACATTTGAAACATTAATATTGAAGTCATTCCAAAAATCATCAAGGACTTTTATCCACTGTTCTTTACCAGATGTGATATCATCAAGTTGTTCCTCTAATCCAGCAGTAAAACCGTAGTCTACGTACTTTGAAAATAACTTTTCTAAAAATGCTGACAACAATTTTCCTCGATCTGTAGGAAAAAAACGTTTATTTAAAACCTCAGCATAACCTCTATTTGATATAACTGAAATAATACTTGCATACGTCGATGGTCGTCCAATTCCTAATTCCTCTAGTTTTTTTACTAAACTTGCCTCTGAGTATCTTGGAGGCGGTTGGGTAAAATGTTGTTCATCGACAAACTCATTTATTATTACTTCTTCTTTATCTACATCTGGTA
Source organism: uncultured Pelagibacteraceae bacterium (assembly GCA_902552035.1). Classification (GTDB taxonomy): domain Bacteria; phylum Pseudomonadota; class Alphaproteobacteria; order Pelagibacterales; family Pelagibacteraceae; genus Pelagibacter. The sequence continues at coordinate 21,874 of CACDFC010000012.1, read as the reverse complement.
AAATTTTTTCATCCTCATCATCCAATTTTGATAATTTTAAAAATCCATCAAATTTAATAGTTGAACCAGAACACTTAAATTGGTTCAAATTATCATCAGATACAATTGTAATAGTTTTTCTATCAAATTTCGCTGCCATCATTTGTGATGAAAGAGCTCTGGTCCATATTAGTTCATATAATTTATTTTGATCAGTGCTTAAGAATCTTCTCATGTTCTCGGGTGTTCTTGAAATATCAGTTGGTCTTATAGCTTCATGAGCTTCTTGTGCATTTTTTGCTTTTTTTCCAGAATAATTATTAGGTTCGGTGGGGAGATAATTATCACCATAAGAACTTTTTATAAATGATCTAAAGTCAGACACTGCATCTTTTGATATATTTGTACCATCTGTTCTCATATAGGTAATTAAGCCTACTGTATCTCCTTCCATATCAATTCCTTGATAAAGTCTTTGAGCAATTTGCATGGTTCTTGATGCACCAAATCCCATTTTACTTGAAGCTGTCTGTTGCATTGTTGAAGTAGTAAATGGACCATTTGGATTTCTTGTATAAATTTTGGAGCTGATATCTGAAATTTTATATTTTGATTTTTTAATCTGTTCTACAGCGTTATTTATATCATCTTTGGTTTTAAAAAAAAATTTATCAATTTTATTTTCTTTAAGTATTGCAAGGTTAGAGTTTAATATATCTCCTTTTAAGGTCTTAAAGTTTACATTTAATGACCAGTATTCTTCTGGATTAAATTGTTCTATTTCATGTTCTCTTTCTGTAAATAATCTTAGAGCTACAGATTGAACTCTTCCAGCAGACTTTGAACCTGGCAGCTTGGTCCAAAGTATTGGAGAAATATTAAATCCTACAAGATAATCCAGAGCTCTTCTTGCCATATAAGCATCCACTAAATTAGACTCTATATTCCTTGGATTATCAATTCCATTTGTTACAGCTTTTTTAGTAATTTCGTTGAATACAACTCTTTCAACTTTTTTATCTTTTAAAAGTTTTTTTTCATCTAAATATTCTTTTACATGCCACGCTATAGCTTCACCTTCACGATCTGGGTCTGTAGCAAGAATAATTTTTTTTGATTTTTTTGCTACATCAGTGATTTCTTTTAAATATTTTTTTGAAAAACTATCTATTTCCCAAATCATTTTAAATCTATCTTTTGGATCTACTGAACCATTTTTTGAAGGCAAATCTCTAATATGGCCATAGCTTGCTAAAACTGTATAATCATTTCCTAAATATTTGTTTATAGTTTTAGCTTTAGCTGGGCTTTCAACGATAACAAGATTCATAGTAGTGAAATTACACAAAATACATATGTATAGTCAAACTAATAAATTTTTGTTTTAGATTCAGTGCGATTTAACAGTCTTTTTATGTTTTCTCTATGAGTATAGAAAATTAAAACAAACATTATTATAAAGAAAAAATTTACCTCATCTTTAAAAATTACAAAATTTATTATTGGTATAAATAAACTTGAAATTAAAGAGGATAGAGATGAATATTTAAAAATATAAAAAATTACAAACCAAAATAATCCAAAACAAACACCTAAATAAATATTAATACTAAATAATATTCCAATATATGTTGCTACACCTTTGCCGCCTTTGAATTTCAACCAAATAGGAAATACATGTCCTAAGAATACACATAATGATGATATATACAGATATTCATGATAATAAATTTTTACAAAAATGGTTGGTATTACAGCTTTAAAAATGTCAAAAAATAATGTTGCATATCCAATAGATTTATTTCCCGTTCTTAAAGCATTTGTTGCTCCAATATTTCCTGAACCAATCTCTCTGATGTCTTTCTTAACAAAAAATTTAGTCAATATATATCCAAAAGGTATAGATCCTAGTAAATAAGAAATAAAAATAATCAATATCAAAATCATAATTAGATTTTAAATAACTCTTCACCTTTAACAAATGTATTTGTAACAAGACCTTGAAGTTTTTTATCCTCTATACACGTGTTTTTTGACTTGGAATGCATCTTTTCTTTTTTGACTACCCATGGTTTATATAAATCTACTATACAAAAGTCCGCTTCATTTCCAATTGATAAATTTCCTTTATTAATTTTTAATATTTTTGCTGGATTACTTGTTACCAGTTCAATAATTTTAGAAAGTTTAACTGAATCGTTGTGATACATTTCTAATGCCAAAGATAGTAAAGTCTCAACTCCAGATGCACCAGTTGCCGCTTGTGAAAAAGTTATTCTTTTTGATTCTTCATCTTCAGGTTTATGGTCTGATACTATAACATCAATTAAATCTTTATTAATTCCATTTATCAAAGATAAACGATCTTCTTCAGTTCTTAGTGGAGGTGATAATTTTAAAAATGTTTTGAAATCTCCAATATCGTTTTCGTTTAAGGATAAATTGTTTATTGATACTGCTGTTGTAAAATTAACATTATCTTTTTTTTGTTTAATGACTTCGATTGATTTTGATGATGATATTTGTGAAATGTGATATCTACAATTATAATCTTCAAGTAGAGATAAATCTCTTTCAATAATAATTTTTTCGGCCAAATCAGGTATACCCGTTAAACCTAATTTTGTTGCAATTATTCCATCATTAACTAAACCATTTATTGATAATTCAAAGTCTTCGGCATGTTGCATTACTAAACAATCCAAGTCGTATGCTGATTTCATAATTCTAGACATTAATCTTGTATTTTGTATTGTTTTTATACCATCAGTAAATCCAACTATACCTTTTCCTTTAAGTAAACCAAACTCAGTCATATTAGTACCTTCAAGATTTTTTGTAAGTGTTGCAGTTGGAAGAATATTTATTTTTGATTTATCGCGACCACGTCTTTTTAAAAAATCTACTATTGATACATTATCAATTACAGGTGATGTATTTGGCATTGTAACAACTGAAGTAACACCACCAGCTAGTGCTGCATTACTCAATGTTCTAAAGTTTTCTTTATATTCAAACCCCGGTTCACCTACAAAAACACGCATATCAACAATTCCAGGAAATATATATTTTTCTTTTAAATCAATAAATTTCTCTCTTGATGGAATATTATTTTTATTAACTTTTTTACCTATTGCTTCTATTTTTCCATTCTCGTCGACTATCAAACCACCAAGTTCTTCTAATGAGTTCCGTGGATCAACTATATTTGCATTTAAGAAGTATTTTTTTTTCATTATTCACAAAATATTTTTAAGCAAGCCATTCGAACAGCTACTCCTAACTCAACTTGTTCTTTTATTACACTTTTATTAATATCGTCTGCTAATTTAGTATCAATTTCTATTCCTCTGTTCATAGGACCAGGATGCATTATTAAAGCGTCATCTTTAGCATTTGATAATTTATCTGGTGTTAAGCCGTAGTATTCATAGTACTCTCGATTAGAAGATAGAAATGAACTTTCCATTCTTTCATTTTGTAATCTTAACATCATTACTATGTCACAATCTTTTAATCCTTCTTTCATGTCTGAGAAGGTATTTACTCCCAGTCTATCAATCTCATTTGGCATAAGGTTTGATGGTGCCACAACATTAACCTCAGCACCTAGCATATTTAATAAATATATATTTGATCTTGCAACTCTTGAATGAAGAATATCACCACATATTGCAATTTTTAAACCTTGAATTTTATTTCTTCTATTAATGATGGTAAGTGCATCCAGTAATGCTTGAGTTGGATGTTCTCTCCGACCATCACCTGCATTTAAAACAGCACAATTAACTTTTTGTGAAAGCAAGTTTGATGCACCTGAGTCTTGATGTCTAACAACAATTATGTCTGGATGCATTGCGTTTAATGTCATGGCTGTATCTATAAGTGTTTCACCTTTTTTAATTGCAGAATTAGTTATATTCATTGACATTACATCAGCACCTAATCGTTTCCCAGCAAGTTCAAAAGAGCTTTGAGTTCTAGTTGATGGTTCAAAGAAAAGATTAATTTGTGTTTTTCCCCTAAGAATATCTATTTTTTTATTTTTACTTTTGTTTAAAGATATAAAATTTTTTGCTTCATCTAGTATCAAATTTATATCGTTAATTGAAAGATCTTGAATACCTAACAAATGTTTTTTTGAAATTTTAACAGCTTTGTATGTTTTTGCCATTAAAACAAACTCTATAGCCTTAATAGCAATTTAACGCAAGTGTTAATTATTTAAATAATCAATTGCACCTTGCAATATAAAACTAGCTGCTTTTTCATCTATATTCTTTTTCTTTTTTGCAAAATTAATGTCTAAATTGCTAGTCATATTATATGATCCTGAAGTTGAGAGTCTTTCGTCCCAAAGACAAATATTGATATCTATAGTCTCTGATATAATTTTGGTCTTGTCATTAACAGATTGAGCACTTTTTCCTAATGATCCATCCATATTTATTGGATAACCAACAATGATACCTTTTATATTATTTTCCTCTATTATGTCTTTTAAATCAGCTGTAAGTCTACTCATATTAATGTAATCGAGTGTTTTAAAAGGAGTCGCAATTTTTCTTCTATCATCGCAAATTGCGATACCGATATATTTTGTCCCTATATCTAATCCAATTAATCGAGCTTTATTATCTAATTTATCTTTAAGTTCATCTATAGTGATCATATTGTTTTTTTCAGATTAAATGATAGTTTTTATGATCTTATCATATGACTATAGATCTTAAAACAGTAAAGCACATCTCAAAATTATCAAGAATTTCAATTGATGATGAAAAAGCCAAAAAATTGAGTAAAGATTTAAATTCAATATTTAAATTCATAGAAAAATTAAATGAATTAGATACCAAAAATGTTGAACCACTCTCATCTATAGTGCAAAAAAATTTAAAATTGAGAAAAGATCAAATTAAATCAAAAAATATCAGGGAAGACATACTTAAAAATTCTCCTGAGAATAATGAAGATTTTTTCGTAGTACCAAAGGTAGTAGAATAATGTCAAATATAAGTGATTTTAAATTATTCGAGTTAGTTGAAAAAATTAAAAAGAAGGACCTTTCATCCAAAGAAGTTACAAACGCATTTATTGAAAGATCAAAAAAATCAAAAAAATTAAACTCATATATTACAGAAAATTTTGAAGATGCATTAATAAAAGCTAAACAATTTGATGAAAAGCCAGATTTTAATAAAAAATTACCTGGTATACCATTAGCTGTCAAAGATCTTTTTTGTACAAAAAACATAAGAACTACTGCTGGAAGTAAAATTTTAGAAAATTTTATACCAACATATGAGTCTACTGTTACAGAAAATATTTTAAACGAAGGTGGTATAATTATTGGAAAATTGAATTGTGATGAGTTTGCTATGGGGTCTTCTAATGAAACAAGTTTTTTTGGAAATGTACAAAATCCTATATCTGAAAATTTAGTTCCAGGAGGTTCATCTGGGGGTTCATCCTCAGCTCTTGCTGCTAAGTTAACTCCTGCTACAATAGGAACAGACACTGGTGGTTCGATTAGACAACCAGCCTCTTTCACAGGAACAGTTGGACTTAAACCAACTTATGGAAGTTGCTCAAGATATGGCATTGTTGCTTTTGCATCCTCTTTGGACCAGGCTGGTCCAATGACTCAAAACGTAAAAGACTGCGCTTTGATGTTGGAGGTTATGAGCTCTTATGACGATAAAGACTCAACATCTGTTGATTTTAAAAGAGGTCCATATCTAAAAGACCTTAATGAAAATATTAAAGGAAAAAAAATAGGGATACCTAAACAATATAGAGTTGATGGAATGCCTAAAGAAATAGATGAACTCTGGACAAAGGGGATGAAAATAATCGAGGATAATGGAGGAGAAATAGTTGAAATTAATTTACCAAACACTAATTATGCCTTGCCTACCTATTATATAGTAGCTCCCGCAGAAGCTTCTTCAAATTTAGCAAGATACGATGGTGTAAAGTACGGTTTTAGATCAAAGGGAGAAAACTTGATTGACATGTATGAAAAGACAAGATCTGAGGGATTTGGTGACGAAGTTAAGAGACGAATAATGATAGGAACATATGTGCTATCTTCTGGTTATTATGATGCATATTACTTAAAAGCACAAAAAGTAAGAAGATTGATTAAAAATGATTTTGATGAAGCTTATAAAAAAGTTGATGCTATATTAACTCCTTCAACCCCAAGCTCAGCTTTTAAAATTGGTGAAAAAACAAATGATCCTGTTTCAATGTACTTAAACGATATATTTACTGTACCAATTAATTTAGCAGGTTTACCAGCTATATCCATACCCGCTGGCCATGACAAAGCAGGTTATCCTTTAGGGCTTCAAGTTATAGGTAAAGCTTTTGATGAACAAAATATTCTTAATATAGCTTATTCAATTGAAAAAAATATTAATTTTAAAAATAATATTAATGATTGGTGGATAAATTGAGCAAGGAAAATAAAGAATATTTAATTAAAAGAAATACTAATGAATATGAAGTAGTTATTGGTCTTGAGGTACATGCTCAAGTATTGTCAGAGTCTAAGTTATTTTCAACTTCTCCAACGAAATTTGGTTCAGAACCAAACACACAAGTAAGCCTAGTAGATGCTGCTTTTCCTGGAATGTTACCTGTTATAAATGAGTTTTGCATTAAACAAGCAATTAAAACAGGCATAGGACTTAACGCCAAAATAAATAAAAAATCAATTTTCGATAGGAAGAATTATTTTTATGCCGATTTACCTCAGGGATATCAAATATCACAATACAAAAACCCTATTGTGGGCGAAGGAACAGTCACATTAGATTTACCAAATGGTGAAAAAAAAATCGGAATTGAAAGATTACATCTTGAGCAAGATGCCGGTAAAAGCATTCATGATATAGATCCAAATAATACATTGGTTGACCTAAACAGATCAGGGGTTGCATTGATGGAAATCGTAAGTAAACCCGATTTAAGATCTTTAGATGAAGTAAATTCATATATAAAAAAACTAAGATCAATAATGCGATATTTAGGTACATGTGATGGTAATATGCAAGAGGGATCATTAAGAGCTGATGTGAATGTTTCAGTAAGAAAAAAGGGTAGCAAAGAACTTGGGACAAGATGTGAAATAAAGAATGTTAACTCAATCAAATTTATGCAAATGGCCATTGATTATGAAGCAAATAGACAAGTTGATGTTATAGAAGAGGGTGGATCTATTGATCAAGAAACCAGATTATTTGATACAAAAAAAAACGAAACTAGATCTATGAGATCTAAAGAAGATGCTCACGACTATAGATACTTTCCAGATCCAGATTTGCTTCCTTTGGAATTAGATGAAAATTTTATTAACGATATTAAAAAAAATATTCCAGAATTACCAGATGAAAAAAAGAAAAGATTTATAGAAAAGTTTAAGCTATCACCTTATGAGGCCAATATTTTGGTATCTGATATAGATACATCAAAATATTTTGAGGAAGTATCAAAAAATTCTGACGTAAAACTTGCTACAAATTGGATTACAGGTGAATTATTTGCATTATTAAATGAAAAAAATTTAGAAATTACCGAAAGTCCTATTTCAACTAAAAATTTAGCAAAATTAATAAATCTCATCAAAAAGGGTACAATTTCAGGAAAAATTGCAAAAACAATTTTTGAAATAATGTCTGATGGAGACAAGGATCCAGAAAAAATTGTTGAAGAAAAGGGTCTAAAGCAACAAAGTGATCCAAAAGAATTAGAAAAAATTATAGATAAAATAATATCTGAAAATCCGAAAAATGTTGAGTTGTACAAATCTGGAAAAGATAAATTATTTGGCTTTTTTGTTGGCCAGGTTATGAAAAGCTCTGGTGGAAAAGCAAATCCACAACTAGTTAATGAAATACTAAAAAAAAAATTGAACTAAAATGGGTTCAAATCTTCAGTTAAACAGTCAAATTGAAAATTATATTAATAATAATTCATTAGTTTTACATCCAGTTCAAAAAGAGATCATAAAATATAATGAAAAACTAGGTGAAATTAAAAAAATGCAAATATCAGTTAGCCAATGTCATTTCTTACACTTTATTATTAAAATCACTAATCCAAAAAATATTTTGGAAATTGGTACATTCACAGGGTTAAGTACTTTAACTATGGCCTTGGCATCAAATGATGATACTTCAATCACGGCTTTAGATAAGAACCAGGAAACCTCTAAAACAGCAAGATTATTTTTTGACAAAGCTAATCTTAGTAAAAAAATTAATTTATTAGTAAATAATGCCAAGAAAAGTTTAGAAGATTTAGTAAATTCAAATAAATATTTTGATATGGTATTTATTGATGCTGATAAAGAGAATTATATAGATTATTTTGAAAAATCTTTAAAAATTACTAATAAGTCGGGAATTATAATTACAGATAATGTATTGTGGTATGGGGATGTCGCCGATGAACATAAGAATGACAGGCTTACGGTAAAGATAAGGGAATTCAATTCATATATAAAAAAAAATAATAAAGTTGAGTCTCTTATCCTTCCTATTGGTGACGGTTTGTCTATATGTAGGAAATTATAATGTATAAGATATTTGGTTTTTATAAGTTTAAGAAGATTAAAAATATAAAATTGTTAAAAAAAAATCTCAAAAATTTCATTGAAGAGGAACAGGTTAGGGGTACCATTATAATTTCTATTGAAGGGATAAACGGTACAATTAGTTTCAAGCCTATTAAATATAAAAAAGTCAAGAATAAGATTTTAAATTTACTAAATATCAGAAAGTTAGATAATGAAAATATATCCTATTATAAGTATCAAGCTTTTAAAAAAGGCAAAATTAAAATTAAAAAAGAAGTTGTTCCAATAGGAATGAAATTAAATAAAATTGTTACAAAAAACAAGATAGAACCTAAAGATTGGAATAAGTTTATATTAAAAAAAGAAACTGTTCTTATTGATACTAGAAAAAATTTTGAATTTAAAGTTGGAACATTTAAAGGATCTATTAATCCAGAATTGAATAATTTTAGAGATTTTCCACGATATTTTAAAACTTTAAAAAAAAATCAAAACATAGGTATGTTTTGTACGGGTGGTATAAGATGTGAAAAGGCTAGTGCTTATTTAAATAAAAAAGGTTTTAAAAATGTTTACCAATTAAAAGGTGGAATAATAAATTATTTAGATAATGTTAAGAAAAAGGATAGTTTATGGAGTGGGGACTGCTTCGTATTTGATAATCGTGTATCAATTAAACATGGATTGAAGCCTGGAAATTTAAAAATATGTCCAGGCTGTAGAAATCCAATCAAACTTTCTGCGAGAAAATTTAACTTTTATGAGCAAGGTGTTAGTTGTCCAAATTGTTATAATAAGTTAACAAATTCACAAAAACAGAGATTTAGAATGAGACAAAAGCAGATATTAACAGCAAAAAAACATGGAAAAAAATACTTTTTCCAAAGAGAAGCTTGAAATGAATTTACTAAAGGACAACATTCCTCATTTAGTTCGTAAATTAGCACTACCTGCTATGGTGGGGATGTTATTTCAAACCTTGTATAATATTGTTGATACTTTTTATGCTGGAAAAATATCACCCGAGGCATTAGCGGCATTAAGTAAATCATTCCCAATATACTTTATTATTGTAGCAACCTCCATAGGAGTTACTGTAGCAGGAACCTCCTTGATAGGAAATAGTATTGGTGAAAAGAATAAAGAAAATATATTAAATTATTTCACGCACATCATTTATTTTGGAGTCTTAATATCAGTTGTAATTACGCTAATAGGTTTAAATTTTTCCGATAAAATTTTTTCTTTAATGGTAACAACTAAAGAAGTTACTGAACTAGGTCTTCAATATACAGATATAATTTTTTCGGGATCAATATTATTTATTTTAGTTGTAGCTTTAAATTCATTGTTACACGCTGAAGGAGATACAAAAACCTACAGAAATGTATTAATTTTATCATTCTTTATAAATTTAATATTGAATCCAATTTTAATATTTGGTCTTTTGTTCTTTCCAGCTTTAGGTGTTAAAGGAATAGCAATATCTACTATATTTTCTCAGTCAGTAGCTTTTTTTATAATTTTATTTAAAATTTTAAAAAATCCTAGAATTAAAGAAATTACTAATAAATTTCTTATTCCAAAAATATTCTATTTCATCAATATTTTCTTTACATCAATGCCTATTGTAGTTTCAATATTTGCATACTCTATAACAGCAGCAATTGTCCTTGCTTATATTGGTCAATCTGGTGAATATGCAGTAGCCGGTTACGGGGCAGGTACAAGAATTGAGCAAGTAGTATTACTTCCGATATTAGGTATTAATACAGCAATTATTTCTATCATTTCTCAAAATTTTGGTGCTAAAAATTTCGATAGAGTTAAAGAAACATATTTTACCTCTATAAAATATTCATTTCTTATTATGATTGTATCTGGAATATTTTTGTACATATTGTCAGATCTTATAATAAGTTTTTTTTCTAGTGATCCAGTTGTTATCGAGTTTGGTTCTAAATACTTAAAAATTTGCGCATTTATTTTGCCTGCATACCCAATATTTTTTCTCTCAAACGGTTTATTTATGGCAATAAAGAAATCGGAAAATGCAATGATTTCAAATTTATTTAGAAATGGCTTTAATCCAATAATGGTATTTCTTTTTGCAAGATATATAAATGCAAGTTTTGAAACCTTTTTTTGGCTCTGGGCAGGAGTAAATTGGATTTTTTCAGGAATTTATCTTAGTATTTTAATATTATATTTAAAATTAAGATTAGAGAAAACGAGCGCTGTCGTTAATCCACAGCCATAAATCTTCAGAAAAAGACCTTCTCACAAATAAATTTAAATTATTATCGTCTAAGTTATGTAAAATAACATCGGTATGATTTAACAAAGTTTGAGCTACAGAACCTTTTTTCATTTTAAAGTTTTTAAAATCATATGGTGAAGATTTCGATAATAAATCATAAATTTTAGAACCTTTAAGATTGATCATTACCCAATGATCTGTAACATTAGTAACTGAGCCTTGATTTATATTAGATATATTTTTAAATAAATTTTCTTCCAATAAATTTTGTTTTTCATATGAGATTTTGTTACTTGAATAAATTAACCACTCATCAGGGCTCAACCACAAAATAGAATAATCCTCATTACTAGATGACGTATTTGCTTCTATAGGTGGTATGATTGAAAGAAGTTTGCCTATTTTAGTTGAAAATTCTCTTTTGTTACTTCTTAGGTTAATTTTTAAAATAGGTTCCATCTCAGATAAAGTTAGATCTCCATATGATTTACTATCTTGCACTGTAGTTTCAAAATTAAGCATTTAATCTTTTATTTTCCTTATCAAAAAAAACTGTGTCAGTAACAGTTACGTTAATGTTTTTATTTTCCATTGGTACAAAAAATTTTTTACCTTTTAGTTTTTTTCCACTCTTCATTACTGCTAAAGCAATTGATTTATTTAAATTTGGGCTAAAATAACTCGATGTTACATGACCTAACATCTCGACAGGCTTTTGATTTAACTTTTCAACAATTTGCGCACCTTCCTCTAAAATCTCATTAGGATCATCAGTCAAAAGACCTACTAATTGTTTTCTATCATCTCTTATTGTATCACTTCTATAAAGCGATCTTTTACCAATAAAATCAAATTTTTTCTTACCAATAATCCAATCCATTTGTAAATCTGATGGTGTCATTGTTCCATCTGTATCTTGACCAGTAATTATAAATCCTTTTTCTGCTCTCAATAGGTGCATAGTTTCAGTACCGTAAGGAGTTATATTATAATTTTTGCCAGCATCCATACACAATTCCCAAACATTTTTAGCGTAATTTGATTGAATATTAATTTCATAGCTATGCTCACCTGTGAAACTAATCCTCATTACCCTACATTTAATTCTATTTATTATAGAATTTTTGAAAGACATATGAGGAAATTTTTCATCTGATAGATCCAGATCCGGTATGACTTTACTCAATATTTTTTTTGAGTTAGGTCCACAGATACTTATTGTTGAAAAATGATCAGTAACTGTTGTTAAATAAACATCTAGTTCAGGCCACTCTGTTTGAAGATAATCCTCTAGTTTAGTAAGTACATTTGCTGCACCACCAGTTGTAGTCGTCATTATATAGTGATTTTCACCTAATCTTGTAGTTACTCCGTCATCATAAACCATTCCATCCTCATTTAACATTAAACCATATCTACATTTGCCTATAGCTAACTTTGACCAAGCATTTGTATATACACGATTTAAAAATTCTGATGCATCAGTGCCTTGAATATCAATCTTTCCAAGCGTAGAAGCATCTAGTATACCAACACTTTCTCTAGCAGCTTTGCTTTCTCTTTGAACTGCTTCAAACATTGTCTCACCATTTTTTGGATAATACCAGGCTCTTTTCCATTGACCTACATTTTCAAATTTAGCTTTATTTTGAACATGCCAATTATGCATTGCAGTTTTTCTTGTATGATCAAAAAATTCTCCAACATTTCTTCCAACAATTGCACCGAAGGTAAGAGGAGTGTAGGGAGGTCTAAAAGTTGTTGTACCTAGCTCACCCATATTTGTTCCAGTTGTTTCAGCTATAATACCTAGAGCATGCATATTAGATAATTTTCCTTGATCAGTGCCCATTCCAGTTGTTGTATATCTTTTTACATGTTCAATAGATTTGAATCCTTCACGCAATGCAAGTTTGACATCTTTTGCTGTAGAGTCGTTTTGAAAATCTAAAAAGGGTTTTGTTTTTCCAATAGGCTTATCTGAAGGTAGCAACCAAATATTTCTCTTCATTTTCTCTTTTGATGACTCAACTTTTAGATTATCAAAGGATGAATTTTCTATACCTAAAAATGTTTTAACATCTTTATTAGAGTTTAAAATTATATCTTTAATATCAAAATCTCCATTACATGACCCTATACTTATTTGATCCGATGGGGTTTTATTCTTGTCTGGTAAAAAAACATTATCATCTGATCTAAATTTTAATTTCCCACCAGATTGTGTGAATAAATGAACCATTGGTGTCCAACCACCTGAAATCCCCAAGCAATCTGTTTTTAATTTAATTTTTTTTCCTATTACACCAGACCCATCATCTGATAGTTTCATAATTTCTATAAAACTAATTCTTCTATAACCTTCAGTATTTACTATTGTATGATTCCAATAAATTTTTATATTATGTTTCTCAACTTCCTCAACAATTTTTGATGATGATTTATCTCTAATATCAATAATAGATATAATATTTACTCCACTTTTCTTCAACGAAATTGCTGTTTCATAAACGCTATCATTATTAGTAAATAATGAGATTTCTCTTCCTGTTTTTACACCATAAAAATCAATAAATTTCTTTATTGCAGATGAAAGCATAATACCAGGTCTGTCATTATTATTAAAAATTAATGGTCTTTCTATAGAACCTGTTGCAATTATAACTTTTTTAGCCCTTATCTTCCAAAGTCTTTGTCTTATTTTATCTTTTCTTTCATCCGGGCTTAAATGATCAGTTATATTTTCTTTAGCCAATAGATAATTATATCCATGATAAGCTGCTAAGCTTGTTCTTGTTTTAATGGTTAAATTTTTAATATTTTTAATGTTCTTAATTTCTTTTTCTAACCAATAATTTGTATGATTGTCGTCTATTTTAAAACAATCATTATTTTGATAAATGGTTGTACCTCCTAAAGTATTTTTATCATCAAGCAGCAATGTATCCTTATTATTTTCAGCTGATAATTTTGCAGCCATTATGCCTGAAATACCTCCACCAACAACCAATACATCACAGTGATAATGCTTGTGATCGTATATATCTGGATCAGGTTTGGTTGGTGATTTACCCAGTCCTGCAGAATGCCTGATAAAAAATTCGTATTTTTCCCAAAAACTGGCAGGCCACATAAATGTTTTATAATAAAATCCAGCAGGAAGGAGAGGGGACAAAAGATTGTTAATACCACCAATATCAAATTTTACATTAGGCCAACAATTTTGACTGAATGCTTCTAAACCTTCGTAAAGTTCTATTTCAGTAGCTCTAACGTTTGGGTCTGTAAGTGACGGATCGTTTCCAATTTGAACAATTGCATTTGGCTCTTCAGATCCACATGTCATTATTCCTCTAGGTCTATGATATTTGAAACTTCTACCTACCAAATGTATATTATTTGCTAATAATGCAGAGGCTAAGGTATCTCCTTTGTAACCATATAATTTTTCACCATTAAATTTAAAAGATAATCTAGTTGTCTGATCAATGAATTTGTTATTATTTATTCTTAATTCTTGAGTCATTATTTATTTATCGGAGGTTTTTCACCCATTTTATAAACTGCATGAATTTTATCATTAGAAGTGTCTCTAACAACGTTAAACCATTTTCTACATCCATGACTGTGGTTCCATCTTTCAAATTGAATTCCTTTTATATTTTTTCTCATGAATAAAAACTCTGCCCATTCATCGTCACTTAGTTCTGTAGGTTGTTTAGGTCTTACTATATGCGCTTCTCCACCGGATGAAAATTCTGTTTGATCTCTTTCTCCACAATAAGGACAATTAATTATAAACATCTTTAGTGTGCAACAGCTGCTGCTCCGTGTTCGTCTACAAGATTGCCACTTACAAATCTATTTATATTAAATGCCGCATTTAATTTATGAGGTTCATCATTTGCAATGGTGTGAGCAAAAAGATCACCAGAGCCCGGTGTTGCTTTAAAACCACCGGTACCCCAGCCACAATTGAAATAAAGACCTTTGACTTGAGTTTTACTTATTATTGGGCTTGCATCAGGACATATATCAACTATACCTCCCCATTGCCTTAACATTTTCATTCTACTAAAAATTGGATACAGTTCTAATATTGCTCTTAAAGTCTCCTCAACAATATTATGGCTACCTTTTTGAGTATAAGATACATATGAGTCTGTTCCAGCACCTATAACTAATTCACCTTTATCAGACTGACTAACATAAGCATGAACTGCATTTGACATTACAACTGTATCAATAATTGGTTTAACTGGCTCAGATACTAAGGCTTGAAGTGGTTTACTTTCTAGTGGTAATTTTAAGCCAGCCATATTTGCTATTACACTTGAATGACCTGCAGCAACTACTCCAATTTTTTTAGATTTGATGTACCCTTTGGAAGTTTCAATACCAATGACTTGATCACCATCCCTTTTAATTCCTTTAACTTCACAATTTTGAATTATATCGACACCTAGTTGATCCGCTCCTCTAGCGTATCCCCAAGCAACTGCATCATGACGTGCTGTGCCAGCTCTTTTTTGTAATGTACCACCTAAAACTGGATACCTAATATCTTGAGAAGTATTTATAATTGGACAGAATTTTTTTACTTCACCAGTATTTAACCAAACAGCATCTATACCATTTAATCTATTTGCATGAGTTCTTCTTTTAAGGTCTCGAACATCTTGAAGGTTATGTGCTAAATTCATAACACCTCTTTGACTGAACATCACGTTATAATTAAGTTCTTGAGATAAACCTTCCCAAATTTTAAGTGCATGGTCATATAATCCAGCACTAGCATCCCATAAATAATTTGATCTTATAATAGTTGTGTTTCTCCCAGTGTTTCCTCCACCAATCCAACCTTTTTCAACAACAGCTATATTTGTCATTTTATGTTTTTTTGCTAAATAATATGCCGTTGCCAATCCATGTCCTCCACCACCTACGATTATCGCATCATATTCTTTTTTTGGTTCAGGATCACGCCATGCTCTTTGCCAATTTTCGTGGCCGCTAAGAGCATTTTTAATAAGCGAAAATATAGAATATTTGTTTTTCATTTTTGATGAAATTACTTGATTAATATTGAATATTCAATGATTTCAAGTTACACATGGTTATAAGGAAGGATGGGTGAGCTGGTTTAAACCAGCGGTTTGCTAAACCGCCGTACGCTTGAAAAGGTGTACCGAGGGTTCGAATCCCTCTCCTTCCGCCATTAATAGAGCGGATCATCTTTAAAGTAATTCTTAAGTTTTATGGGTTTTTGACTTAAAATATACCTATATACATTATAATTTTCTAAAACTCTTTGAACATAATTTCTAGTTTCTTTAAATTTTATTAATTCAATCCAATCTACATAATCGATTTGACCTTTTTGAGGATTTTTATTAATTTTTTTCCAGTATTTAACTCTTTTTGGTCCTGCATTATAAGCTGCAATAGCAAAAGGGTAGGCACCATCATACTCAAGTAATAATCCTGCTATATAGTGAGATCCCAATTTAATATTGTATTTAGGACTTCTTGTAAGTTTAGATTTTGAGTAAGCCATTTTAGCCTGCTTAGCTACAGTCTTAGCTGTATAGGGCATTAATTGCATTAATCCTTTTGCTCCTGCTCTGCTATGGGCACTTGTATCAAATTCACTTTCTTGTCTGATGATAGACAGAATAAAAGCTGCTTCAGGAATTTTTCTTGTACTTACTTTTTTTGGTGTACTAATAATTGGATAATTATATTTATTGTGAAATCTTTTTTGATAAGAAGCAATTTTAGATACTTGTATAGCAAAATCAAATCTTGAAATTTCAGTTGCTAATTTTGCTGCAAGAATTTCACTTCCTTTATCAATATTATCGTTAGCTAAATGTCTTAAAATATGTTTTGTATATTTAGTTTTTTTAAGGTCATTTAAAAGATAAACTGTTGACACTAATTTATTTTTGTAGAAATATTCAGCATATTTTTTATCTACAATCATTTCTTCTTTTAGTTCAAATTTTTCATTTGGACTAATTTTCATAAAAGATAATTGACCATAGTATGTAGTTAAGTATTTTGAGCTTTCTTCAAACCATTTATTAGACTTTTCAAAATTTTCTAATTTTTCATAAACTCTTCCTAACCAATATGCGCCTCTGGATAAACTTATAGGGTAACTTACGTTATTATAAAAATTCTTAAAATGTTCCTCTGCTAACAAAGGATCATTTAAAAAACTAAATGCTATCCATCCACTCATCCATTCTGCATCTGCATACTCAGGGCCTTCTGTTAATCCATTATTGCTTGATATTTTATATGCATCTGCAAATCTTTTTTTATATATTAAAGATCTTGCAATAATTGCTCTCTCCTTCCACCATTTATCAGGTCTCACCATATATTCTTTTGTATTAGGTATTTTAAAAAGAATTTCTAGGCAACTATCTACTCTTCCTCTTTTTCTTCTCCACTTAAGTCTATCGTAATTTAATCCTGAATCATTTTTTAAATTTTTAGGAACTTTGCTAATTGCCGTATCTACACCGTATGATTTGCTCATTAAGAGTTGTCTTGCTGTGTATAAAAGTTGATAATCTTTAGGCAAATATCTCAACATTCTTTTTAAATCCCAATATTTATTTTCCCACGACAAATAATCAGCACGTTTTATATAATCATCACTAGACAAATATTTTTTAAATTTTTTTCTATAAAATTTTAGATCAGATCTAGATAAATCTGCAGTTATAAATCCCTCTTTAATTAAATTTATACCTTTTGATTTTTCACCAATTGTAATAAGACTCTCACCTAAAATCATTTTACCAAACCCACTTAGTGGTTCGTTTCTATTAAACCAATTAATAATATTTTGAGAAGATTGTGATTTTAAAGAAATTTTATGTTCTGCTAAGTATTTAATTCTATTAATTCTAGGATATTTAGAATTATTTTCTATAAATGCTTTATAGTCATAAAAACTTGCTTGATTTCCTGTTGTTAGCAAATGTTTCCACTGAATAAAGTTATATATAGATTTTGCCCTAGCTTTTTTAGATACTTTTATAGCATCTCGCCAATTAGATTTTTCCATAAATTGAACGGCTTGTTTTGCATATTCAAAGTCTCTATCGCTATATAGATTAGATTTTTTTGTTATTCGTGTAGATTGTTTTCGAACAATTAAAGGTTTATTTTTAGGAATAATAATTCCATTAATTTTTGAAACCTTTTTTTTCTCTTCTTCGTTAGTTTTTTCAACTATTTTTTTTAATTTACCTGGTTTTTTCTTAGGAACAAGAATGTTTTTGATTTTGCTTTCATTTAATAGTTTGTTTGAAATTAAAGGTTTTTTTTTGGGTAAAATTAAATTATCTGCAAAAGATAATTGAAAAATTAGTAAAATAACTATATTTAAAACTATAAGTTTAATTGATTTATATTTCATATATTTAAAAATTAATCTTCAATTTATGTTATAAGTATTTATGTTTAAAGGATCAAATGTAGCTTTAATTACTCCATTTAAAAATAATGAGTTAGATGAGGAAAACTATATAAAAATAATAAATTTTCATATTAAAAATGGAACTCATGGTCTTGTTCCGGCGGGTACAACAGGTGAGTCTCCAACCTTAAATCATAAAGAGCATGAAAAAGTTATAGAATTATGTATAAAAGAAGCAAACGGGAAACTACCTGTTATTGCCGGTACAGGTTCTAATTCAACAGAAGAAGCAGTTGCATTAACTAAACATGCAGAAAAAGCTGGAGCCAATGGCGCATTAATAGTAACTCCTTATTATAACAAACCTACTCAAGAGGGTTTATACCAACACTATAAGTCAATAAATGACAATACAAACCTGCCTATAATTATTTATAATATTCCAAGTAGATGTGTAATAGACATGTCAGTTGATACTATGGCAAGATTATATGAACTTAAAAATATTGTTGGTGTAAAAGATGCTACAGGTGATTTAAATCGATTAGATCAAACAATAAAAAAACTTGGTAACGATTTTATTAATCTAACTGGTGAAGATGGACTTGCTTTTGAATTTAATAAAAGAGGTGGAAATGGAATTATTTCTGTAACAGGAAATATTGCACCTAAAATGTGTTCACAAATGCAAGAATTGTCATTATCAAAAGATAAAAGTAAAATTAGCGATGCAGAAGAAATCGATAAAATTCTTCAACCTGTGCACAAATCTTTATTTTTAGAAAGCAATCCTGCACCTGTAAAATATGCATCCAAGTTATTGGGATTATGTGATGATGATATTAGACTTCCTTTAGTTAAAATTAAAAAAGATACAGAAGATCAGGTTAAACAAGCACTATCATCAGCTAAATTAATTTAATTAATGATGAATAAAGCCAAAAGTGGTTTAAAAATAATATGTTTGAATCGTAAAGCTAGTTTTAATTTTTTCTTTAATGATTTTTTAGAGGCTGGCATCGTATTAAAAGGATCTGAAATTAAATCCATAAGATTAGGAAAAGTGAATATTGCTGACTCATATGCAATAGAAAAGAATGGTGAAATTTATTTAATTAATTCCCATATACCAATCTATAAACAAGCTAGCAATTCAAATCATAACCCTTATTCTGAAAGAAAATTACTTTTCAATAGGAAAGAAATTAATAAATTAATTGGAAAGGTAAATGAAGATGGTTTTACGCTGGTACCAACAAAAATGTATTTTAAGAAAGGCAAAGCAAAAATCGAAATAGCGATTGCTAAAGGAAAAAAAAATTTTGATAAAAGAAATACAAAAAAAACTAGGGATTGGAACCGTGAAAAAGCAAGATATTTTAGAAAATCAAGTTAATGAAGTTTACTTAGGACTTGGTTCAAATTTAGGAAATAAAATAAATAATATAAACAAAGCGTTATATTTAATCTCTGACAAAAATACTAGAATTGTGAAAATATCAAGCTATTACGAAACCTTGTCTTGGCCAAAAAGATCATTTCCTAAATATATTAATATTGTTATTAAAATAATCACAAATTTAAATCCTACATCATTATTTATTAAATTAAAAAAAATTGAAAAAGATTTAGGAAGACTTAAAAAACCAAAAAATTATCCACGTGAATGTGATATTGATATTTTAGATTTTAATCAAAAAAGAATTGATTTATACGTTGATGATGAAAAATTATTAACACCACATCCTCGAATGTTTAATAGATTATTTGTTTTATTGCCTTTATTTGAGATTGCAAAAAATTGGAAACATCCAATTTCACGTAAAAAAATTGATATATTGATAATTAAAGTAATAGATAAAGACTTAACAACTATTAAACTTATCTAAATTAATGATATAAGTAAGAATGTTAAAATCTGAAGATTTAATAAATAAAGTAAAAACATACAATAAGTTTCTTAAACCTGAAACTCTAAGCAAAGCCTATTCATTTGCGGTTAAGGCTCATGAGAAACAAAAGCGAGATGAAGGATCACCATATATAATTCATCCCGTCGCAGTAGCAAATATTTTAACAGAGTTGAAGCTTGATAGCGCGACTATAGCAACCGGATTGTTACACGATACTATAGAAGATACTTTTGCGACATATAAAACTATTCAGGACGAGTTTGGTAAAGAGGTTGCAGATTTAGTTGATGGTGTAACGAAGATATCAGAGTTTGAAAACCAAGCTGTTTCAAATTCAAAAGCGGAAAATTTTAGAAAATTAATATTAGCTACATCAAGAGACATAAGGGTACTATTGGTGAAGCTTGCAGATAGACTTCATAATATGCGTACTATTCAATTTGTTAATGACAAAGATAAACAAATAAGAAAAGCAAAAGAAACTATGGAAATTTATGCTCCACTTGCTGATAGAATGGGAATGAACAGAATAAAAGATGAACTTGAAGATTTATGTTTTGAAGTTTTGAATCCCGATGCAAGAAAACTAATCAAAGATAGACTTAAAAATATTAAAGAAACTAATGAAATAAGTTTTAATTCTGTATCTCAAGACTTAAAAAATCTTTTATTAGATGAAAATATAGAATGTAAAATTTTTGGTAGAGAAAAAACCCCTTTTTCTTTATGGAAAAAAGTTCAAGTTAAAAGAACATCTTTGGAGCAAATGACAGACATAATCGGATTTCGAATTATTTTAAAAGATGTAAATGAATGTTATAAAGCTTTAGGTGTATTTCATACTAATTGGAATTGTATACCTGGTAGATTTAAAGATTACATTTCATCACCAAAAATCAATAATTATCAATCTTTACATACAGCTGTAATAGGTCCTAACAAAAGACCAATTGAAATTCAGCTTAGAACAATGCAAATGCATGAGTATGCACAAAGAGGTATAGCATCACACTGGAAATACAAATCTTCTGAAAAATTTAATTCACTCACTTGGAAAGAATATGATTGGTTAGCTGATTTGGTTGAAATTATTGACAAAAATGAAAACCCAGAGGACTCTTATGAGTTCACAAAATTACAAATGTTTCAAGAAAACGTATTTTGTTTCACTCCCAAAGGTTCAGTAATTAAATTACCAAAAGACGCAACACCTATAGATTTTGCATATGCTGTCCATACTAAAATTGGAGATAAAGCTGTTGGTTGTTTAATTAATGGCAAAGAGTCTGACATGCAAACTATATTAATAAATGGAGATGTAATAAAAATAATTACATCAAAGAAAGTATCTCCTTCATTACATTGGGTTTCAACTGCAAAAACTGGAAAAGCTAGAGCCGCAATCAGAAGATATTGGCAAAACAAAGAAACTAATGGAACGGCAAGAAACAAAGAATACAATACTACACTTTGGATATCTTTAACAGATAAACCTGGTGTTCTTGGTGAAGTAACCTCATTAATTGGTAATAACAAAGTAAACATTACTTCAGTGGAAATGGTCGAAAAGACAAAAAATGCAATTAATTTTCATTTTAATCTTTTAATTAATGATTTGAAAAACTTTACAAATTTAATTAGTCAGCTAAAACAAAAAGAATATAGTTTTAAAATAATTAGACATAAAAATACAAAATATG